>DATJYG010000819.1:0-10905 GCA_035499695.1 Polyangiaceae bacterium
ATCGAGCGCGTCGACCCTGCGCTGGCCCCGCTGAGCGCGTTCGTCACGCGCGCCCTCTCGAAGAACCGCGAGGAGCGCTTCCCGACGGCGCTCGAGATGGCGCGCGCCCTCGTCGCCGCTGCGCCGCACGCCGCATCGAGCCCGGGTGACGCCCGGGGCGGCCATGCCCTGAGCCGGCTGCCCGAGGTGGCCTCGATCTTCGCGCCGCAGAGGGGGCCGGGCGTGCCCAGCACGGCCCGCATGGACGGCGGCGGAGGCGGTGCGCCGGTCATGACCGCCGGCTCGCCGGGCGCTGCGCCCGAGGGTGCGGCGGAGAAGGCCCCGGGTGGCACGCTCGCGAGCGCCCAGCCCGGGCAGCCGGTGACCGATCCGCCGCCGCACGTGATGGTGGTCGCGGCCGCCACCGCCAGCGAGACGCTCCCCTCCAAGGACCTGCCGATCATCGGCCGTGGCCCCGGGCGCGGCAGCGGCGTGGCGCCGGCCCTGGTCGTCATCCTCGTCGCGGGAGCGCTCGTCGCCGGCTTCCTCCTGGGCTGGTCGCTCGGTCACATGAACTGACCCTTGTGGTAGCGTCTCCCGCTCGGAGCAACGCCCATGAGCGACCCCGCCCTCGACCCGCGCTTCCTCGAGATGTTCCCCCAGTGGCTGCGCAGCCTCGGCGAGGATGCCGCGCAGGTGGGCGACACGCTCGCCAAGCACGCGACCGACGACGAGGCGACGCGCTCGCTCGTCGCGGGGCTCAACTACATCTTCAAGTCGCTCGATCTGATCCCCGACGGCATCGACGACCTCGGCTTCCTCGACGACTGCTTCGTCCTGCGCGTCGCCTGCGGCCACGCCGCCGCGTCTCGCGCCGACCTGAAGGACGGCGCGGTCCAGCGCCTCGCCGAGGACGCGCGCGCCGTGCACGACTTCCTGGGCGACGACTACGCCCGCCTCGAGACGTACGTGAAGGGCCTGCGAAAGGGCGCCGCCCGCGGTCGCACCGTCGAGGACATCGTCGCCGAGGAGCCCACGCGCAAGCAGTTCCTGCAGGAAGTGCAGGCGTGGTCGACCGGCTACCAGATCCCGAGCTTCACGCGCGACCCGAAGACGCTGGTGAAGCTCAAGGCGTTCCTGAACGCCAAGCTCCCGTGAGCCGACTGCGGTACGCTCGGGAGCATGCGCAGGATCCACCTCGTCCTCGGCGTCGTCGCGGGTCTGTCCATCGGCGGTAGCTTCGCGTCGTCCGCGTACGCCCAGGCGGACGCCGATCGCGCGGCTGCGCGTCAGCTCGGCGAGGCCGGACAGGCGGCGCTCGACGCCAAGGACTACAAGACCGCGGAGGACAAGTTCCGGCGAGCCGACACGCTCGTCCACGCGCCGACGCTCCTGCTCGGTCTCGCGCGCGCGCTCGCCGGCGAGGGGAAGCTCCTCGAGGCGCAGGAGGCGTACAAGCGCATCGTCCGCGAGGGCGTCGCGCCCGGGAGCCCGCCCGTCTTCCAGAAGGCGCTCGAGGACGCCCGCCAGGAGGTGGACACGGTCTCGCCGCGCATCGGCAACGTCACCATCAGCATCAAGACGGCCGGTGGAGAGGCGTCGCCCCCCAACATGCAGGTCGCGCTCGACGGCGCGCCCGTCAACGCCGCGCTGCTCGGCGTCAAGCGCCCGGCGAATCCGGGATCGCACCAGCTGCACGTCACGGCGGACGGATACAAGCCGGTGGACCTCAAGGTCGACGTGCCCGAGGGAGGCGCGGTCGACGCTCCGGTGACGCTGGAGAAGGATCCGAACGCCGTGCTGACGCCTGCCGTCGCGCCGCCGCCCGCAGACGGCGCGGGCGCGACGCCGGCGACGGGCGCGTCTCCCGAGCAGCCGAGCGCGGCGGGCGGTGGACCGGGCATCTGGCCGTGGGTCGCCTTCGGCGTCGGCGCGGCGGGCCTCATCACCGGCGGCGTGACCGGCGCGATGGCGATGGGCGTGCACTCGGATCTCTCGAGCGCGTGCAACAGCGCCGGCGTCTGTCACTCGGACCAGCAGTCGAAGGTCGACAACTACAACACGCTGGGGACCATCTCGACGGTGGGCTTCATCGTGGGCGGCGTGGGCGCCGCGGCCGGGGCCTTGCTCCTCGTGCTGCACCCCAACCTGACCTCCGGATCAGCTGCGCCCGCCTCCACGGGCCTGCACGTGTATCCGGTGCTCGGGCTGGGAGCCGCCGGCGCTGCCGGCACCTTCTGACGCGCCGCTCGCGAGCACGTTCCAAGCGGAGTCTGCCTTCCTTCCGATGCTTGGGGTCGGATAGGCTCGGGGGATGCGCTGGTCTGTACTCGCCTCTCTATCCGTCGTCGCGTTCTTCGTCCTGGGAACGGGCTGTACGTCGCTCCTGGGCAAGTTCGAGGTCGAGGGGGACGACGGCGGATCGGACGCGACGAGCGACGTGAACGGCGAGGCGGGACCGGACTCGCCGGGCGTCACGGGCGACTCGGGGGGCGACACGGGCGACTCAGGGGGCGTCACGAAGGACTCCGGCGGCGACACAGGTATGCAAGGCGAGGCCGGCCAGTGCACCTCCGGCACTGCGTGCACGCCGACGAACCCGTGCCACACGGGCACCACGCAGTGCACGAACGGCGTGTCCTCGTGCAAGGACACCGGCAACGTGTCGAACGGCACCAAGTGCGGCACCAACGAGGTCTGCGACAACGGCACCTGCTCGCCCTGCACCGCCGGCACCACGTGCACGCCCACCGACGTGTGTCACACGGGCAAGACCGACTGCTCGACCGGCGCGTCGGTCTGCATGGACACCGGCATGCCCGGGGTCAACGGAACGTCGTGCGGGACGGGCCAGGTCTGCGAGAGCGGCACGTGCACGACGTGCACGAACGGCGCCGCATGCGTCCCCACCTCGAACCCGTGCGACAACGGCTCGCTGGACTGCTCCGGGAGCACTCCGTCGTGCACCGACAAGGGCACGCAGGCCAACAACGGAACCGCCTGCGGCACCGACATGGTCTGCAACGGCGGTCAGTGCGTCGCGTGCACCGCCGGCGGCTCGTGCACGCTGGCCAACCCGTGCCTGGCGGGGACGTACGACTGCAGCACCGGGACGCAGCAGTGCGTCTCCATGGGGAACGCCAACGACACGACGTCGTGCGGGACCAACGCCTTCTGCTGCAGCGGAACGTGCGACATGGGCTGCCCCGTGCCCCCGAACGCGGGGCCGACGTGCAGCGGCACGACGTGCGGGTACGCGTGCAACTCGGGCTACGTGCCCTGCAACGGCGGGTGCATCCCGTCGGCGCCGAACACCACCGCGGGCGTCTTCGTCGCTCCGGGAGGCGCCGGCGGCGCGTGCGGGTCCGAGTCGCAGCCCTGCGGGACGATCGCGCTGGGCCTCGCGGCCATCTCGTCGTCGGCCGGGACGAAGAACATCATCTACCTCGCGAACGGGACGTACACCGAGCAGGTCACGCTGCCGTCGGGCATCACGATCCAGGGCGGATGGCTCGACACGGGCGGCACGTGGACGGCCCAGTGCGTCGCCAACCCCGAGACGGGCGCCGTCATCCAGGCGCCTGCCGGGACCACGACGACGGTCATCGCGAGCTACTCGGGCACGTCGACGCTCGACACGCTGACGATCGCGAGCATCTCGAGCGCGGCCACCGGACAGTCGTTGTTCGGCATCAACGCCAACGGGACCGGGACGGCCCTCGTGCTCGACACCGTGGACATCAACATGGCCGCTGGCGGAGCGGGAGGGTCCGGCAGCACCGGATCGGCCGGGACCAACGGGACCGGCAACTGCGCGACCCCGTCCAACGGCGCAAACGGCGGCGCTGGATCGAATGGCGCGGGCGCGAGCGCGGGGACCTACACGGCGGCCGGCGGGTACGCGCCGAACTCCGGAGGCCCCGCAAGCGGCGGCGGCAACGGAAACTGCGGCACCACGCCGGCGGGCCAGGTGTGCATGAGCGTCACCGACCCCTGCGTCGATGACGGATCGGGATCGGGCATGTGCATCACCGAGAGCACCAATTGCTGCAACACCGCGGGACACGCCGGCAACCCGGGAACCGGCTCCGGCCCTGGGACTCCGGGCAGCGGCGGTGGCAGCAGCGTCGCCATCTTCGTGTCGGGCGCTTCGGTCACGCTGAACGGCGGCAAGCAGAACCCCGGAGCGGGCGGCAACGGCGGCAACGGTGGAGCCGGCGGTATCGCGGGTACGGGAAACACGGGCTTGGCCGGAACCGCGGGCACCGTGGGCACGACGTGCGGCCCGGTCTGCCACTCCGGCATCTGCGATTGCACCATCTCGGCGAAGAGCACGTGCGAGCCAGCCGGCCTGGGGACCAAAGGCGGCAACGGCGGCACGGGCGGCAGCGCCGGCGGCGGCTCGGGAGGCGACTCCTACTGCTGGTACGTCTTCGGCGGCAGCGGGACGGTCACGCCGAACGGCAACACGTGCACGCCGCAAACGGCAGGCCTCGGCGGCAGTCAGGGCGGCGGTAGCCTCCAGGGCGCGAACGGAAACGCCGGCACGCACAACTGAGCGGCGGGCTTCCGTAGGCCCTTCCTGGTGGAAGGACGGGCGGGGCACGCTGGAAGGACACCCCCTTCCGTCGGGTAGCGCTCGTGCAACGCCCGGAACCGGCACCGGTTTCGGCGTCATGCGCGCCCGCGCGGTCCGTGCCCCGGGCATCGACCCGAGAGGAAGGGCGCGTCTTTCACGTTGCGATTGCCTTCGGATCCAGGGTGTTCGCGAGCGCTTCGAGTTCGAACGCTCGTCCTTCCACCACGAAGGGCGTCCGCATCCACCTGGAAGGATGCGTCCCTCCACCGGGAAGGGTGATGCCTGCCGTGCGGAATCACTCGGCTTTGTCGATTTCGAAAAAAGTTCGTCAGGAAACGGCCTCTCGCGACGACTTGGTAGGTAGAGGCCCCAATCTCGGGACCTCGTGACCGAGGAGAATCATCATGACGACCAAGACCAAAGTAGGAAAGACGACACGGGCCGCCCGCGCGGGGCAACTCATCGCGGGCATGAAGAAGCGCTTCACCAACGGGAGCCAGAAGCTCACGCTGAAGGGGGGCGCGATCACCATCACCGTCGACGACGCGATCACGGGCATGCAAGCCCTGGTCGACAATCGCTCGGCGGTGGTGGCGGCACGGGCTGCCGCCAGGGTGACCGTCGACACGGAGAACGCCAAGATGCCGCCGCTCATCGCGCTGTTCGAGGCGCTGGTGACGTTCATCCGGGCGAACTTCGACGCCGACGCCACCGCCCTCGCCGACTTCGGCCTCGAGCCCCGCCCGGCTCGCAAGC
The DNA here is from genome assembly GCA_035499695.1 of Polyangiaceae bacterium. Taxonomy (GTDB): domain Bacteria; phylum Myxococcota_A; class Polyangia; order Polyangiales; family Polyangiaceae; genus Palsa-1150. Next base: position 5,315 of record DATJYG010000819.1, read on the forward strand.
CGGCGACGGCGGAGGTGAAGGCGGAGGCCGTGAAGAAGCGCGAAGCGACGCGCAAGGCTCACGAGGAGCCGAATGCGCCGCCCGCGCCGACGCCCGCCGTCACGCCTCCCAAGGCGTAGCGGACGCGCGGTCGATGCACGGTCAGGGCGTTCGGCTCTCGGTCTTCGTCTGGGGGCTCGAGCCGCTCTGGCCGTGCATCGCGGCGATGAGCTCCTGGAGCAGGTCGCGCGCCTCGGGCTTGCCCTTGAGGTGGTTGAGCAGCAGCGTCGAGACGTCGCTGAACGCCTTTTCGTACGCGAGGCCCTCGCGGGTGCGCGCGGCGACTTTCTCTCTGCCGCTCGCGAGATCCTCCTCGAGCGCTTCGGCGTAGCGGGCGAGCTGCGCGCGAAGCTCCTCGATCTGGCGGCGAAGGTCGCGCGCCTGGGAGTCCTTCGTGGTGGCCTTCTGCTCGTGCTCCTTGAGCTGGTCGCGCTTGGCGTCGACGAACGCCCCCGCGGCGCCGGCCTTCTCGTAGATCGCGCGGAGCTGGGAGCCACCCGCGCCCGCCGCGTCGGCCGCTTGCTTCGCCAGCGTCGCGTTGCGCTCGGCCTGCTGCACGGCCTCCTTGAGGCGCGCCACCTCGGCCTGCTCGCTCGAGAGATCACGCAGCGCGCGTGACTCCTCGTGCGCGAGCTCCTCGACCTTACGGCCGATCTCGGCGCGCAGCGCGCGTCCCCGTCGCTCGAGCGCCTCGAGCTTGCGCGTGTGGCTCGCCACCTCGCCCTCGAGTCGCGTGGCGCGCGCGGCGAGGTCCCACGACTGCGACACGGCGCTCTGCACCTCGGGCGGTGCGTTCGCGCCGGGATAGGCGCGCGAGACCATGCGCGAGAAGAGCGCGGCGCGGCTCGCCCACTCGATGACCCCCGGCGACTGCGGCGGCGGAGGAGGCGGCGGCGCGACGTTCTCGCCCGTGGCGGCGACCTCCCACGGCGTGCTCGGGAGGCTGCGCTGCAGCGTCTTGAGCTCCTCGTGGAGGTGGTGCGCGTCCTGGAACCGCTTGCGACGGTCCTTCTCGAGAAGCTTGATGACGATGCCCTCGGCAGACGGGAGCACGTCCGGCCGGATCGACCGCGGGCGCGGCGCGGGCGAGGTGCGCTGCATCTCGAGCAGCGTCTCGCGGTCGTCGCTGCGGAAGGGGAGCTGCCCGGTGAGCATCTCGAAGAAGAGGACGCCCAGCGCGTAGAGATCGCTCTGCGCCGTCGCCTCCTCGCCGCGCGCCTGCTCCGGCGCCATGTACTCGGGCGTGCCGAACACGGCGCCCTTGGGCGCGAGGCGCGGGTCCATCGCGAGGTGCGCGAGCCCGAAGTCCAGGATCTTCACGAAGTCTTTGCGGCCGCCGCGCGTGGTCAGCAGGATGTTGTCGCTCTTGAGGTCGCGGTGCACGACGCCCAGGTCGTGCGCGCGCGCGAGCGCCGCGCACATCTGCTCGAGGATGTCGACGCCGCGCGCGAGCGCCATCGAGCCGCGCGCCAGCTCGCTCGAGAGCGACTGGCCGACCAGGTACTCCATGACGAGATAGAGCTCGCCCTCCTCGGTCTCGCCGATGTCGTGGATGTCGATGATGTGCGCGTGGTCGACGCGGTTGGCGGCGCGCGCCTCGCGGAGCATCCACGCGCGCAGGTGCGTCTCACCGCGCAGGTCGGGGCGTATCAGCTTGACCGCGACGACGCGGTCGATGAGCACGTGGCGGGCGCGGTAGACGACGCCCATGCCGCCTTCGCCGATGCGCGCCTCGAGGCGGTAGCGGCCGGCGATGACGCGGCCGAGCATCGGATCCGCCGGCTTGGCCGGCTGTGCGAGTCGCTGTGCCATTCTCTCCGCTCCGCTGAAGACACCCCGCCCGGCGCCTCAACGCAAGGATGGTAACAGGGTGATGTGGGCGCGGGGAACGCTCAAAACGTGACGTGCAGCACGGGCATACGGAACTCGGCCTCGTTCTTCACGAGCCCATACGTCTTCTGCTCTTGAGGCGTGAACGACGGGGTGATGCTCGGAACAGGCACACCGAGGCGCAGATTCCCCTCGTGCAGGTCCAGGAACGACTGCGGCGTCGGGGGTGGCGGAGGTGTGGTCGACGGCGCCGAAGGAGCAGGGGCAGGGGCGGGGGCGGCCGCAGGTGCGGGCGCGCCGGCCGGTGCCGGAGCCGCCGAGGGCGACGAGATGCTCGCGCCGGGGACCCCGGGTTCGGCGGGAGGGCCCGCGGGCGTGCGGTCCTCGGTGGCGCCCTCCTCGGGCCGATAGCGCGTGGCATCGAGCGACAGGACGACCGCCGGGATGACCAGCGCCAGGCCGCCCGCCAGCATGTACATGGGCACCTGCCCGTTGCTGGTGCCCTGCTCGACGAAGTAGCCCCCGACGCCGCCCGCCGCCGCGCCCGCGAGGCCGCCGACGATGTACGCCCAGCCGGCCCGGACGCCCACGATGGCCTCGGTGATCGTCACGACTTCGCCGCCGAGCAGGGCGCCGCCGGCGATGCCCTTTCCGGTGGGCGACACGTTGTCGGCGCGCGCCTCGCCCGAGGAGCCGACGAAGAGGCCGGCGCCGAGCACGAAGGCCGTAGCGAGCGCTGCAGGGCGGTAGGTTCGCGAGAATGCCATGCGGGATACCCCGTTCCTTGGTGGCCCGACCGTATCACGCCGTTCACGGCAGTAAACCGCCCAGTTTGTCGGCTGGGGCCCTTCCCCCATCCGGATCTACTATCGGCGCCCATGCTCCCCCTGGTCACCGCGCTCGTTGCGGCACACGTGCTCGCGAACGTCGTGTGGATCGGGGCCCTGCTCGCCGAGTGCCTCCTCCTCGGGCGCGCCCGCTTCATGGCCGACGGCGCCGAGATCGGCGGGCTCGCGCGCCGCGTGCACACGCGCCTCGCGGTCCCGGCGTTCGTGTCGAGCCTCGCGTTCGGCTTCGCGCGCATCGCCGACGATCCGCGCCTGTACCTGCACCTGCCCTGGATGCACGTGAAGCTCGCGTTCGCGGCGGGCGTCATCGTGCTGCACCACGTGATCGGCGCACGCTCGAGGCGCGTCGCCGGCGGCGCGCTCCAGGAGGGGAGCGGTGGCCCGTTCATCGGCGCCGTCGTCTTCCTGTGCGCGGCCATCGCGGTGCTCCTCGGGGTAGCCAAGCAACTACCGTGATCGACGTTTGCGCCCGCTCCCCTGGCCGGGCTGCGGGCGACACCCTAGGCTCCGCGCGCGTGTCGTCGCTCGATTTCTGGTTCGACTACTCCTGCCCGTACGCTTACCTCGCGGCGACGCAGGTGGAGGCCCTCGCCGCACGCACGGGCGCGAAGCTCACGTACAAGCCGATGCTCCTCGGCGGCGTCTTCGCCGCGAACGGCACGCCGCAGAAGCTCTTCGCGACGCTCTCGCCGGCAAAGGCTGCGCACAACGCGCGCGACCTCGACCGCTGGGCGGATCTCTTCGGCGTGCCACTCGTGATGCCGGCCGCGCACCCGCTCCGGACGGTCGAGGCGCTGCGCGCCACGGTGGCGTGCGGGATCGATCCGCGCGTCGTGCACGCCTTCTACCGCGCGTACTGGGTCGACGGGCGCGGGCCCAGCGAGGAGTCGACGCTGCGCGCGGTGCTCTCCGGCGCCGGGCACGACGCCGATGGTATCCTCGCGGCCATCGCGCGCCCCGAGGCCAAGGATGACCTGCGCCGGCGGACCGACGAGGCCATCGCGCTCGGTATCTTCGGCGCGCCGGCGTTCGTCGTCGGCGGCAAGCGCCTCTACTGGGGCCAGGACCGCATGCACTTCGTGGAACGAGACCTACGCAACGAGTGAGGACACATGCACACGCTCGAGATCTACTGGGACTTCTCGTCGCCCTTCGCGTACCTCGGCAGCACGCAGGCCGAGAGCCTCGCGGCCCGGCACGGCGCGAACCTCGTCTGGCGTCCGATGCTCCTCGGGGGCGTCTTCAAGGCGATCGGCCAGGCGGACGTGCCCCTCTTCACCTGGAGCGACGCGAAGAAGAAGTACTACTTCGACGACATGCACCGGTGGGCGGCGTACTGGAACGTGCCCTTCCGCTTCCCGTCGCGCTTTCCCATGAACAGCCTCAAGCCGATGCGCGTCTACCTCGCGCTGCCCGAGGAGCGCCGCAAGGACTACCGCGAGCGCACGTTCCGCGCGGGCTGGGCGGAGGACCGCGACCTCGGCGACGACGCCGTGCTGCGCGAGTGCATCGGACCGGGCGCCGACGAGGTGATCGCGAAGACGCAGGACCCGGCGGTCAAGAAGGCGCTCATCGACGCGACGGAGCATGCCGTGAAGGCGGGTGTGTTCGGCGCGCCGACGTGGGTCGTCGACGGCAAGGAGCTCTTCTGGGGGCAGGACCGGATCCCGCTCGTCGAGCGAGAGCTCGCGAAGTAGGCCGAGTCGCTCTCAGGGTTGCCGCAGGTTCGCCACGACGAGAACGAGCTCGCTCGGGTCCACCGGCTTCGGCAGGTGCGTCTGGAAGCCGGCCGCGAGGGCGCGGACGCGGTCCTTCGGGCGCGCGAGCGCCGTGAGGGCGACCGCCGGCGTACGTCCACCCTTGTCCGCCGGCAGCGCGCGGATGCGTCGGATCAGCGTGTAGCCGTCCTGCTGCGGCATCGCGATGTCGGACACGATGACCTCGGGTCTCCACGAGATCACCAGGTCGAACGCCATCGCGGCGTCGCCGACGGCGCGCAGCTCTGCGCCGGCGGCGGTCAGCGCCGCCGCGAGAAAGTCGCGCGTGTCGTTGTCGTCGTCCACGAGCAGCACGCGCATGTTCGAGAGCGAGACACGGATCTGCAGGCTGTCGGCAGCGCGGAGGTTCGGCATGCTCTCCGCCTCGCCGAGCGGGAGCTCCACGATGACCTCTGCCCCTTGCCCCTCGCCCTCGCTGTACGCGCTCGCCGCGCCTCCGTGCGCCTCGACCACGTGGCGCACGATCGCGAGGCCCAGGCCGAGGCCGCCGTGCTCGCGGGTAGAGCTCGCGTCGCCCTGCCGGAAGCGCTCGAAGATTCGCGGGAGGACGTCGGGCGCGATGCCCTCGCCGTCGTCGCGGACCGAGAGACGCACGATGCGCGACGTGCGCGAGAGGCACACGTCGATGTGCCCGCCCTGCGGCGTGAACTTGATGGCGTTCGTCAGGAGGTTCCAGACCACCTGTTGCAGCCGGCGCGAGTCCCCGAGCACGTAGGCGCCGCTGCTGGCGATGTCGAGGCGCACCTCGAGTCCCTTGGCCAGCAGCGTGGGTCGCACCGAGTCGATGGCGGCGTCGACGACGGCGGCGAGGTCGACGCTCGTCATCTCGAGGTCCAGCTTTCCGCTCACGATGCGCGACACGTCGAGCAGGTCGTCCACGAGGCGGGCCTGCAGCGTCGCGTTGCGCTCGATGGCCTCGAGCGCGCGGTCCTGGGCCTCGGTGCTCGTCACGATGCCGCGCTTGAGCATCCGCGACCAGCCGAGGATGGCCGACAGCGGTGTGCGCAGCTCGTGGCTCACGATGCCGAGGAAGTCGTCCTTGAGTCGGTTGCTGCGTTCGAGCTCCTCGCGCCGCAGCTGCTCGAGCGCGTAGAGG
>DATJYG010000820.1:0-2379 GCA_035499695.1 Polyangiaceae bacterium
CGGTGTTCGCGCTGGGGGCGACGTACCTGGCGCTCTACATGGCGCGGTCGACCGACCGGTTGGCGGCGCTCAACCTCAACACGATCAACCTCGGCTTCCTGGTGCTCGGCGTGCTGATGCACGGCACGCCGGCGCGGCTCATGCGCGCGGTGCGCGACGCGACACCGGCGACGTGGGGCGTGATCCTGCAGTTCCCCTTCTACGCGGGCATCGCCGGGATCATCACGTACACCGCGCTCAACGAGCGCATCGCGCACCTCTTCGTCGACGTGTCGACGCGCACGACGTTCCCGCCGCTCGTGGCGGCGTATTCGGCGCTGCTCGGCGTGTTCGTGCCCTCCGGCGGGTCGAAGTGGATGATCGAGGCGCCCTACGTGGTGCAGGCCGCGCACGACCTGCACGTGCACCTCGGGTGGACCGTCGCCGTCTACAACCTGGGGGAGGCGCTCGCGAACCTGGTGCAGCCGTTCTGGATGCTCCCGACGCTCGCGGTGCTCGGCCTGAAGGCGCGAGACGTGATGGGGTTCACCTTCGTCGTCTTCCTCGTGCTGACGCCGCTGGTGCTCGTGCTCGTCACGGTGCTCGGGAGCACGCTCGCGTACCCGCTATAGCGGCGCGAGCACGCCGTCCTCGAGCGCGCGACGGATCGCGCGCGCATTGGACGCGTGCCCGGGGCGCACGGCGTGGAAGCTCCCGGCGGGCGGGCCGCCGTGCAGATACAGGTCGCCGATGAGATCGAGCAGCTTGTGGCGCGCGGGCTCGTCGGCCGCGAAGGGGCGACCGGAAGAGAGGACCGCGTCCGGCGCGAGGACCACGACGCTCGCCGGATCGGCGTGCCGCGCGAGACCACGGCGCGCGAGCTCCTCGACCTCGTGGGCGAGCGCGAAGGTACGCGCCGGCGCGATGCGCGAGACGAAGTCCTGGGGGTCACCGAGCCAGCGGGCGACGGGCTCGAATCGCGAGTCGAGCTCGACGTGCACCGAGACGTCGACGCCCGCGTCCCCGGGCGCGAGCTCGTACCGACTGGGGCCCACCTCGTACGAGGCAGCTCGAGTCACCCGCAGGGACGGCGATGCTGCTGGAAGACCGAGCCGAGCGATCGCCTCGCACCACGCCAGCGCGCCGCCGTCGAGCAGCGGCATCTCGGGCCCGTCCACGCGCAGCTCGAGCCCCTCCCGCACTCCGAGCCCCGCGAGCGCCGCGAACGCGTGCTCCACCGTACCGACCCGCAGGGTGCTTCCCGGGGCCTCCACCGTCGTGGCGCGCGCGGTGGAGGCGACGACCAGGTCGCGCACTGGAGCTCGCGCTCCCCCCTGTGAGAGGGCCACGGGCCCCGGCTCGCGGAGCAGGACGACGGTGCAGGGCGACCCCGAATGGAGCCCCCTTCCCTGCAGGACCACACGGGAATCCACGGCGAGGCCGGAGCGTAGCGAAAGTTGCCGAGGCGCGGATGATTCGCTACGCAAGTGCCACGAAAGTCGATGTCCACCAAGCGAGTCAATGTGGTCATTCGTGGACGCGTCACCGGCGTTTTCTTCCGCGCGGCGACGCAGCGGGAGGCGCGCCGGCTGGGGATCACCGGATGGGTGAAGAACCGGCCGGACGGCAGCGTCGAGATGCTCTGCGAGGGGGAAGAGGAATCGATCAAGGAGATGATCTCGTGGGCCAACCACGGGCCCTCCGCGGCGCGGGTCGACGACGTGGACGTGCGCTGGCGCGGGTACACGGGGGAGTTCTCGGACTTCCGCATCACCGAATGAGGTTGTCCTTCGCAGTCGCGCTCGCCGTCATGGCGATCGCGCCGGCGGCGGCCGCGCAGGTGCCCCAAAGGCCGTCGGCGAGCGGGGCGGCCTCGGCCCAGATCGAATCCGGGGGGATGTCTTCGGCGGAGCTGGACTCGATGCTGGCCCCTCTCTCGAGCGGGTCGATCGACGAGCGGCGTGCGGCGGCGAAGGCCGTGAGCTCGCTCGGCGTGGACGCGGCACCTGCCATCGGGCGCAAGCTCGCCGATCTGCGCAAGAGCGGCGACGGCGGATCGTTCGCGGCGATCAAGGCGGCGCGCGAGCACGCCGGCAAGGAGGGGACGTTCGATCAGCTCGAGGCCCTGATCGAGCTGCGGCCCGAGCCGGGGGTGACGCGGGCCCTCGTCACGACGGCCCTGGTGCGAGCGCTGGTGCACGCGGGAACGACTCCGGCGCTGCGCCTGGTGATCCCGGTGGCGTCCGACGCGGCGGGCATCATGCGCCCGGAGCTCTCCCGGCAGATGAAGGCGCTCGGGGACCGGTCGCTGCCGGTTCTCATCGAGGCGCGGCGCGACGCTGCGCCCGAGACGCGCACGTGGGCGTCGAACCTGCTCGAGACCATGGGCAAGCGCATGCC
>DATJYG010000821.1:0-2656 GCA_035499695.1 Polyangiaceae bacterium
GCGCCGGGCTCGCGAACCTCTCGAGGTGCACGGGCGCCGGGAAGCCCACGCCGGCCCGCGCGACGAGCACGCCGCGCGCGAGGAGATCGCTCGCGACGGCGCGCGTCTCGCTCGTGAGACCGGCGGCCCGCGCTGCGGCGCCCCCGGCCACGGGCGGGGCCATGGTGATGCACGTGCCGTCGTAGGCGACGGCGACCTCGACGCTCGTCTTCTTGAGTCCGGCGGCGACCGCCGCGCCCAGCGCCTGCGCCGGAGCGCGGACGAGCGCGACCTGATCGACGTCGACCTCGACGTGCTCCGCCGCCTCGAGTGAGCCTCCGCCCTTGGCCCGCGGAGCCAGGACTTTCTGCGTCATGTTTCGCGGGGCGTCCCCGGCTCGTGCGCGCATTTGAGGGGGATCGGAAAGTAGACTGCGCCCAACGCCAGGGTCAAGGTGGTATGCTCGCCCCACACACCATGTTCCAAGAGGCGCTCAGGGAGATCGTCGACAAGACCGACGGCGGAATCGCGGGCCTCATCATGGATTCCGAGGGCATCGCGGTCGACAGCTACGCACGCGACGGCGCGCCGCTCGACATCAACACGGTCGGCATCGAGTTCGGCGTCGTGCTCGGTTCGATCAAGCGCGCCGCCGAGTCGCTCGACGCGGGGAAAGCGCACGAAGTGGCGATCGGGACGGACAAGATGATCACGCTCATCCGCACCCTCGGCGAAGGCTACTTCCTCGCGGTCGCGATTCGCCCCGACGGCAACTTCGGCAAGGGCCGCTACATGATGCGAACGGTTGCTCCGCGCCTCCTCGCCGAGCTGGCGTGATTGTGACGTGAGCCGCGTCCTCTGCATCTCCGGCCCGAATCTGCAGCTCCTCGGTACGCGTGAGCCCGAGATCTACGGAAAGGCCACGCTGGCCGAGATTCACGCGCGGCTCGAGGCGCGGGCCAAGCAGCTCGGCGCGGGTTTCGAGGGGCGCCAGACGAACCACGAGGGCGCCATCATCGACTGGATCGGCGGCGCGCGAACCGAGGGATTCTCGGGCCTGCTCCTCAACCCGGGCGCCTACACGCACACGTCGATCGCCATCTACGACGCGCTGCGCGCCGTTGCGCTGCCCTGCGTCGAGGTGCATCTCTCGAACCCGGAGGCGCGCGAACCCTTCCGGCGGCGCTCGCGCGTGGCACGCGCGTGCATCGGACGTGTGTCGGGGTTCGGGCCGGCAAGCTACGAGCTCGCTCTGGAGGGGCTTGTCCGCAGTCTCAGCCATCAGTAGGTTGGGCTCCCGCTGATGGAACTGGAGAAACTCAGGGCGCTCTTCGATCTCCTCGTCGAGAAGGACATCGCCGAGTTCGAGCACGAGCAGGGAGGCGTCCGCGTCAAGGTGACGCGGGGGGCGCGTGGCGTACTCGCAGCGTCCACCACGACGGGGCCGGCCGCGTTCGCTGCAGTTGCGTCGCCGGCGGCCACGTCCGTCGTGCCGCCGCAGCTGGCCGGTGGCGTCGCCCTCCCGCGCGACGGGGAGGCCCCCAGCGGGGACTTCGTGGACGTCACGAGCCCCTTCGTGGGCAGCTTCTACCGCTCCCCTTCCCCGGACGCGCCGTCGTTCGTGGACGTCGGCTCGGTCGTGCGCGCCGGACAGACCCTCTGCATCATCGAGGCGATGAAGCTGATGAACGAGATAGAGGCCGAGTGCGCCGGGACGGTCGTCGAGATCTTCGCGCAGAACGGCAAGAGCGTGGAGTACGGGCAGAAGCTCTTCCGCATCAAGAAGGCGTGAGGTGTTCAAGAAGATCCTCATCGCGAATCGCGGCGAGATTGCCCTCCGCATCCTGCGCGCCTGCCGCGAGCTCGGCATCAAGACGGTCGCCGTCCACTCGGAAGTGGACGCGCGAGCGCTCCACGTGCGCTTCGCCGACGAGGCCGTGTGCATCGGGCCGGCGGCCGCGAGCCGCAGCTACCTGAACGTCCCGGCCATCATCAGCGCCGCCGAGATCACGGCAGCCGACGCGATCCACCCCGGCTACGGCTTTCTCTCGGAGAACGCCGAGTTCGCGCGGATATGCAGGAAGTGCGGCATCACGTTCATCGGGCCCAGCCCCGAGGCGATGCTGGCGTGGGGCGACAAGGTCAAGGCGCGCAAGAACGCCGAGCGATTCGGCCTGCCGCTCAATCCGGGCAGCACGGTGCTCGAGAGCCCCGAGCACGCGATCCGCGAGGCGAACCGCATCGGCTACCCGGTCATCCTCAAGGCGAGCGGTGGCGGCGGCGGGCGAGGCATGCGCATCGTGCGGGCCGACGCCGAGATGCCGGACGCCTTCGCCAGCGCCCGTCGCGAGGCCGAGACGGGCTTCAAGAACCCCGACGTCTTCTGCGAGAAGTTCGTCGAGCGCCCGCGTCACATCGAGTTCCAGGTGTTCGCCGACCGGCACGGAGGCGTCTGGACGCTGGGTGAGCGCGAGTGCTCGCTGCAGCGCCGGCACCAGAAGGTCATCGAGGAGGCGCCGAGCCCCGCGATGACGAGCGAGAAGCGCCAGGAAGTGGCGGAGGTCATCCGCAAGGCCGTGCGCGAGACGGGCTACACGTCGCTCGGCACGCTCGAGTTCCTCATGGATGAGAAGGGCGAGCTCTCGTTCCTCGAGATGAACACGCGCGTGCAGGTCGA
>DATJYG010000822.1:0-3116 GCA_035499695.1 Polyangiaceae bacterium
CGAGGAGCAACGCCGCCGCGCCGAGCACCTCGTTGGCACCGCTCATCCCCGCCGCTCGCGCCTCCAGCCGCGCCGCGCCCCTCGCCAGCGCGTCGCCGAGCGCCCCCACGCGCCCGCGCGCCTTCGCCTGCGCGCCGTAGCTCACCCATAGGTCCGCGTGCCGCACCGACTCGTCGGCCGCCTCGAGCAGGCGCTCGCGCTCGCGCGCCTCGCGTCGCGTCGCTCGCTGGTAGCCGGCACGCAGCCGCCCGAGCGCGACGCCGAACACCGCGAGCACCGCCGCCGCCACCGCCGCGAGCCGCGGCGCGAGCACCACGAGCACCACCGCCAGCGGCACGAGCTGCGCGACCGCCCTGACCCCTCCGAGCATCCCTTGCTTCAGGCCGACCTCCACCTCCCGCGCGCGTTCGGTGAGCGCCATGACGTCGCGCGCCGGCGTGGCGGAGTGGTCCTCCCCCTGATCGCCGTGTCGTGGACGGCGCAAGTGGTTAACAGCGAGCAGCGCGTCGAGGAGCTCGAGGCGGAGCTCGCTTCCCGCCTCTCCGGCGACGAGTGCCTGCACGTAGGATGCGTACACACCTGCAGCCGCCTTCACCGCCAGAACCGCAAGCCCAAGCGCTGCCAGAGAAAACGCTTCGTCGCCGAGTGACCGTTCGCTCCCCAAGAGGGTGGATCGCCCGTCCCCCACCTCCCACATGCGCGCCATGGCGACCGCGATTCCCCCGGCAAAAAGCGCGACGCAGGCGTGGCCGACCGCGTGCATCCCACACGCCGTGAGGAAGCCGAGGAGCCGCCCCGGACGCCGTAACACCTTGGGCAGCCTCGCGGCGTACCACCGGAAGACACCCGAGCCGAACGAGGGAGAGGCGCTTATCATCGAACGTAGACGGGCCAGACGTGACGGGTTCGGCCGGTCGCGACCATCGCACAGGTGAAGGAGCTCCGCAGCACCGGGCAATACAGGGACGAATGCCGAAGGCGAAGTTGAGCGCGTTTCGAAGTCGCAATCGCACGCGGCTGGCCCCGCTGGCCGCGCCGCGGAAGTCCGCGCTCACGCCCGAGGGTACGGAAGGTGCATCGCGGAAAGGCAGGAAGAGCTCTGCCCCGCAGCCCCCGGCAAGCTCTGCTTCGCTGTCCCGCAGTGCCCGAAAGTCCCGTGCCCACCCGCAACAGAGCGAGGGAGCCACGTCGATGAGCAAGAGCAAGAGCAGCGCAGCGGCCGCGAAGTCATCGCCCCCGTTGGAGCAGCCCCCCGCGTCGATCGACGCGCCCATCGACGACGACTTCGAGGCCGACGCGCCGCCCATCGGGTCGGCCAATCCTTCGGCCGAACTGGAGCTGGTGGAGGACGAGTTCGAGATCGAGTCGCCCGCGTCCGAGGCGGCGTCGAGCGACAGTGACGCGCCGGCGCCCAAGCGCCAGCCGAGCGACAAGGAGATCGAGGAGGGCGGCGGCGACTCGATGCTCGCCCGCTACTTCCGCGAGATGGCGACGCATCCGGTCATGGGACCGGAGGAGGAGCTCGAGACGGCGATCGGCGTGGAGAACGCCGAGGTCGAGCACTGGAGCGCGATCCTCGCGTACACGCCGGCGGCGGAGTACGCGCTGCAGTCGCTGGAGAAGGATCTGCCCGTGGGCGAGGAGGCTCTCGACCTTCCGCAGATCGCCGAGATCCGGAAGCTCCTCAAGACCGCGCGCAAGCAGCGCGGCAAGCTCACGCGGCCGCAGGACAAGCGCTATCGCGACTGGTGCACGTCGCTCGCGAAGGCCATTCGCCTGGCCGACAGCGACCGGCTCTGGATCGCCAACGCCGAGGAGGTCGTGCGCAAGCTCGGCGACGAGCCCGACGACGACGAGCGCGATCGCGTGCTCGACGCGGAGGCGGAGGGCTCGGAGGAGACGCCGGTGGAAGCGAAGCCCGCCGAGCCGCACATCGCGCCGACGGCGCAGTACCGCAAGTGCCTCGAGCGCATCACCGAGGCGTCGGCGTCGTCGCGCGTCGTGAAGAACAAGTTCGTGAAGGCGAACCTGCGCCTCGTGGTGAGCATCGCGCGCCGGTACAACCGCGGGCGGCTGCCGCTCATCGACCTGATCCAGGAAGGCAACATCGGCCTGATGAAGGCCGTCGAGCGCTTCGACCACACGCGCGGCTATCGCTTCTCGACGTACGCGTCGTGGTGGATCCGTCACGCGATCAGCCGCGCGCTCGCGGACAAGGGACGCGCCGTGCGCATCCCGGTGCACATGCTCGACACGCACAACCGCATCCAGCGCGCGACGCAGGCGGTGCTCGCGCGCACGGGGCGCGATCCGACGCTGCAGGAGCTCGAGCGCGAGACGGGCATCCCGCAGGAGAAGCTCGACAAGGTGAAGGGCTCGTGGGCGGAGACGCCGTTCTCGCTCGATCGCCCGGTGGGTGACGAGGACGGGCGCAAGTTCATCGACTTCCTGCAGGACGAGGTCGCGCTGTCCCCGTACGACTCGCTGGCGAACCAGAAGTGGAACCAGGAGGTGCGCCGGCTGCTCACGACGCTGACGCCCATCGAGTCGCGCATCATCCGGTGGCGCTTCGGGCTCGACGACGAGGACGAGCTGACGCTCAAGGAGATCGGCGACAAGTACAACCTGTCGCGCGAGCGGATCCGGCAGCTCCAGGAGCAGGCCCTCGGGAAGATCCGCAAGCACATGCGCGAATAACGCGGGCGCGGTTGGCCAGGCTGACGGCATCTTTTCAGCCTCAGCAGCTTGCCCTTGTGCCGAAATGTACTACATGAGCCGCCTCATCCGAGGAGGCCGTGTAGATGAAGCGCTATCTCGTATTCGGGGTTCTGGGCTTGTTCGCGTTCGGTTCGGTCACCGCCTGCGGCTCTGGCTCGCAGGGCCCTCAGGGCGAGCCGGGTGAGGCCGGTCCGCCTGGTCCTGCCGGCTAGGCCGGGCCGCCCGGGCCCGGGCTCGACGGCGGCGGCATCACGCCGAGCATCAGCGCGGTGATCCCGGATCACGCGTTCCTCGCGCGCAACACGGAAGTCACGGTCAGCGGCTACGGCACCAACTGGTCGGGTGCGAGCAAGCCGACGCTCGACTTCGGCGCGAACATCAAGGTCGCGAACGTCATC
>DATJYG010000823.1:0-5140 GCA_035499695.1 Polyangiaceae bacterium
CCAAGGCCGAGGGCGGCTTTCCGGACGGACTTCCCTTGGTCGGCTACGACACGAACACGGGCGCGGGCCTCGGCGTGGGAGCGCACTACACCATCACGGGATCGCGCAGCGATTCACTCTTCGCCTACACGCCCTATCGCCACCGCTTCTACGCGCAGACGTACTTCACGACGGGTGGCTATCAGCAGCACATCCTGAGCTACGACGGCTTCTACGTCGGCGACTCGCCGTACCGCCTCCGGGCGGTGCTCACCTACGAACGCAACATCGCCGCCAACTACTTCGGCACGGGCACGTCGGCGCTGGCGGACCTGAGCTACCGGGGGCGCAGCTACTCCACCTACGACGCCGCGGTGGCCGCCGCCGGCCAGAACTACTACCGCTTCACCTACGAGCGGCCGCAAGGTCAGGTCCTCCTCGAGAGGACTTTCTTCGGGGGGCGCGTTCGCGCCCTCTACGGCGTCAACGTGCAGTACGAGTCGGTCGCGACCTACGGGGCGACTACGAAGCTGGGCGCCGACTGCGCCGCGGCCATCGTGTCGGGGTGCGAAGGCGGATGGAACAACACCCTCCGCGCCGGTATCTCGTACGACACGCGCGACTTCGATCCGGATCCGAACTCAGGCATCTTCGTGGACTCGACAGGCGCGTGGTCCGCCAAGGGGTTCGGTTCGTACGCCAACTACGTCCGCTGGACGACTGCGGCTCGCGCTTACGTGAGCCCTCTGCCGGATCTCACCGACCTCGTTCTCGCCGGACGCGTCTTCTATTCGATCCAGAGCGCCGCGGTGCCCTTCTTCACGATGAACACGCTGGCCATGGCTGGCGGTACCGACGACTTCACCGATCAGACAGGACTCGGCGGGGAGCGTACGCTTCGCGGCTACCGGCAGGACCGCTTCATCGGGGTCGTCGAGGCAGGTGCGAACGTCGAGGTGCGCTGGACCTTCGCGAAGTTCCCCCTTCTGCGGCAGCACTTCTCGCTCCAGGTCGCACCCTTCGTCGACTCGGGCCGCGTGTTCGACCAGGTCGGGCTCTCGCTCGACGACTGGAAGGTCGCAGGCGGCGCCGGGCTCCGCATCGGCTGGAACCGCTCGACGATCATCATGCTCGACTACGGCATCTCCCCCGAGGGCACGAGCTTCTACATCGACTTCGGCATGCCGTTCTGATCCTCGCGGCACGCGCCGTGCTTACTGGGGCAACCCGATGTGCAATTTCACTCGACTCGTTCCCAACGGGATCGCCGCGTCGGTCGCCGCTTTCACCCTTCTCATCGGCCTCGCCATGCGCGCTTACCCCGGTGGCACGGAGTGGGATCCGACCACGCGCGGGCACCACTTCTGGCGGAATTACGTCTGCGACCTGGCGCGGAAGACGGCCCTCGACGGCACGCCCAATGAAGCGAGCTCGCATCTGGCGCAGGTCGCACTGCTGTTTCTCGGCGTCGGCGCCTTGCTGCACTGGTGGTCGTCCCCCTGCCTGTTCCGAGATCGTCCGACGCTCGGCACGGTCGTACGCGCGCTCGGTTCGTGCTCAGTCGCGGGGATGCTCGCCGTCGCGCTCTTGCCGGCCGACCGCTTTGCGGGGATGCACCCGTTCGCCATGGCTCTCTCCGCTGGTCCCGGACTCGCGGCGGCAGCATGCGCCTCCGTCGGTCTCGCCTCGCGCGAACGCCTGGCGTTCGGCCTCGGCGTCGCCGGGATGCTCGTCAGCGCCGTGGCTCTGGCGCTCTACGCACGTCAACTCGCGGGCCACGACCCCGGCCCGGTCGTCGCGATCCTCGAGCGCGTCGCGCTCCTCGTCGAGCTCTCGTGGATGTGCGCGGTTGCTTGGCGCGTGCGGCGCGCATGTCAGGTCAGCCCGAGCTCCTCGAGCTTGTAGTAGAGACCGCGGCGGCTGAGACCCAGGATCCTCGCGGCGACGGTCCGGTTGCCGCCCGCCTTCGCCAGCGCGCTGCGGATCGCTTCGCGCTCGCTCTCCTTCCGTGCGACGTCGAGACTGCCCGGCGTCGTGTTCTGCGCGCCGGGCGCGACTGCGGCGGCAACGGGCGATTGCGGCGACAGCTCGCGCTCGACGTCGGCGGCGCCGATGTTCGGGCCGTCCGACAGCACGACGAGCCGCTCGATGAAGTTCTGGAGCTGCCGGACGTTCCCCGGCCACGGCTCGCGCTGCAGCCTCTCGACCGCGGCGTCGTCGAGCTGCATCGCCTTGCCGTTCGCACGCGCGTGCACGTCGGTGAAGTGCCGCGCCAGCAACCCGACGTCTTCCGGTCGGACGCGAAGCGGCGGTACCCGGATGGGGACCACGTTGAGCCGGTAGTATAGATCCTCACGAAACTGCCCTTTGGCGACGAGGTCCGGCAGGTTCCGATGAGTCGCGGCGACGAAGCGCACATCGACCTTGATGGACTGCGTTCCGCCGAGCCGCTC
Source organism: Polyangiaceae bacterium (assembly GCA_035499695.1). Taxonomy (GTDB): domain Bacteria; phylum Myxococcota_A; class Polyangia; order Polyangiales; family Polyangiaceae; genus Palsa-1150. The sequence goes on from DATJYG010000823.1 coordinate 2,433, forward strand.
GACCTCTCGCTCCTGGAGGACGCGGAGCAGCTTGACCTGGAGCATGGGCGTCACGTCGCCTATCTCGTCGAGGAACAGGGTGCCGCCTTGCGCGAGCTCGACGCGCCCGGGCTTGCGCGTCGCGGCGCCCGTGAAGGCTCCCTTTTCGTATCCAAAGAGCTCGCTTTCCAGCAGGCTGTCCGGCAGCGAGCCGCAATTGAGCTTCACGAGCGGTCCGGCGCTGCGCGGGCTGAGGCGATGGATCTCGCGCGCGATGAGCTCCTTGCCCGTTCCGCTCTCTCCGAGCAGGAGCACGGTGGCGGTGCCCGGCGCCGCCCGACGCACCGTTGCCAGGACGTCGCGCATCGCGCGCGACTCGCCGAGGAGATCGCCGCTCGACGGCGCCTGGGGAGGTGTCGTGTCCCCGGCTCGCTTCGTCGCCGTCAGTGCCTTGCGAACGGCGTAGATGAGCTCCTCGCGATCGAAGGGCTTGAGCACGAAGTCGGCCGCCCCCGCCTTCAGGGCCTCGACGGCGAGAGGCACGGTGCCGTGCGCCGTGAGCATGATCACGGGAAGCTCCGGGCGTCGCCGCGTGAGCTCGCCGAGCAGCGTCATCCCGTCCATGCCCGGCATCCGAAGGTCCGTGATGACGAGATCGAACGGTGCGAGGTCGAGCGCTGCCAGCGCCTCGGCGGCTCGAGGCACGTGCTGCGGATCCATCCCCTCTTGCGCGAGCAGCGCGGCGAGGACCTTGCCCATCGCAGCGTCGTCGTCGACGAGGAGCACCTTCTCTCGCTTCGCCATCCCTCATCCCCGCGCCGCCACGGGCAAGCGCATCGAGACGATCGTACCTTTGCCCAGCCCGCTGCGGAGAGAAACGTCCCCGCCGTGTGCCTGCGCCACGCGACGCACGAAGGCGAGCCCCAGCCCCGTTCCACGCGGCTTCGTCGTGTAGAAATCCTCGAACGCGCGCTCGGCGAGCCGCGCGTCCATGCCCTCGCCGTTGTCCTCGATCGAGATGACGATCCGATCTGCGCCGCTGTCTCCGTCGAGCGCCGTGCGAACGACGACGTCGCCGCCGCGTGGCATCGCCTCGAACGCGTTGCGGATCACGTTTTCGAGCGCCCCGCGCACGAGATCTACGTCGAGATCGCACGGCGGCAGTCGCTGGGCAAGCTCCGCGCGGACCGAGATGCCGCCCTGTGCGGCGAACGGCTCGAGGCGCACGACGCCTTGCACGAGCTCGTTCACCTCCACGCTGCGCCGGATCGGCTCGACACGCCCGATGCGCTCGTAGTCGTCCACGACGCGTCCGAGGCGCTCGACTTGCTCCATCATGAGCCGCACGAACTCGGCGTGGGCATCCAGCCCGTTTCCGCGCGCGCGTTCTTCGTCGAGGAACTGCAGCGCGCCCTTGAGCGTCGCGAGCGGGTTCTTGAGATCGTGCGCCATCTGGCTCGAGAAGCGTCCCAGCGACGCGAGCCGCTCCACACGTTCCCGCTGTGTGGCGATGGACGAAGTCAGCTCGTGGATGGCAGTGCCCAGGGCCACGGTCACCGCGATCGTCGCGAAGACGAGCGCCGCGACGTTGCCTCCGAAGAGCGCGAATGCCACGAGGTAGAGCACGACGCCGGCGACGGCGAGGGCTCCGGCATAAAACGCCGCGCTGATGGATAGGTCCCGGTCGAGGAGGCGGAAGCGGAAGGCCGCGGTCGCGACGAGGAAGGTGCCTGCCAGCGTGGCAAAGGGCGCGAGATGGGGCAACGGATAGCCGAGCGGCCTGATCTCGTCGCACGTGGCTATCGCGCCGCCGAGAGCGAAGGCCGCGAGCATCGTGCGTGTACGCGCCTTCTCGTCCGGATCCAGCGAACCGAGGAGGTGACGCACGAGGAGCGCCACCAGGAGGGCGAGGATGGGCGCCCACCCGGCGAGGAACGCCTTGGCCCAATCGGCGCCGTTCACCCATCCCCATCCCCAGGCCGTGCCGATGCCCACGACGGACGAGACGGCGAGGGCCCCGAAGAGGACGTAGGCGGCGGCAACGACAGGAGCCAGCGCGCGGCGCGCCCCCACGAAGGTCACCACCACGTGGAGCACGAGCGGAGGGGTGAGTGCCGTGAAGAACTGGTCGACGAACGCCCATGGCGACGCGAGCGTCCCCGCGAGGTCGGTGGCCAAGGAACAGAAGCACCAGCCGAACATCGCGAGGCAGAGCAGACCGAGGGGCATGGCGACGGCGCTGCGTCTCCCGCGCAGGAAGCTCAGGACGGCCAGTGTGAGGTGCCCGCTGGCCGCGAGCAGATACGTCCAGTCGCGCGCTTGCATCGGGCCGAGCCCTAGTGTGCACCGGTCTGCCCGACGTGTGCAGCGCGTTGCACGCGCGACTCCGGAAGCCCGCGAGATCGCGAACGGCACGGCAGCTGCTCTACGGCGGGACATGAAACGGCACGTGGCGGAGACCGCCGCTTCGCTCTCGCCGATATCCGTGCTGGCGGTGATCGCGCTCTGCCTGGGCTGCACGGGGTGCACCATCATCGGAATGGGCATCGGTTCGGCGATACCCGTCTACGAGCGAGCGTCCCCACCGTGGAGGGTCGAGGACTCACCTGCGGGAACCCAGGTCCGGATCCGCATGGAGGACGGAAGGATGCTCGAGGGGACCGTGGAATCGCAGCCGGACCCGTTCGTCGTGCATGACTCCAGGACGGGCAGATCGACGACCATCGATG
>DATJYG010000824.1:0-11615 GCA_035499695.1 Polyangiaceae bacterium
GGCTCCAGTGATCGATGTATCGCATGTCGAGGAGCATCCACTCTTCGAAGGAAATCTGATTCCTTCCGCTCACCTGCCACACGCAGGTGAGGCCCGGACGCACCGAGAGCCGCCGGCGCTGCCACGCCTCGTACTTCTCGACTTCGCTCGGGATGGGGGGGCGGGGCCCGACGAGCGCCATGTCGCCACGGAGCACGTTCACGAGCTGCGGCAACTCGTCGATGCTGTACTTGCGGATGAAGCGTCCGACCGCCGTGATGCGCGGGTCCTTGAGCATCTTGAAGACCGGGCCGCTCATCTCGTTCTTCGCGAGGAGCTTGTCCTTGAGGGCCTCGGCGTTCACCACCATCGAGCGGAACTTCAGCATGTGGAACAGGCGGCCGTGCTGGCCGACGCGTACTTGCTTGAAGAGCAAGGGCCCGCGAGAGCTGAGCTTGATTGCGATGGCCGTCCCCAGGAGCAGCGGGGAGAGGAGCGCCAGCGCCGTGAAGGAGGCGGCGATGTCGATCATCCGCTTGATGGCGCGCTGGATCGGCTTGTTGCGCACGCTCAGGTAGTGGACGTACCCGTCTGGAATCGCTTCCTCGTGAGCGGGCTTGGCGCGGGCGAAGCGGTAGCCGCAGGCAGGGATCGCGAAGGGAATGCCGAACTTCTCGCAGCTGCGGATGGCCGTCTGCACTTCGTCGCGGTGCTGCGGGGCGTTGCTGGCGAAGTAGACCTCGTTGACGACGCGCTCCCGCAGAACGCGCTCGAGATCCTTTACGGTCCCTAGCACTGGCGCCTGCAAGCGCGACCCGCCCTGCTCGTCTTCGAAGCGCAGGTGGCCGATGACCTCCTGGCGCTTGCCGGCATCGCGCAGCTCGCGATGGGTGAGGCGGCCGAGCGAGCCCACGCCCACGACCAGAAACTGCTCGACGGGCCGCTGCCTCCAGAGACGCACGCCGGTGCCGCGCAGGCGGACCCAGAGCACCCCCGGGAGCATGATCGCCACGAAGCGCGTCATCTCGGTCGTCATCGCGTAGTGCGAGACGAGCGGACGGAGCAGCCAGAGCGGGATCGCGACGGTCGCGAGAAGAACGAGTGTCAGGGCGATGTCGCCCAGGAAGCCGCGGCCGTTCGTCACGTCGTAGTGACGGAGGACGCGGCTGGCGATTGCCCAGACGATGGAGGCCGTGGCCGACATCGCCAGGGCCACCTTCCAGTGCACCTCGCCGCTACCGCTCGATGCGACGAACGAGGCGGCGACGAGGATGAGGACGTCGACGACGAAAGTGACCCTTTGGATTCCGCTGGGGGTCAGCTTGGGGAGACGGGTCTGCATGTTGGGGAGTGTTCCGTCCGGCCTAGCGACTCGAAGGAGGAAAGGGGGCGAGGGGTAGCATTAGTTAGTCACACGACGAGCTCTTCGCAAGGAAAGTCAGTTCGATTTTCGCACTGTTTTTGCTGCCTTGTAGATGTTCAGCCCGGGGGGATGTGGCGCGCGTGCGCTTTCGAATACTTAGATCCGAGGCCTCGACGATCCGGGATCTCGGCGATCCAGGACCGCCGCGCAGTAGATGATGCATCGTCCTCGGGCGCGGGCGCTGTCCTCTCTTTGGATGACGGTCATGACCTGTCCGCGGAGTCAGCTTCTTGGCTGATCCGCCACCGCGGATGCCGTGGTGTTTGCGTCGGTGCCAGAGGCTCGTCAAGCGCGCCGGAGGGATGACAGATCGGCGGACGGTCAGTGCGGGCAGCGCGCCGACGGACTCCGCGGATCCAATGAGCGAAGAGACCGGCTGCAGTGAAAGAAACGGCACCTCTCGGGCGAAGGACGACTGCTGCCCGCACTGTGGCCCCCTCAGACACGGCTCGCGTCTTGACATGTCGAGACGAGCTATCTACAGATATATCTATATCGCGGGAGGTCGTCAGCAATGCATGGCCCGTGGGAGCATGACTGGTACATGAGTCATCGTTGGGGCCGCCCACACTGGCCGTCGGTGCCGCACCGCCCTCCGTTCGCACGTGGCGACGCGTGGTCCGAGATGTGGGCCGAGTGGTGGCGGGGGCCGGCCCCACGCGTGGACCGCGGTCTCGTTCGCTACCTCGTGCTCGATGCCGTCGCGCAGCAGCCGCGGCACGGCTACGAGATCATCCAGGTCATCGGCGAGCGAAGCGGCGGCGCGTACAAGCCGAGCCCGGGCGTCGTCTATCCGACCCTCCAGATGCTCGAGGAGCTCGGGCACGCCCGCACCGTGACGAAGGACGATCGCAAGGTCTACGCGATCAGCGACAGGGGGCGGCGCGACCTCGAGGAGCACGCTGCGGAAGTCGCGGACTTCTACGAGGGGAACACGGAGGCGCGCTGGGAGGATCACGCCGACGACGTCGCGAACCTGATGAAGCGCGTCGGTCACATCATGCGCCTCTTCAAGCACACCATGCGACGCGGGACCGTCCGCGCGTCGACGACCCGCAAGATGTACGCGATCCTCGACGAGGCGCTGAAGAAGCTCGAGGAGCTTCTGCGAGACGAGCTTTGATCCGTTGTGCCATCTGTGGGCGAACGCACGAGCGGGACGCGTGGGTCGCGCTTCCGGTCGTCGAGCTATTGTCCGCTTCGGGCGTCCGTGCGCATCTGTCGGTGCCGGCCGATTGGTCCGTCGAAGTGCGCCGGTGCAGCTGCGGGGCCGAGCTCGCGCGAAGAGTCCAGAGCCTCCTCTGACGGCTGCGCTCGAAGACGCGATGCGCGCGAGCCCGCGCACTGGTCCTCGGGTTGCAACGACCCGTGCGCGAGCCACCCGAGGAGAAGCGCATGCGCACGTCGCTCGTCATCGTTCTGGTCCCGCTCGCGACCGCCGCGACACTCCTGCTGCCGACGCGGCCCTCCCGCGCGGCCGACCAGCCCAGCACGATCAACCCGCCGCCACCGCCACCGCGCGCCCCTACCATCGAGGCTGCGCCGGCCGAGCGTCCGTATCGGCAAGGTCTCCAGGCCGAAGCGGGCCTCGGTACCGGTTTCAGCTCGACGTACGGCCTCGGGATCATGGGCGCCGTCGAGTACACGTGGTCGCAGGGAATCCTGGCCGGTGGCCAGGTGCAGTACTTCATGGGCCAGACCGTGAACGGCCAGTCGTCGCACGCGATGTTCGTGGGCGGCGAGGTCGGTTACAGGATCTTCCCGAGCCGCAAGGTGGAGATCCGCCCCTACGCTTTCCTCGGTCCGGCGTTCATCACGACCGTGAGTCCCACGTCCAATCCGAACCAGCCGAACGTGATCAGCAAGACCGACTTGGCCGTGCAGCCAGGCGTCATCGCGCAGTACCACTTCGGCCAAGCCTTCGTCGGCGGCGACGCCCACTACATGCTCACACCCTCGCCGAACACGCTGGCGATCATGGCCACGGCCGGCCTCGCGTTCTGATCCGCCGCTTTCGTCACTCCCGTCGCCACGGCGATACGAAACATGTTTCGGCTTCTGGCATGAAGGCTCGTGGCACTGGGTGAATCCGTCCTCGGCGATTCCGGCGTCGATTCCTGCACTTCGGTGAGCCGCGGCCACGCGCGGCCGCGACTTCGTGGGGAAGGAGTCGCCCATGCACCGCCCGTTTCGCCCGGCACGCGCCTTGATGAGGCGCAGGGCCATGATTCGATCGCTTGTCGTCCCCTGCATGATCTTGCTCGCTGGCTGCGGCTCGGGATCGTCGTCGTCCGACCTGGCATCGGGTGCCGGAACGTCGCCTGACGACGGGGGCGCGGGCGGTCAGGACGCCGGACAAGGGGACGATTCGTCGTCGGGAGACTCGGCTGCTCCGCACGACTCGGGCGTTGGCCACGACGCCGCGGGCGACGGGGCGGGAGTCACGGACGCCGCGGATGGCGGCGCCATCGCTGCGGTCGACTACGCACCATACTTCCCGACGTGGACGTGGGGCGCCGGCAGCGGCTACGCGTACACCAGCCTCGTGGACCTTCAGCAGAAGGCGAAGCTGAACGAGGTCACCATCGCCTTCGTGCTCTCCGGCGGAGGGTGCAGCGCCGATCAGGGCATCGAGCAGAACCTCTCCGACGTGCAGGCGTTCGTGGCGGCGGGTGGCCACGTCAAGGCATCCTTCGGCGGTGCCGACGGGAGCTACGTCGAGAGCGGGTGCAAAGACGCCAGCTCGTGGGCCTCCGCGATCGAGGCGTTCGTCGACGCGACGGGGATCACGGACCTGGACTTCGACATCGAGCAGGACCCGGTGCTCACCGACTCCGTGAACGCGATGCGCGGGCAGGCGCTGGCTCTCGTCCAAGCGTCGCGTCACGTGCTGGTGGCCTTCACACTCGCGGCCAATCCACACACCAGCGGCTCCCCCGGAGGCTTGACGACGCAAGGGCTCTCGGTGGTCACGCACGCGGTCTCCGCGGGTGTCGTCATCTCCCACGTGAATCTCATGACCATGGACTACGGCGACAGCTACGGAGGTCAGCCGCTCGCACCGGTCGCGATCGGATCCTTGACTGATGCGGCGACCCAGCTCGTCTCGGCGATCCCGGGCCTGACCCAGGACCAGGCCTGGCGGATGCTCGGGGTGATTCCGATGATCGGCAAGAACGACGACGCCGAGGTGTTCTCCATCGACGACGCCAAGGCAGTGGCGGCATTCGCCGTGCAAAAGCGCCTGGGCCTGGTGTCCTTCTGGTCCATAGACAGAGACCAGGTGTGTCCTCAAGGGGCGGACTACAACAGCTGCAGTACGGTCGACCCGACGAACTTCGCCTTCGAGCAGGTGTTCCAGACGGTGACTCAGTAGCGGCACGCGGCGTGGGCCTTGCTTCGGCCCGAGACATGTCGCGCGCGCTCGAGGAGCACACCGGTGAAGTGAGGCTTCGGCTGCAAGCCGACTCGCTGCCCGGGCTCTTCGAGGAGGCCGCCCTCGCCGTCGCGGAGCTGATGTGTGCCGAGTGTTCGGAGCCGGGGGGAGGGGCGCTGCCCGTCAGGGTCGGAGCGCGCGACCGCGAGGCGCTTCTCGCGGCGTGGGTCGACGAGCTCGTCTTCCTCTCCGAGACTCGCAAGCGCGTGTGGAGCGAGGCTCGCGTCGAGCACCTCACCGACACCGAGATCGTGGCGACACTGCGAGGGTTCGAGCCGGTCGCGCTGCGAACGCAGATCAAGGCCGCGACGCTGCACGACCTCAGGATCGCGGAGACGGCCGCCGGTTCTTTCGAGGCGACCTTGGTTCTCGACGTCTGAAGGAGGCGGGCCGTGGAGTTTCCCCTGAAGAGGGTCGACGACGTCATCTGGGAGCTCCCGCGCTGGCACCGTGGCGACATGCGGGTGCCCGTGAGGGTGCTCGCCGACGAGTCGCTGCTCGCCCAGGTGCAGCGCGATCGCAGTCTCGCGCAGCTCGTGAACGTCGCGACGCTGCCCGGCCTCGTGCGGTTCGCCATGGGCATGCCCGACATGCACGAGGGCTACGGGTTCCCCGTCGGCGGCGTCGCCGCGACGCTGTTGCCCGACGGCGTCGTGTCACCCGGCGGCATCGGCTTCGACATCAACTGCGGCGTCCGCCTGCTCGCGGCGGACGTGCCCCGCGCCGGGGTCGACTCCATCGAGCGCCTCGTCCACGAGTTGAGCCGCTCGATTCCCACGGGATACGGCCGCCACGGTCGGCTCGAGCTCTCCGGCGACGAGATGGACCGCGTGTTGAGCGAGGGCTGCTCGTGGATCGTGCGAGCGCGAGGCCTGGGCCGGGAGGAGGACCTGGATCACATCGAGTCGCGAGGCTCGTTGACGGATGCGAGCGCTGCAACCGTATCGGAGCGGGCGAAGCAACGTGGTCACGATCAGCTGGGGACTCTCGGGGGCGGCAATCACTTCCTGGAGGTGCAGGCGATCGACGAGGTGTTCGATACAGCGGCCGCCGAGGCGCTGGGCCTGCGGCGAGGAGACCTCACGGTCTTGCTTCACACGGGCTCACGCGGGCTGGGACATCAGGTCTGCACCGATCACGTGCGCATCATGGATGCCGTGCACTCCCGGTACGGGATACAGCTGCCCGATCGGCAGCTCGCCTGCGCGCCGCTCTCGTCTCGCGAAGGGCGCGACTACTTCGGAGCGATGTGCGCGGCTGCGAACTTCGCGTGGGCGAATCGCCAGGTCCTCACGCACACCGTGAGGTCGGTCTTCACGCGCATCCTCGGTCGCGGCACCGAGCTCCGTGTGGTGTACGACGTCGCCCACAACATCGCGAAGATCGAGACGGTCGTGGGCCAGCGAGTGTGCGTTCACCGGAAGGGCGCAACCCGCGCATTCGGGCCTGGAAGCAGCGATCTCCCCGCCGCGTATCGCGACGTGGGGCAGCCGGTGTTCGTTCCGGGCAGCATGGGCACGGCCTCGTTCGTCATGGTGGGGCTCGAGGCCTCGTCGGAGGTGTCCTTCGGCAGCGCGTGCCACGGAGCTGGGCGTGCGCTCAGCCGCTCGGCCGCGAAGCATCGGGTGACGGGAGCCGCCCTGCGACGCGAGCTCGAGGCCGCTGGCATCGTCGTCCGGTGCGCGTCCAACGAGGAGCTCGCAGAGGAGGCGCCCGTTGCCTACAAGGACGTCGAGCGTGTCGTGGACGTGGTGGCGCGCGCCGGCATCGCCAAGAGGGTGGTCCGGCTCAAGCCGATAGGAGTCCTCAAGGGTTGAGCGACCCTGTGCTAGAGCCCCACCCCGGGCAGGTTCGTGAAGACGACTCCCGCCCCCTGGCTCTTGTAGGTGCGATTCAGATGGATGAGCACGGGCGTCAGCGACTCCAGCGCGATTGCGTTCACGAGCGGCCCCGCGTCGAGTGCGCGCAGCCCGAGATCTCGCACGAGCTGCAGCGTGGTCGACTTGGCGCGTGCGTCGTCGGCTGCGATCAGGACGTCGCACTCGATCGGGTGCGAAGGATCCGCCAGGTGCGTGGCGCTGACGTGGTGCAGCGCCGCGGCGACGGGCGTTGCCGATCCCACGATGGCCTGGGCCTCCAGGGCCGCGGCTTGCCCGGCGGGGAGATGCACCCGGCTCACCTTGGGGGGCACGAGCGGCACGGTCATGTCGATCAGGATCTTGCCCGCAGCGGCGCCGACAATCGGGCGAAGGGTCTCGGCATGTGCCGAGTAGGGCACCGAGAGCACTACGACGTCTGCCACGCTCGCCGCCCAGACGTTGTCGCCACCCTCGAGCGCGGTGGATGGTGCCCCGCCGCCGATCTCGGCGACATGCGCGCGCGCTTTCGCCGGATCGCGAGAGCCGATGGCAATCGCGTGTCCTGCTCGCATCCACCGCTTCGCCAGGCCGGTGCCCTGCTTGCCTGTTCCGCCGACGATTCCAATCCGCATCTGGCGCCTCCGAGGCCACGGGTAGCATGATCGCGTGCGGCGCTCGCCTCGAGGTCGTCGCCGTGCCCGGCGTCCCCCACGTCGGCGCGGGCGCCGACGTGGCCGCGCTGGTCATTCGCGCCATCCGTGACGCGGCGATCGTCGTCATGGACGGTGACGTCCTCGTGATCACCTCCAAGCTCCTCTCGCGCGCCGAGGGCCGCTTCGTCGATCTGTCGAGCGTGGATCCTTCCCCGCGCGCCGTCGACGTGGCACGGACCGTGGGCAAGGACCCGCGGCTCGTCGAGCTCGTCTTGCGCGAGTCGGTCGCGATCTCCCGGCAGGCACGGGGAGTGCTCATCGTGCGGCACAGACTCGGATTCGTCGTCGCGAACGCCGGCATCGACGCGAGCAATGCCGTGCCGCCCGACGCGCCCGCCGGGAGCGGGCCGTGGGCGCTGCTCCTCCCGGATGCCCCCGATCGATCGGCCGCAGCGATCCGCGCTCGCGTCGAGGCAGAGGTGCCCTCCGGCACCCGCGTGGGCGTGGTGATCACCGACTCGTTCGGAAGACCCTTCCGAATGGGGACGGTAGGCGTTGCGATCGGCGTGTCGGGTCTCCCGCCGCTGTGGGACAGACGAGGAGAGCCGGACCTCTTCGGGCGCATGCTCGAGCAGACGATCACTGCCCTCGCCGATCAGGTCGCGGCGATGGCCGACCTCGTCGCCGGTCAGGCCGCCGAGGGTCGACCGCTCGTGCTCGTGCGCGGTCTCCGCTTCGATCCGGTGACGCAGCCCGCGAGCACCCTGCTGCGCAAGCCGGAGGAGGACCTCTACGCATGAGGGTCGTCGCCCTTTCCGGCGGGGTAGGCGGCGCGCGTCTCATGGATGGCCTCGCTCGCGCGCTGCCTGCCGGCGCGCTCACGGCGCTCGTCAACACGGGCGACGACTTCGTGCACCTGGGCCTGAACGTCTCGCCCGACGTGGACACTGTGATGTACACGCTCGCTGGTCTCGCGCACGAGGAGCGGGGCTGGGGACTCGCAGAGGAGTCCTTCGCAGGGCTCGCGATGGTCAAACGCTACGGGGGCCCCGACTGGTTCGCCCTCGGCGACCGCGATCTCGCGACACACCTGCTTCGCACGGAGGCGCTGCGCGCGGGCGAGTTGCTGTCGACGGTGACCGCGCGTCTGTGCGCGTCGCTCGGTGTGGTCCAGCGGATCCTCCCGATGAGCGACGGACCGGTGACCACACTGATCGAGACGGCGAAGGACGGCACGTTGCCCTTCCAGCAATGGTTCGTTCGGCGACGTGCCGAGCCGCGCGTGCGCGGTGTCCGGTTCGAGGGCGATCTCGTTCCGGCGATCGGGGTGATCGAAGCCATCGACGCGTGCGACCTCGTCGTAGTGGGCCCCTCCAACCCGTACGTCTCCGTGGACCCGATTCTCTCCTTGCATGGCGTTCGGGAGGCGATCGCGCGGCGGCCCGTGGTCGCGCTCAGTCCGATCGTCGGCGGCAATGCCGTCAAGGGACCGCTGGCGACGATGATCGTCGACCTCGCCGGTGAGCCTCCGTCGGCCGGCGCGGTGGTCCGCCACTATCGCGGCCTGCTGCGCGGCGTGGTCGTCGAGCACGGAGACGAGGCGACCGTATCCTCCATCCCCGTCCTCGGTACGTCGACGATCATGCGCTCGCGCGAGGATCGGTTCCGTCTCGCACGCGAGATCCTGGCCTTCGCCGAGCGGATCGCGCGATGAGCGGACGCACCTGGGCGGTCGTTCCGGCGAAATCGCTCGTGCGTGGCAAGTCGCGCCTGAGCCCCGCGCTGGACCGCGCGGCACGGGCGAGATTCGCGCGCACGCTGCTCGAACACGTGCTCGAGGTGCTGCGTGCCTCCGGGCTCGAGGGCATCCTCGTCGCGACCGATGGACAAGACGTCAGCGACCTCGCGACCTCGCGTGGGGCGGCGGTCCTCTTCGACCAAGCGGGGGGCTCGCTCGCGGCGGTCGTCGACCGTGCGCTCGCCGAGGTCGAGCGGCGTGGGGCTACGGCTGCCATCGTGCTCATGGCCGACCTTCCGCGCATCGAAGCTCGCGACGTCGTCGAGATCCTGGCGGCGCTGGACGGGCACGACGTCGTGCTCGCCCGCGATCACCTCGGGCACCACACGAACGCCCTGGCGCTGGTGCCTCCCACGGCGATGGGCACGCGCTTCGGCCGCGCCGACAGCTTCGAGGCTCATGTCGCCGCCGCGCGCGACGCTGGGCTGCGCGTCGTCGTGATCGACAACGATCGCGTCGCGTTCGACGTCGACCTGCCGGCCGATCACCGGCGCATCACGACGTAGCGACGGGCAGTCGGAACCGGAAGCGCTCGTCGCGAGTCAGGGCTGCGTAGCTGCCGAAGGTCGCGTCGGCGTCGTCGACGGCGTCGAGCGGGTGAGATTCGTCCGAGGTCGCGTCCGGGCCCAGGTCGCGAATCACGCCGTAGCGCGTGTTCCGCTCGAACGGGTGGCGACCGGCGTCGCGGATCGCGCGCCTGAGCGTCGCAGGCGTCTGCAGCTGGCCGTGCGAAGCGCCTGCGGAGGTCGAGATGCTCTCGTTGATGAGCGTGCCGCCGAAGTCGTTGGCGCCGCAACCGAGCAACCATTGCGCCTGGCGCATGCCGTCCTTCACCCACGACACCTGGAGGTTGCGGATGGTGCTCCCGAGCACGAGCCGCGCGATGGCGTAGAGGCGGACGACGTCGTCTCCGGTGGGGCCGGGCCGGAGATCCGGCAGCTGCCGGCGCAGCGTCATCGGCGCTTCCTCGTGGACGAAAGAGAGCGGCACGAACTCGGTGAACCCACCGGTCTCCCGCTGGATCGACCGCAGCAACGCGAGGTGCCGCATGCGCTCGCCGTCGGTCTCGACGTGTCCGTACATGATCGTCGAAGTCGTCGGCAGATCGAGCGCGTGCGCCGTCGTCACGACCTCGACCCACTCGGCGGTCGTGATGCGCCCCGGGGCGATGCGCGCACGGACGCGGTCGTCGAGGACCTCGGCAGAGGTGCCTGGCAGGGACCTCAGCCCCGCGTCCTTCATCTCCTCGAGGACGCTCCGGATCGAACGGCCGCCCTCGGCTGCGGCGTACTTCACCTCCTCGGGGGAGAACGCGTGCACGTGCAGATCCGGCGCGGCGGCGCGGATGGCTCGCAGCAGGTCGACGTAGAAGCGCGCCTCGACCCCGGGCGCCAGGCCGGCCTGGATGCAGACCTCGGTCGCCCCGAAAGCCCGAGCCTCGACGGCGCGACGGACGACTTCGTCGATGGGCAGAAGGTATCCCTCTTCGCTCCGGCGCGTGCGCGAGAAGGCGCAGAAGCGACACGCCTTCACGCACACGTTGGTGAAGTTGATGTTCCGGTTGACGACGTACCCGACGCGGTCCCCCACCTGCTCGCGGCGGACGTGATCGGCCACGGCTACGAGGGCATGTAGGGAAGCGCCCCGGGCGCCGCAGAGGACCACGGCCTGCTCGACGTCGATGTCGCGGCCCTCCAGCGCGCCGTCGAGCACGGCGCGCATCTCGCCCGAGACGCCGTCGAAGACGCGATCGAGGCTCACGGGAGCGCACCCATCGCGGAGAGGCGCGCCTGCACGAGGCGCGTGGGATCGGCGAGACGTCGGTCGAGGAAGTCCGCGCGGTCGACGAAACGATCGTAGATGGGAGCGCGTGGCCGGAGGGTGAACGCGGCACGCGCGCAGAGCTCGCCGAGCCGGTCCACGTGGGGCCACGGATGCCGCGGGTTGACGTAGTCCGGCGTCACCGGGGAGATGCCGCCGAAGTCGTTCAGGCCCGACGCGAGCAGGGCCTGCGCCGCCGCGGGGTTGAGGTTGGGCGGCGCCTGAACCGACACCTCCGCATCCAGGACCAGCCGGGCCATCGCGACGGACCAGGTCACCTCCTGCTCGTCCGGTTCCGGCACGTGCTCCATGGGCACGCCGGGCACGGCTCGGAAGTTCTGGACGATGACCTCCTGCACGTGTCCGTGAGCCCTGTGGAGGCGGCGGATTGCCAGCAGGCTCTCGACGCGCTCCCGGCGCGTCTCACCGATGCCGACGAGGATCCCGGTCGTGAAGGGGATGCGGAGCACGCCGGCCGAGTCGATCATCGCGAGCCGCCTGTCCGGACGCTTGTCCGGTGCGCGGTGGTGCGGCATCCCCGGCTCGCAGAGCCTCTGACTCGAGCACTCGAGCATCAGACCGAGGCTCACGTTGACCTCGCGCAGCCGCAGCATCTCTGCCTCGGTCAGCAGCCCCGCGTTGGTGT
>DATJYG010000825.1:0-17017 GCA_035499695.1 Polyangiaceae bacterium
GCCCCAAGGTGGACCTCTTCTTCGTCGATCACATAATCGTGGGGGGCTGGAAAGAGTTCTACTCTTTCGCCGATCACGGTCTCCTCAAGGAGATCAAGTAGGAGTCTTCGCGATGACCCAGCCGCAACAGCAAGTTCCCCAGCAGCCCGCAGCGACCACGCCTGCGACCACAGGTGTCATCCAGGTGCCGCCCGTGACGATGCCGCTCTGCACGCGCGTGTGGACCAAGGCGCTCTTCAGCGATCCGAAGCTCAAGATCGTCGCCGGAGAGCCGCTCCTCTGGCAGTTCGACCAGCCGCACCCCTACGTGGCGACCTACAAGATCACGCGCATGTACGTGGTCCCGATGGGCGCCGTCGAGGTCTTCTCGTCGGACGGCGGCACGACGGGGCTCCGCCACACGCTCCCATGGCACGAAGTCCTACTCATCGAGGAGGCCATGGACGCCAAGACCTTCGTCGAGGAGATGGAGGACGCCGAAGCCGGTGACGACGATGACGACGAAGGCGCAGACGGCGGCGAGAACGAAGAAGAGGAGGGCGAGCCCAAACCTCTCGATCCGGGCACGAACGGTGCGCCCCTCGTGCCCCTGACGTCGGGCGGCGGCCAGGGGTAAGCTCACCGCCATGGCTCACCAGCTCCAGCTCGCGTACTCCGCTACGGCCGTCGGCAACACGACTCCGGCAGCTCTCCAGGCTGCGATGATGGCGGTCGTGCTCTACACGAGCGTCTCGCAAGACGAAGTGCTCGGGCGCCTCTTCGGGCTGACGGTCGAAGAAGACACCACCTCGATCCTCGGGTCGGTGGTCACGCGGACGCTCACGCTCAACATGGGGTACCTGGCTGGAGCCCCGACCGCGCCTCCTACGTTTCAGGGCTCGGGAGCATCACCGCTCGTCGACAACGAGGCCGTCGTGTGGTCCACGAGCGCAAGCGATGGCCCAGGCGGCATCGGCGCCAGGACCATCACGATCATCTACGACGACGCCGAGGGCAACACAGGCACCGTCACCGTCACGCTCGAAGGACAGACGCCTGTTCCCATACCGCTCGCGGTGGGAACCAACGGTGTCGCCAAGGTCCACACGGGTGGCATGATCATCGCCTCGTCGGGATCCCTCGACAACAACGTGGGGCAGATCACCGTCGCTGTGCTCAATCCGGCGCTTCCCTCTGCGGAGCAGGACCAGCTCGAAGAGGGAGAGCCCTCAGCGCAGCCTCAGTCGCCGCAGGACATCCTGCAGATGCGCCTCGGTCAGCCCATCGCGTACATCCCGAACAGCTACTACAGCTACGCGATGCAGACGAACCCATCGTCGACACCCATCGAGGCTCCGTCGGTTGGGCAAGCGCTACCGCAGGCGACGATCCACGTCGCCTCGACGGACGCGTTCCTCGCGTCGGGGACCATCGACGTACCGACGACCACCGGAACGTCGCAGGTGACCTACTCGGGCGTCACCGAGACGTCGTTCACCGGCTGTGCGGGCGGCACGGGGGTGATGGAGGAAGACACCTCCGTGATGGCTCCGGCACCTCTCGCGCCGACGCCGTTGCTCCTCAAGCAGTACATGACCAACTTCTTCACCAACAGGCTTGCTCGGGCACTCGCGACCCAGGTGACGGCCGCGACGCCCGCTCTCGTGTGAGGAGATCCATGGCGAAGAACACGCAAGACCGAGGACGCATGGCGAGCGTCCCCTCCCAGCCGATCGACGAGATCGAAGACGAGATCGTCGGCAAGAAGGGAGACGACGAGGTCGACGACGACGAGGATGGGCTCGCGGTCGCCAACGACGCCCCCGCGCCCGAGCCGAGGCGCGTCATCCCCGCGAGCAAGGCGAAGAAGGTCGGCGCGGTGAACGCCGAGGCCGTGCAGAGCAATCGTCGGCGTCAGCAGGTGCTCGAACGCAAGCGCAGCGGCGAGAAGGGCGTCCACTGGGGTGAGGGCGACGCGTGCCTGCTCTACGACGACATCATCCAGCTCTGGCCTCCGGCAGGCCTCGCGATCCACGTGACCCGCGTCACGGGGACGCGAACCTCGTGGTACCTGAGCGCTCAGCCTCGAAGTGGCGCGGAGCTGTACGAGGCCATCCGTGCGCAGATCCATGGGCGCAGCGGCGAGGTCGAGTACCAGATCGTGTTCCGTGATCGGCAAGGCAAGGAGGAGCGCGGCCGAGGCATGGTCATCCTCCCGAGTACGGAGTTTGACCAGCCGGCCGCTACTGCGCCGCCCGCTGTCCCGGTGCCCGCAGCGCAACCGCAGGCCATGCCGGTGCAGCCGCAGGCTCAGATGCAGCCGCCGATGCAGCCGCCGTGGGCGCAGCAATCGCAGCAGTTCGAGCCTCCCCCGGCCATGCCGAGGACGAGGTGGGCCAGCGAGCCCGCTGCACCACCACCTCCCCAGCCTCCGCCGCCCCAAGCGCCAAGCGGAAGCGGGGACCCTGCCGTCGTGATGCAGCTCCAGAGGCAGCTCACCGAGATCCAGATGCAGCTCCAGAACCTCCGGGGCGTCGCCGAGAGTCCTGTCCAGTCGCAGCTCCTGGAGATCCAGGCGCAGCTCGATCGGATCTCGCGTACGCCTGCTCCCGCGCCGCAGCCGAACGCGCCTCCTCCGATCATCGTGCGGGAGACGCCGCCGGCTCCTGCGCCTGCGGTCCCGAAGGTCCCCGAGATCCCTCCGGGCTACGCGCTCACGAACCTCAACGGCATGATGTGCCTCGTCCCGATGGGAAACCTCGGGGTCGGCTCTCCGCCTGCCGTGGCTCCAGCTGCAGCTGCGGCTCCTGCCGCTGCAGCGCCCGCAGCGGCTCCGCCCCCGCCGCTCACGCCCGCTGACCAATTCGCTGCCACCCTCGGCATGGTGAAGTCGGCCGTCGACGTGGCGAACCAGATCCGCGAGATCTTGCCGGACGGCAGCGGCGGCCCAGCGCCCATCACTGCCGAGGCGCCCGCTCCGAAACCCGAGCCCGAGTCGCCCACGCAGGTCGTGAAGATCGGTGACGTGACCACGGTTCAGAACAAGGAAGACGGGAGCATCCGGCCGATCGACACGCTCATCGCGAACGCGCCGTCGATCATGTCGTGGCTCGACAAGCAGCGGACCGAGTACCTCGCGCGGCAAGACGCCATCGCTCGCGGTCAGCCGCCTCCCGCACCCCAGCAGCCGTCACCGCAGATCGGCGTGCCCACCATCCCTGGAAGGTGATCGTCCATGAAGTTCAACGTCAACGTCGAGATGAGCGACGAGGAGATCCGGTCGCTTGCGGCTGACGCCGTACGTCGCGCCATCATCTACGGCGTGGGGTACGTCACCGACTCGATGGGCGAAGCCTTCGCGTCGCTCCCTCCGCAAGTGGGCCCGCAGCTCGTCGACATCTTCACCCAGGTGTTCCGCAGCGGTCAGCAGCATGGACAGGGCCAACGGCCTCGTCCCGGAATCGTGGGGACTACGAGTTTCGCGCCGGGCTACGGGCCGCCCAACCCCTACGGCGCTGCGCCTCAGGGAACGCGTGTCGTGCCGATGGGCGGAAGGGGCCCGATGGTGGAGCGGTGCTTCGCCATCGAGGAGTCTCGGAGCATGGAAGCGGGATGGGGGTGCTGCAACTGCGCCACGTACAACGGCATGCAGCGAACGAAGTGCCGCGCCTGCGGCCACGGTAACTGCATGATCCAGGTGACCGCGGAGCCCGTGCCCGAGAGAGGGCCGACGCCTGCGCGGCAGCCCATCGTCACCCCTCCCCCGTCGCAGACCGACGACCAACCTGCGTGAGAGGAGAGCCCACGTGAAGTTCAACGTACCCGTCACCGTGACCGTTGAGGCCCCGTCGCGCGAGAAGGCCATGGAGTCCGCCAGGACGATCCAGAAGCTCCTCGGTGAGCCGATGGTGATGTCCGTGCTCACGACCCAGGGCGTCGACGTGAAGCAGATCCAGGTCTACGAGCCCAAACTCGGGTAAGTCGCGATAAGCGGCTTACTGAAGTACGACCTAGGTAATACGTTTTCGCTCTTCCCCTCACGAGGCTGTTTCGGGGGAAGGTTGGTGTCTGCCCCGGTAGGCTGGTAGATTCGGCTTTGCGCTCACCGAGCCGCGCCCCCAGGGAGACCGAGCATGAGGACGTACTCCGTTCGACAGGGCGATAGCCCTGCGAAGATCGCCATCGAGTTCGCAGGATGCCCCAAGTGCGTCGCCGACCTCGTGGCCGCGAACCCGCAGAAGTCGTCGGTTCGCTACCCCAACGGGTTCGTGACGTTCGAGTCGCTCCACATCGGCGAGGTTCTTCAACTCCCCGACAAGTGGTTCAACGGCGCGCTCGACGCTCTGCCGAAGGAGTACTTCGATCGACTCCCGCAGATGCCGTCGCAGTCGGCCGGCGTCGGTCAGGCTCCCCAGCCTGGCGTGATGACTCCGGGGCCGAGCGCGTCGTGTCGCCTGTGGGCCTACGGCGGGTCGGTTCACGTCGGGCAGACCGTCTTCATGGGCATCAACCCGCACGTGTCGATGGCCGCCTTCGCGCAGGCCGCGAGCTTCATGCCCGAAGAGCAGTACGAGATGGAGATCGGCGGCAGCGCCTACCTCTTCAAGCCCGTGACGACCGGGCCGGCGCTTCTTCGCCCGACGCCGACGGTCCAGGTCTTCTACTGCAAGGGAGGCCCCGTCGAGGCGAGGCCCCGCTACATGGGCGTGGGCGGGCCGCCTCCGGCGCCGGGCGAGATCGCGGTCCCTCCGTGGCAGCAGGGCGCGGTTGGCTCGCAGCCCGGCGAGCAAGCCGGCGCGCCGCCTTTCATCCAGCCTCCGTGCTGCACGCAGTTCGTGAACGGCGAGATGTACTCGCTCACGGTGTGGCCGATCCCTCAGGGAGGTCTCATCAACCCGGACCCCGCGTCGATCCTCACGGATCTCGGGTTCGAGGTCACCTTCTCGTCGAACAACCCCGACGGGTCCGCGACGGTGAACGTCATCTACCAGGGCTCGCAGCCGTACTCGCCCAACCCGAGTGACGCGAGATCGATCGTGGTCTTCTTCGGGGGCTCCCCCTTCGGAAGCCAGTACGTCATCGGCGAGACCATCCAGGGAACGACGACCGGTGTGCAGGCGACCGTGACCAATGAGTTCGACACCAACCCGCTGTCGGCTCGGTACGGTGTCCTCACGCTCTCGAACGCGACGGGGACGTTCCTGCAGGGCGAGATCCTTCACGGGATCACGTCGAAGGCCGGAGCGCGTGTCCTCTACCAGTACAACCAGATCCTGGTCTCGCCGAAGAGCGGCGGGATGGTCGGTCTGACGGCGTGGCTCGATCAAGGGACGAGCTACCAGCTGCCCTACGACGTGCAGCCGGGCGATAACGTGAAGATGACCGTTCGTCCGATGACGGACCAGAGCGGGAACATGGCCGACCCCACGGCGATCCTGGTGGCCATCGGCTTCGATGCGTCGGGCATGCAGGTCGGCCTCATGGACCCGAACGACTGCACGTGGCCCATCCAGCTGACGAACACGACGAACCAGCCGATCAACATCGCCGAGCAGATCGTCGACCCGTCGACGGGCGCGATGTCGTGGGTCACGTCGATGTCGGTCAACGGCAACGTCATCCTCGCCCCGACGCCGCCGCCCGCACCCATCACCTCGCCGGCCATGAGCGCGTGCCACGCGTTCACGCTCACCTTCATCCAGAAGCAGTGCGCGCTCCTCACGGGAGGTCCGTTCGACCCGACCGACGGCCTCGCCGAGATGGGGATCACCAACTTCCAGCTGTCGCCTTCGATGGGGCCCGACGCTCTCGGTCAGTGGTCGATCCAAGGCGTCTGGGAGATGGGCGACGGCTTCGTCCTGCCGCAGTCGGACAAGATCGTTCCGACGTTCTACTCGGACGACGGACCGGCCACCAACGTCCTCGGCGGTCCGTGCGGTGCCGGCTTGCCGTACACGATCCAGCCCGGCGACACCGTCAACATCATCGCGCGACCGATGGCGGTGCCCGGCCAGCCGATGACCAATCCGGGCGCGCTTCTCGCGTCGCTCGGGTTCGTGAACATCACGCCCGCGGCGACGTACAGCGACTGCACGTGGGTCATGACGGCCACCTGGGGCGGCAGCCAGCAGATGGAGATCTCCGATCCGATGATGAGCCCCAACGCGGGCGGCATGTGGGTCGTGGGCCTCAGCGTCAACAGCACGGTCGTCAAGGAAGCCAACTGGCAGGGGGTCCAGGAAGAGTCCATCGACCTCACGCAGTGCAACACCTACCTCGTCAAGTTCACGTACGACGTGTGTCCTGCGCTCTCGGGTGCGCCCGGCGACTGGGATCCGACGTCCGCCATCACGGCGCTCCTGCCCGGGTTCAAGGTCGCCCCCGGGCCGAACGAGTACGGCGAGTGGTCCGCGACCGGTGTCTGGACCGGCGCGAGCGTCCAGGCTCTCTCGGGCTCGGGAGGGATCGCGTTCACGGGCCTAATCGACTTCGGACCGGCCAAGGGCTGCCTCACGACGCCTCCGCCTTGCGCGGCCGGAACGGTGGCCGACACCGTGACCGGCAGCTGTGTCGCGCCGTGCTCGGACGGGTCTTCACCGGCCAACGGTGTCTGTCCTCAGCCGGCGCCCACAACCCCGACGACGCCCCCCGTCACTGCGGGTGGAACAGGGCCCGCTACAACCGCTCCGACCACGTCGAGCGTGACGACGGGAGAAGTCGTGGGAGTCGGGGCAGGCCTCGGGGCGCTCGCGCTCCTCGGCTACTTCCTCGTCAAGTAGGGCGTCGAGGCCGGAGACCTCGATGCCCCAAGGCCAGCTCAAAGAGAAGGTAGTCCTCTCGCCGCATCCCGGCGGGATCAAGGGCGCCATGATGAGCCTCGACGAGGTGGCCAAGAAGATGTGGGCGTCGCGCAACGACCCTCGGGTCCGCGCGTGGACGACTCAGGAGCTGGCCAAGGCCGGCAACCCGACTGGCGCTCGCGACAAGATGCAGGTCGTCGTCGACGCGTACCGGAAGAAGGTTCCGTACGTCTCGGACCCCGTGCAGACCGAGTTCATGGCGTCGCCCGTGCAGACGCTCTGCCTCGACGACCATGGCCTGTGCATCGTCGGCGGCGACTGCGATGACGCTGCCATCACGGTTGGGGCGTGTCTTCTATCCATCGGCATCCCCGTCCAGGTCGTGGGCGCGTCCTACAAGGAGCCCACCGAGCAGCCGACGCACGTCTACATCCAAGCCCAGGACGACGCAGGGCAGTGGCTCCCGATCGACCCGACGACCAAGTACGAGGTCGGGTCCGTGCACGATCCCGCGCGGACGTGGATCGTCGAGCCCAACAAGGGCGTCGGGGCTGCAGGTCTCGAAGGCGGGGACTTCGTCGGCGTGGGTCGAAGCCCCAGCGCGATGGGACTCGGGCAGGCGTACGAAGCCCTCCTCCAACAGACCATAACACAGGCCGAGGCGCTGGAGCGCATGTGGCAGGAGGCCACCGAAGCGGTCACGGACGATCCGTACAGCGATCCGTGCAGCGGCGTCGGCGGCCCCTCCGCGCTCGTCCCGTGGCTCCAGGAGGTGAGCGATCAGGCATGCTCAGTTGCGCACAACGCGGCTCTCGCAGCCGTTGGCTACACAGTCAACTGCAGCGCGCGCGGCGCGAGCCTCGCTGCGAACACGCAAGACGCTGCCGACGTCGCATGCACGCTCGGCTACACGTGGGCTGGACCCAACTGGGGCCCCTACGGCACCGTCACGATGAGCGGCAACTACAGCGGGACGTGCCTCGACGTGAACTACTTCAACGCGGTGGGAGAGCAGGTCAAGGCCGCGCTCTACGCCGTCGGCCAAGCCGAGGCCACCGCCGCTGCGTGCGCTGTCCCCGTGACTCGAACGCGACGTGCGCTTCCCGCTGGCCGGCGCGTTGGCGCTGTCGCTGGGCCACCGCGCTCGGAGTGGGGCGGCCTTGCGCGAGGTGGAGCGTCCATCGGCCTCGGGCTCGTGACGCCGGGCGACGTCCTCTCCTACCGGACGACGTGGAACCAGTACGTCATCGACACGGTCGGTTCGGCTGACGCGTGCGCCGACGCGTACAGCGCGCTCGCGGCGCAGCAGTCGGACGCTTCGACCAAGGCGCTCCTCACGGGGCTCGGCGATGCCATCAAGAAGCAGGCAGATGCCTTGCTCGCTATGTGGAACCTCTACGCCAACAAGGACGACGCCTTCATCGTCTTGCAGGGCGCGAGCATCTTGCAGAGCTACCAGGAGACCGTCGTCAGCGCAGGGCAGGTCCGCCAGAACATCACGACCGGCACGCTCACCTGTTCGCTCTCCTACGTGAACTCCCAAGGGCAGCTCGTGCAAGCCATCCCTGCGGCCGACCCGAGCGTGCAGGCTCAAGTCATCGCGCGCATCGAGGGTCTCGGGATCTTGTCGTCAGGCGTTCTACAAGTCCTAGTAACGACCACCGGCAACTCGCTCGTGGCCGCCGGTAGCGCGGCTCGATGGACAGCCGAGCAAGTGAACCGCGTGACGGGCGCGCTCGCGACTCCGTGGCCGTGGATCGCCGTGACGGCGGTGGCCGGAGGAGTCATCGTCTACGAGTTTTTGCGATGACGATCTTGGTCAAGGGCGGCGAAGTCGACTTGATATTGGTGGATGACAATCGCAGCAGAAGAAAAAGTAATACGATTGTCCTCCCTACGGGTTACGGAATGTGCCACGACGAGAGTGGACGAAACCTGCCTAGATGCAGTGTTTTCTTCGGTCCCATCGTCGTGACCGACGAACGAGTTGAGAAACTTCCGAAAGATGCTGCGCTGTACTTCGGTGACGACTACGAAGCGCGCAAAGCACGAATTGACGTTCCCGATGGGAAGTGGAAGTCTGTCGGCAAGGTAACGGAGATCATCTACTACAGGCCTGGTCGATACGAGCACGATTGGCGCCACGAGTTCGAAACGCCGGTCGCGCTCTTCAAGCAAGGTCGCTGGTACGCGATGAAGCTCCCCCGAGGATGCCGAGTGACGTGGCGAGGATTCGAGAAGCCCTGAGACATGCGCGATGAGCAAGAGGCGAAGCTACTCCGAGCGTCTGGCGGCCTACCGGTCCGCAAGTGCTCCACGTCGACGCAAGCGCGCCGCGAAGTCGCCCGTGCGAGCTTCCGCCCCGAAGGCGACCGCACCGCGGGCCGCGGGTCGCAAGTCGATGCACGTCGAGTCGCTCCTCTTCTCCAAGCGCTCCTGGACGGTCGGTCGCGCCGTCGCGTGGGCCAAGTCGCACGGTTACAAGTACGGGTCGATCGACGTGACGGACAAGTACATCCGTCTGCGGCAGGAGTCGCCGAGCAAGACCCGCGTCAAGCGTACGAAGGACTTCGGCAAGGGCATCAAGGCCGTCGTCGCGCGTGAAGGATCTTCAGCAGGGAGACCGAAGGGAAAAGCCATGAAGAGGCGCAACAAGAAGGGCCAGTACTCCAAGAGGGGCACCAAGCGAACCGCGAAGGCGTCGGCGCCGCGCAGGCGTCGTCGTCGCGCAGCGGCGGCGGCCCCCGCTGCCGCGCCCCGTCGTCGCCGCCATCGTCGTGCGGCTCCTGCGGCAGCTCCCCGTCGGCGTCGTCGGCGCCACGTGGCCGCTGCGGCTCCGCGGCGTCGCCGTCGGCGTCATGCGGCAGCTCCCGCGGCTGCTCCCCGCCGGAGGCGTCGACGTCACGCGGCGGCTCCCCGTCGGCGCCGTCGCCGGGCGTACGCGTCGGCTCCCGTGGCTGCGCCGCGTCGTCGCAGGCGCCGTCGCGCCGCCGCTGCGGCCCCTCGGCGTCATCGCCGTCGCCGGAGCTACGCGCCCGTCTACGCGCCCCGGCGTCATCGCCGTCACGGCGGCGGCGGCCGGCGCGCGCACGCGCTCTCCAACCCGATGAGCCGCGGAGAGCTGGCGCTCGCCTTCCTCTCCGGAGGCCTCGGCTTCGCCATCGCGGACTTCGCGGATCGCTACCTCGCGACCTACGATCCGTCCGCGACGACCGCCGCGCCGACCAACAAGTTCACGATCCCCGCCGGATCGACGACGCAGGCCGGCACGCTCGCGAACACGCTCAACATCGCGTCGCCCCCGAGCCTGCTCCGCATCGGCGTCGGCATCGGCATCACGGCGGTCCCCGCCATCGGCGCCTACCTCGTGAAGAACTCGATGGGCCGCGCGGCGCTGCAGGGCATGATGCTCGGCGCGGGCATCAAGCTCTTCTCCACCCTCTGGAACGCGTACGTGATGGGCAATCTGCTCAAGCCCGCCGCGAGCGATCCGAAGACCCTCCAGGCCTCGCTCGGCGCGCGCCTCTTCCCGGCGGAGGTCACCGCCGCGCAGAACCTCGCTGCGAGTCCGGTGCCCTACACGGCGCCGAACCCCGGCCTCAACGCGCCGCCCGCGCAGCGTCCCGCCGCATCTGCGGCTGCGCAGCGCCCGCAGCAGCAACGCCCCGCCCCGCGTCAGCAGCCTCAGGGCCGTCCGCAGGGGATGGGAGACCCCGGGCCCTTCGCCGTCGCGCAGGCGCCTGCCACCCCGACGCCTTGCCCCGCGGGGCAGGTCGCCGACAGCCTCACGGGTCAGTGCTCGGCTCCGTGTCCGGACGGTTCGACGCCGGCCGGCGGCCAGTGCCCGCCCATCTCGCAGCCCACCGCCTCGACTCCGGCCCCCGCGCAGCCTGCGCAGCCGGCGCCGCCCAACGGCGGCTGGGCCAAGGTCAACGTCCCCGCTCCCGGCTCGGACTGCGGTCTCTCGGACCAGCACGGGCCTCTCCCCGAGTACCTCGGGTTCATCTCGCAGTCGTAGTCCTCTCGGGCGGAGAGGACGTGCATCAGGCCGCGTCCTCTCCCTCTCACCCCCTCTCGTCTCAGTTGAACCGTAAGTCGGCGGCGGACCTGTGAAACGGCCGACAGGAGAAACATCATGGTCGCCAAGGCTGCAGTGACTCGGATCCCCAACAAGGTGCACACCCGCTACGGGCAGGATCGCGATCCGCTCGTCCGAACGCCGTTCGGGCTCGGGCAGTCGCCCTCCCCCGGCGCCGCCGAGCGGTGCCTCAAGTGCGGGTTCGGCAACGTGCCCGTCATCGAGGAGGTCGTCTGGACGTGCCTCCTGCCGCTCTCGCACAACGCCGTGCAGCGGACCTTCGGCGACATCGTCAGCCTCACGGCCGGCGGTGGCACCCCCGAGGGCGTCTGCTCGGTCGACTCCACGTTCGCCATCAACTGCATCCTGCAGACGGACCTCTTCTGCACGGGCATCGGCGTCCACGTCTTCGTCGAGCCGCACATCTTCACGGCCATCGGCAACGGCTGGACGGCGCCGGCCACCCCGACGAGCCCTCCGCCTTCTCCGGACGTCTGGACGGAGAACGACGCGGTCAACGGCGCGCTCGGCGGCCTCGTTCCCGTGAGCGGCCAGTTCCCCCTGACGCCCGCCAGCCTCTCGTGGGGCGGTGACGCGTGGGAGGCGGGCTGGAACTTCATGAACGCCTACCAGCTCCAGTTCCGCACGAACCAGCGCGAGCTGATGATCAACGAGATGCTCTCCGACGTGGCCTACTTCGCGTCCTTCGGCGACGCGGTGGCCGCGGGCACGAGCGAGTGCGCCGTCATCGAGTACGCGGCGCTCGCCAACGCGCAGTACCGCGCGCTCGGCTCGGGGGTCATCTTCCTGCCGGCGAACTTCCGCCGGTACGGAGGCGTGGGGACGACGGCTTCGACGAGCCTCGGCCTCTTCCACCCGACCCGGGACTTCGACTTCGCCCCGCAGACCTGGGGCGGCATCAAGTTCCAGGGCACCGCGTGCCGCGGGCAGATGTACCGCCAGGTCGAGAAGCCCTGCTTCTTCGAGCGCGGCATCCCCATCGACATGAAGTTCATCGCGGTCGACGCGTGTCACCAGGCCCGCTTCCAGGCGGCCCTCGCGATCGACTCGTTCACCGGGTCGCAGAACCTGCAGCCCGACGTCAACGTGAGCGGGTACACGCTCACCGCCACGACGGGCCCCTACGAGCAGTCGCTCGACCTCACGACGCCGACCAACATCCCGCAGGCCACCACGGTCGAGCGCCAGGTGTTCAAGGGCGGCATCTTCAAGGTCGCCGTGAAGCTCAAGGGCTGGGAGATGCCGGGCGCGTGGAAGGCCTGGTGCCAGAAGAACCTGCCGCAGATCCTCGCGGGTTCGAGCGCGGCGACCCCGGCGTCGTCGATGGTGCCGGCTCAGTAGTCGCGTCCTCCTTCACGAGGGCCCCCGCTTCGCGCGGGGGCCGCTCGTGGGGGAGGAGTGACTCCTTCACGGAGAGGACCAGGCGACGATGCTTCCCCGCGATCACCACATCCGCAACCTCGCGCTGTACGCGCCGCGCATGGCGTACGGCCTGGTCGCTGGTGTTCCGCGCGTGCCGTTCATCGGCGACATCGAAGCGCAGTTCACGTCGAGCGCCGTCGGCGCTCCCCCTGTCGTCGACTCGCTCGACAACAACCTGACGCAGGACACCATCATCGAGCGGATCTCGTTCTCGCTCGGGCAGCAGAACTCCTTCAACGGGAGCCCGCTGCAGCCGTTCTTCCAGGGGCAGCTCAAGCTCTGCACGGGCGTCGGCGTCCAGGTCATCGTCTACGGTGGCCCGAAGTACACGCTCAACGACGAGTTCACGCCGCTGGAGAACCTCGCGGACGTCCTCGCCGTGACGTGGCCGAACGGGTGGCCGCTCGCCAAGCAGAGCAACGTGAAGATGAGCTTCGTGCTCACGCAGACGCCGCAGAGCGTCCCCTACGACGTCAACGTGACGATCCTCGGCTGGCAGTTCCTCGACAAGTGCATGGACGACATGAGCGACGAGGAAGCTCGCTGCCGTCTGAACAAGCTCGGCATCGAGACCCCGGACCTCAAGACGCTGCTCAAGTAGAAGAGGGTCGAGCCACGACCATGGAGATCAAGTGGAGGCATCGCGTGACCGAAAGCTGGTGAGGCTGCAGAAGCATGCAGGCGGAGTCGCCGCCGGCATCCGCACCCACTTGCGCCCTGGTCGCGCGGCCGTCACGACGGTCGGATTCGACCCGAACCTTCAGCTCGTCGGTTCGGACCCGTACAACTCGCCGGACTACACCGGTCTCGTCTTGCCGTCGACGCCGACGACGAGCGCGCAGACGCGCTACCTCTGTCAGCTCGCGCGCTACAGCTTCAACACGCCCGAGAGCGCGTGGATCCGAGGGCTCCGCATCTACGTGGGCCTCTTCGGCTACGACGAGGGCGGCAACGGTCCCTACGAGCTGGAGGTCACGAGCCCCATGTGGCGCTTCTCGCTCGGCGGCGGGAACGTGAGCTTTCACTTGATGGCGGTGCCCAAGACGTGGCGCGACACGCGCAACCCGCTGAACGGCCCGTCGCTCATGTACCTCGACTCGAAGGGCGGAGCGGCGCTCCTCTACCAGACGCTCGCACCGTACGTGCCGCCGAACGGCGGTCGTCCGTGGGGCAAGCCGCTTCAGGGAGACCTCGGCAACTTCCGCGACAACCGGTTCCCGTGGCGTGACGACCACGCCGAGGAAGTCTTGAACATCCCGGTCCCCGCGATGCACGACGCGGTCCTCTACGCGAGCGTGTGGCAGCACGACACAGGCGAGGACGACACGAACAAGCCCGACTTCAACGCGGACCAGCTCGCGGCGGCGGGTCCCGAAGATCGCTTCTGGGCGTCGTTCTCGAACGTGCAGTACGGGCGCATCGCGGGCTCGATCATCGTCGGCGAAGAGATGGGCAAGCAGTACGAGCCGCTCGACTATGGTGCGCCGTTCGAGTGGCGAGCGCACAACGATCAGGAGCCGCGATGAGCTTCAAGTTCGCCAACAAGCCGTCGCCGTCGGCGTCGCCGTTGATCGCGCCACCTCCGCCGCCTGGAGGGTGCGCGGCTTGGCAGCTCATGTTCGTGTCGCCGGGCGGTCTCCAGCAAGACCAAGTGCCGAGCATGGTGTGGCAATACTTTCGGCATCCGCCTGTCACGACGACGCCGCTCCCCAACGGGTACGTCGTCTGGGCCCAGACCTTCTACGAAGGCATCTGGTACGGCGCGCAGGGCTACCACGAAAACGGACTGCTCGTTCAGTCTGCGCTCTACACGTGCCGGGCGACCGCGGCAGCGCGAGGCGTTGCGGTGCCGCCTGGGATCACGCCACCGCCAAGCGTCGGGGACGTCAACCCCACGTGCTACGCGAACAAGTACTTCGTCGACGACGCGATGGAGGGAGACTACTGGACGACGTACGGCTCCGAGGACTCCGAGCAGCGCGTCTACAACGCCAACTGGGTGAAGAACATGCTCGGTCTGAACGGAGCGCATGGTGTGGGTCGTGGCATCGCCGGCTGCGGATGCAAGGCGTGCGAGCGCGCGCAGGCTGCAGCGCAAGCTCCCGCACAGGATGCCGCGAACCAGGCCGTGGCCGCCGTCAACGCGGCGAACGCTGCCCCGTGTCCCGAGCCGCCTCTCGTCGCGGACGTCTACGTCGTGGCGGTGAAGCCCGAGGTGGCGCAGACGGCTCCCGACACGCGGTGGCAGCAAGACGACTACCCGCCGACCGAGGGACCCACGGACGCGGACATCCGCTGCGCCGGGTGCTTCTGGGTCGATCAGGTCGTACCTCGAAGGCAGCAAGGAGTGGGTCAGATGGAAGGGATCATGCGTGGTGGTCGACCCGTTCAAGGCTTCTCGGTTGCACCTGCAGCGCAGCCGCAGGCTCAGTCGCAAGGCCTCGCAGCTCCGAGCCCGCAGGGCCTGGGCGCAGCCAACCCGAGCGCCACGAGCCCGGCCACGGTCGGCGTCGTGGCGGCCCTCGGAGGCACGGTGGGCCTGCTCATCGGCGCGACCATCGGCTCGGAGATCGGCCACAGCTACGACGGCGGAAGCGTCATCGAGCGTCGCGCTGCCGCGGGTGGTCTCATCGGCATGCTCGTCGGAAGTTTCACGGGTGCGGCCATCGTCGCGCCCTCCATCCAGGCGCAACAGGGAAGCTAAGAGAAGACCCATGTTCTACACCGTCCAGCAGGGGGACTCCCCGGCTCTCATCGCGAAGAAGCTCACGGGCACGCCGGCCTTGGCCGCGCAGCTCATCGCGGCCAACCCCAAGGTGCCGCGCGCGGTGCGTGGTGGCCTCGTCACCTTCCAGTCGCTCTTCGTCGGACAGAAGCTGAACCTCCCGCCGTCATGGGGCATCTACTCGGGCGGCGCGCTGGGGGACCGTATCGGTGTCGGCGACACCTTCGAGTGCGGCATGAGCTGCACGACCGACGCAAACGGGAAGATCGTCTGCACGCCGATCTACTGCCACCGCGGCGCGTTCACGCAGCCGCTCGCGGCCAAGACGGGCGGCATGCTCCGAGGCGCGTTCGGCGTCGGCGACGCGAACTCGATCGCCGTCGAGCTGGCAGCCATCAACGCGCAGGCGAACACGGCTCCGCAGCCCGATGCGGACGGCTCCTACCACGGGGCGGTTCTCGCGTACCAGACGGCGGGGCAGGTGGCCGTCACCGCGGGCGGTCTCGGGCCCGACATCGACGCCACCTACGGCAAGTTCTCCGGTTACAACAACCAGCTGACGAGCGCCGCGTGGGCCAGCAACGGCAGCCTGCAGGCGGTCAACAGTGGTGACGCGAGCAGCTCGACTCCCGCGCAGCTTTCGGACGCCCAGAGCGCTCAGGCCGTGCTCGGGCAGATGGCGAGCTACTACCAGCAGGCCAACGCCGCCGGACAAGCAGCCGCCAACGCGGAGAACCAATCGCCGCCTCCGCCGAACCTCCCTGCGCCTCCGGTTCCGGGCTCGGGGTCGACGGCGGCCGACGCGCTCTTCCAGTACATGCAAGCGAACGGCTGCGACTGCAGCGCGCAGCTCCAGTCGCTCACCAAGACCTTCCAGACCTCGGCCGGCATCACGGCCGATGGCTACTACGGCGTGAACACGCAGTCGGCTCTGCAGACCGCGCTCACGACCGAATGGAACGCGTCGGGCAACGCCGGGCCGGCGTCCCAGGCGCCTGCGGCGTGCTACACGACGTCGGGCGGCAAGCAGACCGGCGCGTGCTCGCCCACACCCAAGCCTGCGCCTCCGACGGCGAAGCCGTGTCCCGCCGGGCAGGTCAACGACGTCGACACGGGCGCGTGCGTGCCGGCGTGTCCTGCGGGGCAGGCGCCGATCAACGGCGTGTGCACGCCGGTCTCGACCCCCACGACGGGTGGTGGAGTCGTGACGGCGGGCAACGGACCGCTCGTCGCAGGCGTCTTGCTCGTCATGCTCGGAGCGGGCGCCGTCACGTACGCGGTCAAGCATCCGAAGCATGCGAAGGTCCACCACCGCTCCCGGTGAGGCGAGGAGATGACGTGCTCGTTCGTGGAGGCAGATCGTTTGACTTGATCGTGGGCGTGGCTGCTCCGGCGGCGACGACCTTCGCGCAAGCGCAAGCAGACCTCCAGAACCAAGTCGTCCTCGTCGTTCAAGCTGGCGACACGTACTACGGCGAGAGCCAGTCGAACTACTACCTCGACTACACCGACGCGGTCCTCGCCTACCAGGCTGCAGGGCAAGCAGGAGCGACGAGCCTCGGGCCCGAGATCGACGCCGCAGGCGCCGCGTCGATCACGTCTCCGCTCACCCATCAGGCGTGGGCCTTGAACGCGCAGCTCGCGGCCATCACCAAGAGCGGGCCGGCGAATGCCTCGAACGGCTTGCCGTCGGCCTACTTCACCAAGGCCGACGCCGACAAGGCCAAGGCCCTCGTCACGCAGATGGTGTCGCTGTACGATCAGGCGATCTCTCAGGGATCGTCGAGCACGGGCCATCCGATCTCGCCGCCCTCCGTACCTGCAACGCCCGCCCCCGTCGTCGAAGCACCGAGCTTTCTGCCCGTCCTCGCTTTCGGCACCGTGGTGGCGGCCATCGCGACCGTCGTCATCACCCGAAGCACGAGGAGAAACGCGCATGTCTAGCCAGAGCCCCAACTACACCCCCGTCAAGAAGGTCGTCGCGGAAGAGAA
>DATJYG010000826.1:0-22869 GCA_035499695.1 Polyangiaceae bacterium
GCCGCGCCTTCGGTGAGCTCGTCGAGCGCGCGCCGGACGATCCATGGGCGCTCGCATTCGTCGGCGATCGGCTGCGAGCCGAGCGCCTCTGGGACGACGCCGTCGCCGTGTACGAACGGCTCGACGTGATGACCCCGGACGATCCGGCCGTGGCGCTGCGTCTCGCGCTCGCCCATGCGGGGGCCGGCCGGCTCGACGTGGCGACACGCCTCCTCGACCGCGCCGCGTCGACCGGAGGCCGCAGCGACGACGGACGCATCGGGGAGCTCGCTTCGGTGACCGAGGCGACCCTGCTCGCGACGGCGCGTCAGGCCGCGTCCGCGGACGACGTGGAGGAGCTGCTCACTCGCCGCCTCTCACGGACGCCGCTCCCGGACGTGGGGAGTCTCGTGGTCGTGCGGGCCGCTCCGGGGGACGACCCGCTGGTCGTACGCGTCGCCCGCGACGCACACGGGCGCGACGAGGACACGGCGGATCTCGACGCGCAGCCCATGGGGCTCGCGGCGATCCGCGTCGAGCGGGGCGGTGGTCCCATGCACATCGCGCTGCGGCGGCCCCAGGCGGCCGGCCCGGGGCAGCCGACGCGCGCGACCGTGACGGCGCTCGTGCTGGCGGACGACCGTTCGGTCGCCAAGCTCGTCTCGCGCGACGTGCTCGTGAGCGCGGGCGATGGGGTGGTGCTGCAGTGGAACGGAGAGTCACTGCTATGACCGACGAGACGAACCCGACCGCCGCGCCACTGCCGGAGGACGTGCCCACCGCCGTCGATCGGCCGCTGCCCTCGGCCGCGGCCACGCCAGGCATCCCGCCTTCGGCGGCGGAGCCCGTGCCGTCGGCTCCCTACCGCTCCGCCCTGGCGGTCGCGCCGCCGTTCGTGCCGCGCGCGTCGAGCGCCGTCACCGTGTGGGGCCCGATGCTGCAGCTGCTCGGCGTGGCGCTCTGGGCCTACCTCGTCATGGGCCAGCTGGTGACGACGTACGCGCCCGGAAAGCACTCGCTGCTCATCGGCGAGGGCACCGCGGCGCTCTTCGTCCTGGTCGCCTCGTTCGTCGCATGGCTCGTGGCGGTGCGGCGGAGCCTCGTCGCTTCGCCCGCACCCGGCATCGGTGGCCGCGTGGCGCGCGCCGTGATCGTCGGGATGCTCGCCTCGATGTCCTGGTGCACCGTGACCGCGGGCGCCACGATGGCCGGCAAGTCCGCCGCGAAGAACGCCGACGGCACGATCACCGTGATGCTCCTCGTCGTGTCCATCGCGGCCGTCGTCTACGGCCGCCGCCTCTCCCCCGCCCCGGACACCCAGCCGACCCAGCGCGCACGAGTCGTGCGGCGCGTCCTTTGGACGGGGGCGGCCCTCCTGACCCTCGTCGCGCTGATCGCCCTGGGCGCGAGCGACTGACGCTCAGATCTTCTGGCGCACCATCTTGCGGGGGACGGCGCCGCTGCGCATGAGGAGCTGCTTCGCTTCCTGCTGAAGCATCGGGTGCACCTTCTTGGCGCCGATGAACATGCCGAGGAGCTGCGGGCTCATCTCGGCGAGCTTGCGCAGCGCGCGGCCCGCGCCCTTCATGTCGCCCGCGCCGGCGTAGGCGAAGGCGCGCGCGCGCCACATCTGCACCCGCATCTCGGCGAGGTCCGGGTCCTCGGGGTTGAACACCTCGAGGAGCTCGACGCCCTTCTTGCCCTGCCCCGTGCGCCCCCACGCCTCGGCCGCGACAGCCGCGAACATCGCGCGCGTCTTGACCTCTTGCTGCTTGCCGAGCTCCATCTTGTCGACGAGCGCCTTTGCCTCCTGCACCTCGCCGAGCTGCAGGTGGATGGTCGCCCGCGTGCACCGCACCTGGTCGGCCACGGGCGCGATCTGCTTCGAGAGGTCCACCTCCTCGAGCGTCGCCAGCGCCTTGCGCGGGTCCTCCTGCATCTCGAGCTGAGCGCGCGCGATGGTCGCCTGTACGTCGCCCTTCTTGAACTTCGACTCGAGCTGCGCGAGCGCCTCCTTGCGCCCCTCCTCGCTTTCCTGCGCCCCCTTGAGCAGCGCCCCGAGCTCGCGCGATTTGTTGACGTAGCGAACGATCCAGACGGCCGCCCCGGCGCCGGCCACGGTGAGCGCGCCGGCGACGAACAGCGGGATCACGGTCCAGTGCGCGATGACCGCCGCGGCCACCCACACGACCGCCAGGATGAGCCCCACCCGGATGAACACCTTCTTGAGGTCGAGCGGCGGCTTCTCCGGCGCGCCCTCGGCCGGCTTGGCCAGGTCGCGCAGCTCGCGCTGCATCGCAGCAACGCTCTTCTTCTTCTTTTGCTTCGCGGGCGCTAGCGCTTCGGTCTTCGCATCCGTCACGGCGAGCACGGGTTAGCACCCGCCGGCACGAGGCGCCAAGCGCCTGAGCTCTCGCTGAAGCCGCCGGTGCCCCCTGGAGCCTCTGCAGCGACCGGAGCGGGGCGCTTACGTCTCCCAACCGGTGGTCCGGATGCCCTTGCTCACGCGAGCTCGGTATTTCTTCACTCGCTCAGCCAAGTACTCGTCCCGGTTGCGCTCGAGGAAGCGGTCGTAGAACGCGAGGACGCGCTTGCTCTTCGGAAACGCGTCGAGGCCGTGCAACACGTAGTCCTGATCCCGAGGGTGCAGGCTGCCGAGGTGCGCCTCGATAGCGGGGAGCATTCGGATGCCCGCGACTCGGACGATGTTGTAGACGGCGTTCTTGCTCCCTGCGACCTCCAACATGCGCTCCTTGAGCACGGAGACGCGCCCCTTCGGGGGCAACGCGAGGATCTTCGCCAAGCCTTCGCTCGCCCCCTCCGCGAGCTTCGCCTCGAGCTCGATGATCTCTCCGCCGATCGACATAAGGTCCGCCACGGCGTCGAGCGCGCTCTCGATCGCGTAACAGGGGCTCTTCACCACGTCGCACGAGTCCTCGTTCGGGCGCAGACTGAGCGCCCCATCGTCGAGGTAGTCCGCGAGAAGGTCGGCGGCGCGCTTCGAGCCGAAGTCCGATTCTCCGCGTTTGGCGGCAAGAACGATGTAAGCGCCGAAGACGGGCATCATCGCTCGGGCGGCGTCGTAAACGTCCTGGAACAAGGGGTTGTGCGAGAACCAGAAGAAGCCGCGCAGAAGCATCGGAAAATCGCGCTCCGAGACGGTCGCCTTCGGCGCGTGCATCGCGACGTTGAACCCGAAGAGCGCGTTCATGTAGGCCGCGATGGACGTGATCTGGTCGAAGCCGGCGAGAGCGCTCACGTCCGCTCGCCCGGTCGTCCGCCGCCGCCGGCGAGGCGCTCGACCGCCTGGCGCGCCTCCTCGGTGAAGTCCTTGCCTCGGTAGCCCCATGCCCCTCCCGGGTTCGGCGAGTGTGAGATCGCACGGCGGTAGGCGTCGAGGGCGCCATGGCGATCGCCCAGCGCGTCGCGCGTGACGCCGAGCTGGAAGAGCAGGGCATGGTTGTCGGGTGACGTGCGCAACGCTGCCTCGAAGCACGCCAGCGCGCCTCGCAGGTCTTTCGTCTCGAGAAGGCCGAGTCCGAAATTGTACCAGGCGTCGTAGTCGTCGGGTCGGCGCTCCACGACGAACCGCAGGTGTTCGAGCGCGGCGCCGAAATCGCCATTCGCGCCGAGCGCGACGCCCAGCACGAACCGTGCGTCCACGTCGCCGGGTCGTACCTCGAGCGCCAGCGATGCGTATCGAGCGGCTGCGGTCCAACCGTACGGGCGCAGGTGATGGCGTGCGCACGCGAGCACCTTGTCGATCTCCTCTCCTACCGGCGGGGATCGAAGCGCACGGGCACCCTCGGTGACTCGGGTCACCAGCTCGGCAGGCCCCTCGACGCGCGCCTCGAGCCTCCGCAGGAACGAGGGGACGTTGGGGGGCCGCACCGACTCGAGGCGCAAGGACCACCCCTGGGGCAGACCGTACGCCTCGACGACGTGGCGGCTCGCGTTGGTCGTCACGACACCCATCTCGACGTACTCGTCCCGGACCGTGACCAGAAGACCGCGTGAGGGCGTCCCGAAGCGCCTGGTGCGCGTGACGTGCTCATAGGGCCGATCTTCCTGCCGCTCGTCGAGCAACGCCAAGGGCGCGACGAACCCGTCAGCCAGGCCCTCGAGACTCGCGCGCGCGAGACCCGCAACTTCGGCGTAGGCACCGTCGTCGGCCCGGTGCGGAAACACCTCGCAGGACACGCCGTTACGCGACGGCAACCTGCGGCTGCGGCGAACTCTTCGCCGCAGTCTCGTTGATCTTGACGCTGACGATCTTGGACACGCCCGGCTCCGGCATGGTGACGCCGTAGAGGACGTCGACCATCTGCATCGTTCGCTTGACGTGCGTGATGAGGATGAACTGCGACCGGTCCGTCATCGACCGCACCATGTCGTTGTACCGGGCGACGTTCGCCTCATCGAGCGGCGCGTCGACCTCGTCGAGGATGCAGAAGGGCGACGGCTTGATCTGGAAGATGGCGAAGATGAGCGACACCGCCGTCAGCGCCTTCTCCCCGCCGCTCATCAGCTCGATCGACGAGAGCTTCTTGCCCGGCGGCTGTGCGACGATGTCGATGCCCGTCTCGAGCATGTCCTCCGGGTTGGTCAGGCGAAGCTCCGCGCGCCCGCCGCGGAACATCCGGGGGAAGATCTCGCGGAACTTGGCGTTCACCGCCTCGAACGTCTCCTGGAAGAGACGGCGCGACTCGCGGTTCATCTGCTGGATGGCGCGCGTCAGGTCGGCCAGGGCCTTCTCGAGGTCGGCCTTTTGCGTCGTGTAGAAGGTGAAGCGCTGCTCGGCCTCGGCGTGCTCGCGCATCGCGTCGAGGTTCACGCTGCCCATGCGCTCGATGAGGCGCGCGAGCTCGTCGATGCGCGCGCGCGACACGTCGTCGGGCGCGGGGCGCATGTGGTAGTCGCCGATCACGCGCGGCAGGTGGAGCCCGCGGAACTTTTCCGTGACGCCCGAGATGAGGTGCTCGAGGGCGAGCTCCTTCTCGCGCAGCGCCATCTCGTGACCCGTCAGCTCCTCGCGGATCGTCTCGACGCGGGTGCGCAGGTCCTTGAGCAGCCCCTCGCGCTCGAGCAGACCGCCGCGCAGGGACTCGAAGTCGGCACGGACGCTCGCGAGCTCGTCTTGCGCCACGCGCGCGCGGTCGAGCGCGGCGTGCAGCTCCTCGCGGTGCGCCACGAGCTGCGCGGCGGCCTCGCCGAAGGCGCGCGCATTGGCGAACAGCTCCTCCTCCAGGCGACGCGCACGCTCCTGCAGCTCCTCGGCGCTGCGGGCGAGGCGGCCCTCGGTGCCGCGCGCGGCGGCGAGCTTCTCGCGCGTGCCGGCGATCTCCACCTTGCACGCCGTGACGGCCTGACGCTGTCCATCGAGCCGTTCGCTCGCCTCGGCCAGAGCGGCCTCGGCGTCCACGAGCTCCTCCTCGGCGCTCTCGACGCGGGCACGCGCCTCCGAGAGCACGCGCTCGGCCTCTGCGCGCTCGTGGCCCGCCTCGTCGATGGCGCGCGCGAGCTCCGTCTCCTCGCCCGCGAGCGCCTCGAGCCGCTGCGCGAGCGACGCGAGCTGCGACTGCGTCGTCTGCAGGTCCTTCTCCGTCTTCACCAGCGCGAGCTCGCTCGAGTGCGCTTCCTGGCGCGCCTTGTCGAGCGCCGCCCCCGTCTGGGCGATCTCGATGCGCGACTTCTGCAGCGCCTCGAGCCGGCACGCGACGGCGTGATCGAGCCGCATGATGTCCTCGGCCAGCTCACGCGCCTCGCGCTTCGCCTCGATCATCCCGGCGGCCAGGTCGTCGCCCTGCCCTCCGGAGACGCGCCCGTCCGCGTGCAGCACGGTGCCGTCCTTCGTCACGATCGTCGCCCGCGCCCCACCGTCGCGCATCGCACGCGCGGCCCCGAGGTCCTCCGCGACCATCGCGTCGCCCACCAGCGAACGAACGAGGGCCTCGTCGCCCGCGTCGAAGCGGAGCGCGTCGACCAGCCGGTTCCCCTTGCTGGCGAGACCGGAGACGAACGCCGGTCGCAGCGGGACGATCGTCGCCCTGCCCTGCCCCGCTTCCGCGAGCTGCTGCAGCAACGCGAGACCACGATCCATGTCGCTGACGACGACGTCGTGCAGCCGCGTGCCGAGCAGACCCGCGAGCGCCTGTGTCAGCTCCGCCGGCGCCTCGATGCGGTCTGCCACCAGGCCCAGGATGCACGGGTCACGCGTCTCCACGAGAGCCTTGGTGCCAGCGCCCACGCCCTCGAGGCGGGCGTGCATCTCCTCGAGCGCCGCGTGGCGCGAGCGCTTCACCGAGAGCTCGCCCTTGGCTTCCTCGAGCGCGCGCTCCTGCTCGTGAATCAGCTCCTTCAGCTCCCCGAGCCGCGTCTCGAGGCGCGACTTCTCGGCGGCCGTCGTCACGCGCCCGGCGCGAAGGTCGTCGATCGAGCGCGCGAGCTCCTCGGCGCGCGCGCCATGCTCGACACGCGCGAGCTCCAGCGACTCGCGCTCGAGGAGCAGCTTGTCGCGCCGGGTCGTCATCTCTCCCTGACGCCGCTGGAACCCCGCGAGCTTCGCCTCGCTGCTCGCGATCTCCGCACGCGCGCCCGCGATCGTCTGCCGGCGCTCGGTGACGCGCTCGTCGCACACGCCATGCGCGCCGGCGAAGTCGGCGAGCTTCGCCTCTTCCTCCGCGATGCGCGCCGCATGGTGCCCCTCTTCGGCCGCGAGCTCCGCCACCTCGCGCGCCACCACGTCGCGCTCTGCCGCCAGACGCGCCGCTTGCTCGCTCATCTCGTGCTTCTCGCCGGCCGCCTGCTGCTCGCGCTGCGAGAGGGCCGCCATCTTGTCCTTCGCGCGCTCGATGGCCGCTTCCTCCGCGCGCACGGCGTTGTCCGCAGCGAACGACGCGTTGGTCGCCACGTCGAGCTTCTGCTCCGCCTCGTGCACCTCGAGGCGCGCGACCTCGAGCTCCGCCTCGCGCGCCGCCAGCTCGCCGCGCGCTTCCTCGCTCGCCGCACCCAGCCGCTCGACCTCGCCGGTCTCGAGCTTCACCCACCCGACGAGCTCCAGGTACCGGTGCGACGCCTCGTGGAGCTGCAGGTCCTCGAGCTCGCCCCGGTACGCGACGAAGCGCTCCGCCTTCGCCGCCTGGCGCTTCAGCGAGGCGAGGCTCCGGTCGATCTCGGCGACGATGTCCCCCACGCGCAGCAGGTTCTGCTGCGTGAGCTCCATCTTCTTCTCAGCCTGCTTCTTGCGGCTCTTGAACTTGGTGATGCCAGCCGCCTCCTCGATGAGCAGGCGCCGGTCCTCGGCCTTCGCGCTGACGATGAGGCCGATCTTGCCCTGCTCGACGATCGAGTACGCCTTCGTGCCGGCGCCAGTGCCGAGGAACAGATCGGTCACGTCGCGCAGACGCACCTGCGTCTTGTTGATGAGGTACTCGCTCTCGCCCGTGCGGTGCAGGCGGCGCGTCACCGCGATCTCGGCGTACTCCTTGTATTCGAGCGGCAGCTCCTCGGGCGTGTCGTTCTCGAACGTGAGCGTCACCTCGGCGAAGTCGTGCGGCGCACGCGATTCCGAGCCGTTGAAGATGACGTCCTCCATCGACCGGCCGCGCAGGTGCTTCGCGCTCTGCTCGCCCATGCACCAGCGGATCGCGTCGACGATGTTCGACTTGCCGCACCCGTTGGGGCCCACTACGCCCAGCACGTCGTGGTCGAAGTGCAGGACCGTCCGGTCGACGAACGACTTGAACCCAGCGAGCTCGAGCTTCTTGATCTTCATCGGCTATGTCCTTGGCCTGCCCGGCGAGGGCCGGAACTCGTGCACGTATGGTCACACTCACATATCGTCACGAAGCGCTTACCACCTGTACCGCCCCTCGGGCGTTCAGGACAAGCACGAAGAACACTGCAAGCTCTGGAAAAGCCACGGTACGCCCCGCTGGCACTCGACTTGACCAAGTGCCAGGGCGGGCTTACTCCTCGGGTATGCCCACCTACGAGTACGGGTGCACGGCTTGCGGCGACCAATGGGAGGAGCTCCAGCGCATCACCGAGCCGCCCATCGAGGTGTGCCCGAAGTGCGGGAAAAACACTGCACAACGGCTGATCAGCGCGGGCACGGGCTTCATCCTCAAGGGTGGCGGCTGGTATTCCGACCTCTATTCCTCCGCCAAGAGCGGGAGCAACAAAGCGGAGGCGAACGGTAGTACCTCCTCCGACTCGTCCAGCAAGGCCGATTCGGGCGGAAAGACCGAGACAAAGAGCGAGACCAAGACGGCCTCTACGTCTGCTCCAGCGACGCCTCCGGCGGGCTCGTCCAGCTGACGGTCTGCCAGCGC
Source organism: Polyangiaceae bacterium (assembly GCA_035499695.1). Classification (GTDB taxonomy): domain Bacteria; phylum Myxococcota_A; class Polyangia; order Polyangiales; family Polyangiaceae; genus Palsa-1150. The sequence goes on from DATJYG010000826.1 coordinate 8,313, forward strand.
CACCGCCAGCGGGAACATCCGGTACGAGTGCACCTGGAATGACTCGCGCTTCGCTGGTCGGGTGTGCGGTACTCGTCGGATGCGCGGGAGCAGCGCCCGCCCCGGTCTGTCCCGGCACGTCGGCGAGCGCGCCGAGGGGGACGTCTTCGGCGACGGCGAGCGCATCCGGCGTCCCGCCCGTGAACGCCAGGCCGGACACAGATCTCGTACTGCTCCTGCGGCCGGTCGTCGTCCCCTCGCCCGCAGTGCACGTCGAGATCACGCTGACGCATGCCGACGCGGCGAGCGGCGCGTGGCATCTCGCGCGGGGTACGGCGACGCGCGTGTCGAAGGCGTCTGCGCACGACGACGGGGGCGACATCGGCGTGCAAGTCGCGCCGTCAGCGGCCGGCGGTGGCTTGGACCTCAATCTCGCGCGGGCGCCGCACGGCGTGGCGGTGACCGTCGCGTACGACGTTGCGGCTGGCGACGATGCGCCGGACGACCCGCTGGGGCTCTACGTGGTCGACGATCGCTTCCGCGTGGCGGGAGAGAAGCTCGTCGCTCTGCCGGCGGGCGCGGAGTCGGCACGTGGCAGCGTGCTCGTACGCATCGAGGGTGACGCCCTGCGCGCCTCGGCCGCGGCGTCGAGCTTCGGCGTGGGCAACGCCCGCAAGACGACCGCGCCGTTCCGCGCGCTGCGCTATGCGAACTACGTCGCCGGCTCGCTCGGCGTGCAGGTCATCGACGATCCGGCCGCCGGTCACGACGAGGGCGCGTGGCTCGGGTACACGTCGTTCGATCCGCGTCCCACGATCGCCGAGATCGCGCAGGTGCGCACCTCGCTCGCCGAGATGTTCAAGACGCAGCCGGACACGACGCCGTGGACGTACCTCTTCGTCTCGCAGACGCGACCCATCGGGTCGTTCACGACGACACCGCGGTGGACGAGTGCGCTCGTGCAGGTGGGCCCCGCGGAGCCGTGGGGTGCTTCGCTGCGGCTGTCGACCGCGCAGCAGCTCGCACGCCAGTGGGTCGGCGGCATCCTCCGGATCGCGACCGAGCCCGGGCACGAGGGCGAGGGCGCGTGGTTCTCGGAGGGCGTCGCGCGCTACGCGGCGACGGCGCTGCTCGCGCGGCTCGGGCTTCTCGCGCCGAACGACGTGCGCGATGCGATCTCGGGGGAGCTGTCGGTCGTCGCGACGTCGCCGGATGCGACGATGCCTGGAGCCCAGCTCGGTGCGCTCGTCGCGAAGGACGACGTGGCGAGGGCGACGGCGATGGCGCGCGGGGCGCTCTACGCACTGGCCGAGTCGGCGGCGATCCGGGCGCACACCAAGGGCGAGCGTGGGCTCGTGGACGTGCTCGCGAAGCTCGTGCGCGAGGTGCAGGACGGCAAGCGCACCAGCCTGCCCGCCGCGGCATGGGTGGATGCGGTGGGAAGCGAGGACCCCGATGCAGCGCACACGTTCGACGCGCTCATCGTGCGCGGCGAGCGGCCGCAGCTTCCGCGGGCGGCGCTCGGCCCCTGCTTCCGCGCTGGCACGGGCGAGTACGTGGCGTTCGACCCGGGATTCGATCTCGAGGCGACGCGCGCTTCGACCGATGGTCACGTCGTCGGCGTGAGCGCGGGTGGCCCCGCGGCGAAAGCGGGCCTGCAGGACGGCGACGTCGTCGAGTCGATGCAGGCACGCGAGGGCGACGGCACAGTGCCGGTGAAGCTCACGCTGACACGAGCGGGCTCGAAGGTGACGCTGACGTACGTGCCCGCCGGCGCGCGCGGCCGCGCGCAGACGTGGACGCGCATTCCGGGCCTGGCCGACGACCGCTGCGCCGCGCCGCTCTGAGGCAGGTCACGGTCCGCCCACGTTCACATGCGGAACGCGACGCCGGCCTGGTTGTAGCCGACGCCCGAGCCGACACACACGACGAGGTCGCCGGGCTTCACCCGCCCCCGCTCACGCGCGTCGTCGAGCGCCATCGGGATGCACGCCGAGCCCGTGTAGCCCCATCGGTCCATGATCGTGTGCGCGCGCTCGAGCGGCTGGCCGAGCGCGGCCATCACGTGCTCGATCGAGCGCCGGCGCACCTGCGTGAAGATGAAGAGCGACACGGCGTCGAGCGCGAAACCTCCGCGCTCCGCGAGGGTGCGCGCGATGCGAGGCCAGCCCTCGTGGTTCACCTCGGGCGGATAGCGGTCGATCATGCGGACGCACGTGCGCCCCTCGGCAACCGACACGGGGCTCGCCGGCTCGGCGGTGCCGCCCGAGAAGATGCCCCAGTAGCGCGCGTACGCGCCGTCGGCCTGCGCGGCCGAGGACACGAACCCCGGCACGCTCGACGGCTCGACGACGGCGGCGCCCGCGCCGTCGCCGTAGAAGAAGACCGCCGGGTCCCGCCGGTCGGCGAGCTTGTGCATCATGTACGCGCCGATGACGAGGATCGTGCGCACGTCGCGGTTCGCGGCGATCCAGCCGGCCGCGATGGCGAGCCCCGTCGCGAAGGACGCGCACGCGCAGCCGACGTCGAACGTACCCGCGTTCTTCGCGCCGAGCTTGTGCTGGACGACGACGGACGTGCACGGCGTCACGTAGTCGGGCGAGTCGGTGCCGAGGATGACGAGGTCGACGTCGTCGGGCGTGCGCCCCGCACGCTGCAGCGCCTCGCGTGCGGCCTCGGCGGCGAGGTCCGACGTGCACGCAGTCTCGGGCGCCCACCAGCGTCGCAGGATGCCGGTCGACCCCTCCATCTTGTCGATGAACTCCCTCGAGTCGGGGAAGCGCGCGCGCAGCTCGTCGTTGGTGATCTCGATCGACGGGACGTGACGACCCGTGGACACGATCGTGGCGTAGCGGTCCATCGAGTCCGCGTCGTAGCAGTCCTCGATGTTGCATTGCAACAAAATACCATGTTGCACAGCAACAGGGTCACGCTGCGCGCTCAGCTACGCGGCGGCCGCTCTCGCCGGGGTACGCCGAAGACGAGACGGCGTGCCTGCCGCTCCGCCACGCCCAGCGTGCGCGCGACGCGGGCGAACACGGCGTCGGTGAGGCGGCCGCGCGGCGGCGACGCGATGCCCGCGAGCTCCTCCGCCCACGACTGCGCGTCCTCCGCGAACGGCAGCTCCCCGTGCTCCGCCGCGAAGCGCCGGGCCAGCGCCGCGTCCACTCGCTTGCGTCCGCCGAGCCATCGCTTCACGACGAGCGCGCCGCGCGTCAGCGCGTGAAAGAGCGCCACCGCCTCCATCCATGGCTCCGGCTTCGACGTTCCTTCGAGCACGGCCTCGAGCGCCTCGACGCGCCGGCGGATCTCGCCGAGCTCCAGGTCGTCGAGCTCGCGCAGCGCACCGGGGAACCGCTGCGCCAGCTCCGCCATCTGCCGGCGCATCTCGTCCTCCGGGAGTCGCTCCACCCGGAGCGCCACCATCTTCGTGTACTTGCCCCGTAGCGCATCCAGGTCCGCCCGCCTGACCGGCACGTCAGCCAGCCTACGTGATGTGACACCGGCCCGCCCGGGGGCTAAGTTGATTGTGTGGCGGACGCGAAGCGGGAAGCGGACGAGCTGCGCCAGGAGATGGCCAAGCTCGATGCGCAGCTCCTCGTCGCGCTCGACAAGCGAGCGCGTGCCGCGCGGCGCATCGGCGAGCTGCGGCGCGACCAGCCGTCGAGTCTCCCGCTGACGGACCACGCGGCGATCCGCGCGCTCGTGGCACGCTCGAGCGGCGACATGCCGCAGGACGCGCTGCGCGAAATCCTGCGCGACGTCTTCGCGGCGTGCCTGGCGCTCGAGCTGCCGGTGAAGGTGGCCTACGTGGGCCCCGAGGGCGGCCCCGGCCACGCGGCGACGGGCGCACGCTTCGGACGATCGCCGGGGCTCGTCGCCGCCGAGTCGACCGCGGCGGCGCTCGATGAAGTGTCACGCCGGCGCACGGAGTTCGCGGTCGTGCCGTTCGAGACGGCAGCCGAGGGGCCGATGCAGTCGACCATCCTGGCCCTGCTGGCGAGCGACCTGCGCATCATCGAGCTGCTGGAGGCGAAGTTCGAGCTCGACCTGATGAACCGCACGGGCAACTTCGGGGACGTCGAGAAGATCTACGCGACGGCCGCGGATCACGCGCTCTGCGAGCGGTTCCTCGCGGGCCTCTCGCCGCGGCCGTCGGTGCTCGACGTGAAGACGCCGCTCATGGCGTGCCAGCTCGCGGTCGAGGACCACGGCGGCGCCGCCATCGCGAGCGAGACCTTCGGCGCGCAGCTCGGCCTCGAGGTGGCGAGGCGCAACGTGCTCGACAAGGGGGGCGACCGCGTCCGCTACGCGGTGGTCGGTGCGCGCCCGTCGGCACGCACGGGCGACGACGTGACGTCGGTCGTCTTCAGCGTGCAGGATGCTCCGGGCTCGCTCCTGGACGTGCTCAAGGTGTTCGCCGAGCGCGGCATCAACCTCACGAACATCCTGAGCCATCCGGTGGTTCCGGGGAGCACGGCCGGCGACCGGACGCAGACGCTGACGACCGGCGAGAACTGGAACTACCTCTTCTACGTCGAGACGGCCGGGCACTTCACCGACCGCCCTCTCGTGATGGCGTTCGAAGAGATGAAGCGCATCACCCGCTTCTTCAAGGTGCTCGGCTCGTATCCGCGGCCCTGATACGCTCCGGGCCCGCTCGCCATGCACCGCTGGATCCTGCTTCTCGCCGTGTGTCTGCTGCTGGCCTGCGGCGGCAAGGGCGCCAACGCCGGCGGAGAGAACAAGCTCGACCTGGACTCGGATCCGCTCGCGCTGCTGCCCGGCTCGGCCGTGATCGTCGCGAACGTGGACGCGCGGTCGCTCTGGGACAGCACGACGGTGGGGCCGCAGCTCGGGGTCATCGCCGATCGCCTGATGCCGCTCGGCGACGACGCGGGCTTCGAGGCCAAGCGCGACGTCGACCGCGTGGTGCTCGCGTCGTACGCGACGGGCGGCATCGACGTCGCCGCGGTCGTGTCGGGTCGGTTCGACCAGGCGAAGATCGAGGCCGCGACGAAGACCAAGGGCGGCAGCGCCGTGACCAAGACGATGTACGCGGACCGCGCGACGTACGCGGGGGGCGGGGCCGTGTGGTGCGTGCTGACCGCGAAGACCGTGGTGGCCGGCACGAGCGAGGCCGTGCGGCACGTCCTCGACAAGCTGAAGACGGGGAAGATCGAGCGCGCCGAGCCCCCGTGGGTCATCGAGACCCTGCAGACGCCGGGGGCGGAGCTCGCGGTCGCCGGCGACTTCGCGTCGCAGCCGCTCGTCGCCGCGAGCATCGGCTCGCTGAACCTGCCGTGGCTCGAGGGGCTGCACGTCGCGCGCGTCATCGGCAACTTCCAGAGCCCCGGGATGAACGTCGCGGCGACGCTGACGTACGGAGACGCGCAGCAAGCGTCCTCGGCCGCCGACGGCGTGCGTACCGTGACCGGCTGGATCAAGCTGCTCGGGCCGTTCCTCGGCGGCGTTTCGCTGCAGAACCTGGACGTGCAGACGGCCGGGGCCGACATGCAGTGCAAGTTCGCCGTGGACGACTCGACCCTGTCGAGCATACTGGCCCTCGCGCCGCGCTTCTTGCCGGCGGCGCAGTGAGCCATGACCACGCTGGTCGTTCATCCCGCGACGAAACCGCTCGTCGGCAGCGTGCCGGTCCCGTCGGACAAGAGCATCGGGCACCGGGCGCTGCTCCTCGGCGCGCTGTGCGAGGGGGACTCGCGCATCCGCGGCTTCTCGCACGGTGAGGACAACGTCTCTACGGCGAACGCGCTGAGGGCGATGGGCATCGTGATCGACGAGCCGTCGCCGACGGAGCTCGTGGTGCACGGCAAGGGGCTGCACGGCCTGCGCGGGCCCGAGCGCGATCTCGACTGCGGCAACTCGGGGACGACGATGCGCCTGATGTGCGGGATCCTGGCGGCACAGCGCTTCCGGGCGACGCTGGTGGGCGACGAGACGCTCTCGCGGCGCCCGATGATGCGCGTCGTCGGCCCGCTGCGCGCGCGCGGCGCGCTCATCGACGGGCGCCGGCACCCGACGCGCGAGGGAGAGATCGTCGCGCCGCTCGTCGTCGGACCGCTGCCCGAGGGACGCGACCTCGGGGGCCTCGAGCACGAGAGCCCGGTGTCGAGCGCGCAGGTCAAGAGCGCCGTCCTGCTCTCGGGGCTCTTCGCGTCGGCCGCCACGCGGTTCCGCGAGCCCAGCGTGTCGCGTGACCACACCGAGCGCATGCTCGGAGCGCTCGGCTGCCCCATTCGCACCGTGGGCCCGGTGGTGGAGCTCGATCCGGAGGGATGGTCGCGCAAGATGCCGTCGTTCGAGATCGAGATCCCGGGGGACCTCTCGGCGGCGGCGTTCATGCTCGTCGCCGCACAGCTCGTGGAGGGGTCGCGGGTGACGACGCGAGGCGTGGGGGTGAACCCCACGCGCACCGGGATCCTCGAGATCGCGCGCGACATGGGCGCGGGTCTGTCGGTGGAGCCACAGGGAGAGCGCGGCGGCGAGCCGGTGGCCGAGGTGCACGCGTGGAGCGCGCCGCTCCGCTCGGTGCCCATCGGCGGCGAGACGGTCGCGCGCGCCATCGACGAGATCCCCATCGCGTGCGCCCTGGCGGCACGCGCCAGCGGCACGACGCGCATCCGCGACGCGGGTGAGCTGCGGCACAAGGAGAGCGACCGGATCGCCACGATGGCCCGCGTCCTGCGCGCCTTCGGCATCGCCTGCGAGGAGAAGCCGGACGGTCTCGACGTGGAAGGCCACGCGGCGCCACTCCGGGCCGCCGAGGTCGAGAGCAAGGGCGACCACCGCATCGCGATGACCGCGTCGGTGCTCGCGCTCGTCGCCGACGGCCCGACGCGCGTCAAGGACGCCGCGTGCATCGCCACGAGCTACCCCAAGTTCGTGGCCACCCTGCGCGGCCTCGGCGCCACGATCGACGTCGAGCAGTAGTTTCTGTAAAACCAAAGTCGATGGCGCCGCCCACCCGACCTCGCCCGATCGTCGCGATCGACGGCCCGGCCGGAGCCGGCAAGAGCACGGTGGCGCGCCGGCTGGCCGACACGCTCGGATTCGTGTTCGTCGACACCGGCGCCCTGTACCGGACGGTCGCCGTCGCCGCGAAGCGCGCCGGCGTGGCGTGGAGCGATGCGAAGCCCGTCGGGGAGCTGGCGAACGCGCTCGTCGCGCGCGGCGCCATCGCCTTCGACCGCGACGCCACCCGGGGCGTGCGCGTGTGGCTCGACGGCAAGGACGTGACGGACGCCATCCGCGAGCCGGACATCGGCATGGGGGCGAGCACCGTGTCGGCGCACAAGGCGGTGCGCGACGCGCTTCTCGATCTGCAGCGACAGGCCGGCCGCTCCGGCGGCGTCGTGCTCGAGGGGCGCGACATCGGCACCGTCGTCTTCCCCGAGGCCGAGGTGAAGTTCTTCCTCACGGCACGCCCTGAGGTGCGCGCGAAACGCCGCTTCGACGAGCTCACCGCGAAGGGCCAGCAGGTCACGCTCGAGGACACGCTGGCCGACGTTCGGCGACGCGACGAGCAGGACACGACGCGGGCCGTGGCCCCGCTGCGGCAAGCGGACGACGCGACGCTCATCGACAACTCGGATTTCGGCATCGACGAGACGGTGGCGCGCATGGCGGCCCGCGTGAGAGAGCGATCCGGCTGAATGAACAGGACCGTCCGCATCGTGTCGCTGCTGCTGGCGCTCGGGGGAGCCACCGCGTGCGGCGCCAAGCCCCCTCCTCCGGCCGCGAGCGCCATAGCCGCCGAGCCGCACTGGCAGGACGTCTTCGACGCGACGCCCGAGCTCCTCGTGGTCGTCCGTCCCAAGGCGCTCACCCAGGACCGCGTCTACGGCGCGCTGCTGCGCCGGGCCATCGCGACGGCGCGCGAGAAGAGCCCCGTGGTGGCGGCGACACGCTTCGCCGACGCCGTCGAGGACGCCGACGAGGTCGTCGTCGGCCTCCGGCCCGACGCGCCGGACCACGCCGGCGAGATCGTGCTCGTGGCGCGCGGCGTGCGCGCCGACATCGATCCGGTCAAGCTCGTCGACTCCGAGGGCCACGGGCTGTGGACCCCCGGACCCAGCGGCGCCGTGCGCGAGCTCGTGTGCGAGCAGGATGCGCACGGTCACCCGCTCGGCGCATCGCTGTTCGAGCTGCCGGGGCGCACCTGGGTCATCGCGACGGGGGGCGCCCGCCAGCGTGCGCGCGACGCCTTCGCGCACCCGTTCGCGCGACCGCCGATGGAGGTCGACGCGTCGGCGCTCGCCATCGTCCGCATCGACGGCCCGTCGCTCGTGGCTCGGGTCGCGTTCCTGCAGGAGTACGGGAGCTTCGCCGCGGCGGGGCGCCGCCTCAAGTCGGTGACCTTCAGCCTGCCTCCCGGCGGCGAGGGCTCGGTCAAGGGCACGCTGGCGTACACCAACGAGGACGCCGCCGCGCTCGCGGAGATCTCGATCCGCGAGCACGTGGATGCCGTCGCCCGGTTGCAGAAGCCCGAGGGTCTCGTCTGGTTCGGCTCGACGAAGGTCGAGCGACCCGACACGCGGGTGGTCATGACCGCCCCGCTCCCGCCCAAGCTCGTCGAGGCCTTCATGAGCGCGGGTGGCACCTCGCTGGCCGTGCAGGGCAGCGGGCTCCCGGCTCAGTGAGCGTCGACTACGGCATCGGGTGTTCCTGGAAGAACTTGATCATCGCCGTCGACGTGTCGAGGTCGCTGGAGAAGTTCCCCAGGTAGTCGTCCTTGCCGCCCGGCCACTGGTGGCCGCCGCCGGCGATCACACACAGCTCGACGGCGGAGCCGGCGCTGCACATCGTCTCCTCGGTGCACGCGGCCGAGCCGTTCGTGTACACGTTGGCCGGCATCGAGTCTGTGCACTTGTCGAATCCCTCCCACGTCGAGATCGCCTGCTCGACGGGCAGCGCCTCCGACGAGGAGCCGCCGTCGAAGAAGACGACCGGATCGGCCGTACCGTGCACCTCGAACACGGGGACGGGACGCGACGGATTGCACGGCGTGATGTCGAGCGGGCCTGCGACGGGGCCGATGGCGGCGACGACGTTCGCCCGCTCGCACCCGAGCCGGTTGGAGAAGAAGCCGCCGTTGGAGAGGCCCGCGGAGTAGACCCGCTTCGGGTCGACGCAGTACTTCGACTCGACCCAGGCGAGCATGTCGTCGAAGAAGCCCACGTCGTCGACGTTGGACGAGACGGCCGCGCCGCAGCAGTCACCGGCGTTCCAGCTGTTCATGTACCCATCGGGGTAGACGAGGAGGAAGCCCTGCGCGTCGGACACCGGGTCCATCTGCGAGAGGTACTCGATCGACGTGAAGGTGTTGCCGGTGCCCACCTGCGTGTAGCCGTGGAAGACGAAGACGAGGCTGTCCGGCGTCGAGGTCGCCGTGGCGTACTTGGCCGGGACGTACACGTGGAAGGTGCGCGCCATGCCGCCGGACTGGATGGTCACGTCGTGCATGCCGGCGGTCGCCGCGGTGCCGCAGCCGGCGCTCGCGTCGCCGGTGGCAATCGGCGCGTCCACGGCGCCCGCGTCGATGACGCCGCCGTCGTCGCCGCCCGAGCTCCCCCCGCGGCCGCCGCTGCTCCCCCCGGACCCGCTCGAGCCGGAGCTCGTGGTCCCGCCGGAGCCGCTCCCCGACCCGCTGCTCGCCCCCGATGCGTCCTGACCCGTTTCACCGGAGGTGTTGCTCGCGCCACCCCCGCCGCACGCGGCCAGGGTGAAGCCGATGCTCACGGAAACGAGGCAAGCGACTGCAGCGGCGATGCGCCCGGTCCTCATGTGCCGGTGAAACTAGTCCTTTACGGATAGGCGCACGTCTCTTCCCCGCCTCACCTGCTCACTTCTCGACGTGCTCGATCGTCCGCGCCGGCGGAGTGACGTCGAGCTTCGCCGGCTGGGCCTGCAGCTCGGCGTGCCCGTTCGGCATCCCCATCGCCTCGTGCGGCTCGTGGGCGGCGACGGTGCTCCCAAGCGCCGGAGCCTCCAGACGCTTGCGCGCGGCGACGTCTTCGTACGCGCCGCGCACCGCCGCGAGCATCCCGTGCCCCCGCGCGGGGTCGAAGCCCACGGGCGGTCCGTCGCGGAAGACGAAGTAGTGGTCCAGGAACTCCTGCCGCTCCTCCATGCGCTGCTCGAAGATGCGGCGCATGTCCTCCTCGCTGCGGATGATGTGCGGCGTGAGCACCAGCACGAGGTTCCCCTTCTCGGTCGTGTCGAGGCTCGAGCGAAAGAGCGCGCCGATGACGGGGATGTCGCCCAGCAGCGGAATCTTCGTCGACGAGTGTACGACCCGGTCGCGGACGAGGCCCCCGATGACCGCGGTGTGCCCGTCCTTCACCGTGAGCGTCGTCTGCGCCCCACGTTCGGTGAAGTCCACCGTGCCCAGTGTCCCGTGCGTCGCGCCGAGGTCCGAGATGGTCTCGGTCACGTCGAGGCGCACCTCGTCCGACTCGTCGATGTGGGGCGTGACCTTGATCTGCGGCCCGATCTTCCCGTAGTTGGCCGACGCGGGAGCCGAGTACATGGCGAACGCCGACGCCGCCGCCGTGGAACCCGCCCCGCCGCTGCTCGGCACGCCGTACGACGGCGCGTTGCGCTGGAGCGACGTGTTGAGCTGCACGTGCAGCTCCGCTGGCGTGTTGTCGGTCGCGAGGATGTGCGGCGTCGACAGGATGTCGCTGTCGGCCGTCGTCGCGTACGCGTCGAGGAAGAAGCCGACGCCGGGGATCGACGTGGTCCCCAGCGTGCTCTGGAGGAAGCCCGGGACCGGCACGTCCGGCCCTCGAACGCCGAGCACGAGCGCCTGCAGCGACGTAGAGTCGGTCGGCAGGAGCAGCGACTTCATCGGATTGGACCCGCCGTAGCCGAGCGCGCCGCCGCCCAGCGAGTCGAAGCCGTGGAACGCCGTGTCGAGCGCGGTCGAGCGCTGGACGCTCAGGTCGAGGACGACCGCCTCGATGTAGACCTGGCGCCGGGGCTGATCGAGACGCCGGATCACCTCGCGCACCGCGGCGAAGTCGTGCGCGCTCGCCGTCACGATGAGCGCGTTGTTGGTCTCCTCCGCGCTCACCTTCACGGGCGCGTCGAGCACCTTGTTCGCCGCCGGCACCGCGCTTCCCGACGCGCCCGCGCTCCCGCCGCCTCCGCCTCCTCCCCCCGCCGCGCTGAGCGCCTCGTTGATGGGCCCGACGATCTTCTTCGCGTCGGCGTGCTCGAGCATCACGACGTGCATCTGCCCCTCCACCGGGACCGCGACGTCGATGGACCGCACCAGCTCGAGGAGTCGCCCGTATCCCGCGGGAGACCCGACCACGAGCAGAGCGTTGGGCCGGTCGAGCGCGACGATCTTCGTCACGCGCGAGTCGCCCCCGGGCGGCGCGCCCTTGCCGGCCTTGTCGCCCTTGGGCCCGAGGTCGAGCAGGTCGTCGAGCTCCTTCTTCACGTCCGCGGAGGGCACGTACTGCAGCGGCTCGAGCCATACCTGGTCCTCGGCCTGCGCCACGTCGATCTCGGCCAGCACCCGCAGCATCCGCTGCACGTTGGCCCCCGTGTCGGTCAGCAGGAGCACGCTTCCGTACGGGATGACCGCACCGTCGTGCGATGCGAGCTTCGAGAGCACGGCCGACGCCACCTCCTCGGCGGAGATGTGCGCCACGCGATGAACGTAGGTGACGTAACGCTCCTCCGGCGTCGCGTCCCTCGCGGACGCGACGGGCGCCTCGTGCACCGCGTCCTGCGCGTCTACGATCTTGTAGAAACGACCGCGCGGCACCACCGTGAGATGGTTCGCGGCGAGGACCGCGAGAAACGCCTGGTACGCCTCGGCGACGCTGACCTTCTGCGGCGAAACGATGGTCGCCTGGAACGACTTGGGCGCCGCGGCGACGAGGAAGCGCTTGCCGGTCATCTCGCTCATCACGCGCACGAGGTCCGCCAGCTCCGCGTTCTGGAGCGACAGCGTCACCATCTCGTCGGGTCGGCGCGGCGCGTGCTCGATCGAACCATCGATGGCGGTCGGCCCGTCCTGCTGCGCGCGAGCGAACCCCGGCGCCGACAGGACGCCGGCCATCGCCGCCGCCGCGGCGAAGGAAGCGCGTCTCATGCTTTCGGGATCTCAGCAGGCTCCCCGGTCGGGAGATTCCCCGGCGCGCACGCGCTCGCTCCCTCGTCGCGTACATTCCGCGCGGAATCCGGCGAGATTCCGCGAAGCTCAGGCACGCGTCGTGAAGGTGCGCCGCATCCATCATGTCCACCCGACCTTCGACGCTCTCGGCCGCGAATAGCCCCGCGCAGCCGCGCGCCAGGACGACCGCGAGAAGAGCAAATGCGCCACGCCTGAGGCACCCCGCCTCGGCCAAGCTCCCGCCCACGACCAGCGAACAGCTCGTGGCGATCCTCTTGAGAGTGGGCGGACGCGTGCTGGCGCGACATGGCCACGGTTCGTTCATCGTCATCCGCAGGCGCCTGCTCTTCGTTCCCGCCATGCACTGGCTGCCGGAGGCTGCTCTTGCCGACGCCCTCCGGCTGGCGAACCTCACGGACGAGCGGTTCGTGGAGCTGCGCGCCGACGCTCATTGAACGCTCCGGCGCCTTCTTGACGGTCGGCGCCGACTGTCCTCTCCTCGGCCCGGCGGTGGCCGTCGGTGAGCAGGTACGCCTTCACGACCGAGCTGGTGTGCGTCGATCGGGACTACTACGTGGTCGTCCCGGAACGCGTCAGCAAGGCCATCGGCGTCCGGGGGCGCGTGCCCGCCATCGTGCGCTACGGGCGAGCGGGCGAGTTCCGGGGGACCCTCATGCCGAGCGGCGGGGGTCGGCACTTCGTGTCGGTCAACGCCGACACGCGCCGCGCTGCGGGCACGAAGCCAGGCGATCGGGTGCGCGTCGTCGTCCAGCCGGACTTCGGTCCGCGCGAGGTGCCCATCCCAGAGGATCTCTCGCTGGCCCTGCGCGACGAGGAGGTCCTCGCCGACTGGGAGTCCATGCCCCCGGGAAAGCGCGAGCACATCATCCAGTGGATCGAGAAGGCCGTGCACGAGACGACGCGCGCCAAGCGCATACAGCTCGCCGTGCAGGCGGCTCACGTTCGCCGTGAGAAGCGCGTCGAGAAGGAGCACCGATGATTGCGCGGATCATCGTCGGCCTGTGGATCGCCTGGGCCATCTCGTGGCTCCTGGCGGCCTCCTGGAGCAGCGCGGCGCAGAAGCGTGCCGGCATGCGGCGCGAGATCGGCTACCGCCTCGTGCTCTTCGTCGGCGTCGTGCTGCTCGCGGTGCCCGCGCACCGGTACGAGGGGCTGTTGCGCCTCTGGCACGTGAACCGCGCGGCGGCGTGGACGTGCGTCGCGCTCATCGTCGCCGGCTTCGCGTTCTGCTGGTGGGCGCGCTTGCACCTCGGGCGCTTGTGGTCGGGCCAGATCACGCGAAAGGCCGACCACCGCGTGGTCGACACGGGGCCTTACGGCATCGTGCGCCATCCCATCTACACCGGCATCCTGCTCGCGGCGTACGCGACCATGGCCGCCAAGGGGACGGTGCTCGGCCTCGCGGGCGCCGCCGGAATGACGCTGGGCTTGTGGATGAAGGCGCGTCTCGAGGAGGAGTGGCTGCGCGCCGAGCTCGGCGCCGAGACGTACGACGCGTACCGCAAGCGCGTGCCGATGCTCCTGCCATTCGGGCCGCGCTAGAAAGGGGCCACCATGCTCGACCACCTCTCGATAGGCGTTTCCGACCTGGAGCGCGCGGGGGCGTTCTACGACGCGGTCCTCGCGCCGATGGGATACCTGCGCCTCTTCTCGAAGCGCGCCATCGGCTACGGCAAGCCGGGCGACGAGGACGAGCAGTTCGCGATCATCGCCTCCGGCGCGGAGGCGAGAGCGCCGGGGGTCGGCTGCCACGTCGCGTTCAACGCTCCCGATCGCGAGGCGGTCGATGCGTTCCACGCCGCCGCCCTGCGCGCAGGCGGCATCGACGAGGGCGCGCCCGGACCCAGGCCGCTGTACGGGGCCGGGTACTACGCCGCGTTCGTGCGCGATCTCGACGGCTACCGGATCGAGGCCGTCTGCCACGAGGGCGGCTGATGGGGACGTGGGCCGTCCTCTCGGACCTCGCCATCTCGTCGGCGCGCGTCGTTCCCAGGCGGCTCCGTCGAGGTCCGCTGCAGCCGGGGTGGACGCTCGGCTTCGAGATCTTCGCAGACGCTCTCAAGAGGAGCGCCGTGCGGATCAACAAGGTGCCGCCCTCCGAACAGGGACGCGAGTACGAGAAGGTGACGCCGCCGCATCCGATCGTGAAGCGGGTCCGGTTCGAGGAGACCTCCGCCGGAGGCGTGCCGGCCGAGTGGGTGCTGCCGCGGGAAGGAACAGAGGGGGCCCCGGTGGTGCTTCATCTGCACGGCGGCTGGTACTCGAGCGCATCGCCGCGCAACTTCCACGAGTGGCTGGCTCGTCTCGTGCTGGCGACGGGCAGCCTGCGCCTGCTCTCGCTCGACTATCGTCTGGCCCCCGAGCATCCCTTCCCCGCCGCCATCGACGACTCCGTCTCCGCCTGGCGCT
>DATJYG010000827.1:0-4376 GCA_035499695.1 Polyangiaceae bacterium
GGCCCCCCGCCGATGGAGGACGCGTGGCTCGGCAAGGCGACCGAGAGGCTCTTCCTGCCGCTGCTCCGGATGCTCTTCCCGGAGATCGTCGACATGAACCTGCCCGTCGAGGGCGCGTTCCACAACCTGGTGCTGCTCTCCCTCCGCAAGCAATACCCCTTCCACGCGGCGCGCCTCGCGCACGGGCTCTGGGGATCGGGGCAGATGTCCTTCTCGAAGGTCATCTGCGTGCTGGACGAGGACGTCGACGTGCAGGACGTCGGGCAGGTCGCGTGGCGCCTCCTCGCGAACCTGGACCCGAAGCGGGATGCCGCCTTCGTCGACGGGCCCATCGACCAGCTCGACCACGGCGCGAGCCAGGCGCTCTGGGGAAGCAAGGTGTGCATCGACGGCACGCGCAAGTGGCGCGAGGAGGGGTACACGCGCGAGTGGCCCGAGCCCTGTCGCGTCTCGCGCGAGGTGGCCGCCCGCGTCGACGCCATGTGGCCCGCGCTCGGGATCGACCGCGTGACTCGCACCGCGAACGGGAGCCACGGGACGAACGGCACGAAGGCGATGCCGGCGCTCGCGCGCGTCCTCGAGGCGGCGCGGGGGCTCATCGGGAAGGGGGCGCCGTGAGCACCCAGCCGGTTGCCGACCTCCGCGCGCGCGGTGGCGCAGAAGCCGCGCACGGCAGCGCCGCGCGGCAGATGTTCGATCGCATCGCGCCCACCTACGACGTCCTGAACCGACTCATGTCCGCGGGGCTCGATCGACGCTGGCGTGCGAAGGCCGTCGCCGAGGTGGCGGCAGCGCCCGAGGGGCCGGTGCTCGACCTGTGCGCGGGTACCATGGACCTCACCGCGATGGTCGCGCGGGTGCGGCCGCGCGATCGTGTCTTCGCGCTCGACTTCTCGGCGAGCATGCTGGAGCTCGGGCGCCACAAGGCACCGGCCGCCGAGGTCGTCGTCGGCGACGCGACCTCGCTTCCCTTCTTCGACCGCAGCTTCGCGGCCGTCATCTGCGGGTTCGGCATGCGCAACCTCTCGGACCCCGCGGCGGGCGCCCGCGAGGTCGCACGCGTGCTGCGCCCCGGTGGCCGGTTCGTGACGCTGGAGCTCTTCCGGCCGACGCGGCTGGCGACGAAGGCGTTCCACAAGACCTACGCACGCGTCGTGCTGCCTGCGCTCGGCGGGTGGCTCTCGGGGGAGCCGGGCGCCTATCGGTATCTCGCTGGCAGCATGGCCGGCTTCTACACGCGCGCCGAGTACGAGCGCGTGCTCTCGCACGCGGGCTTCGTTCGCGTGCGCGGACGCGAGCTCACGCTCGGCGTCGCTTCGATCGTGTGCGGCGAGGTGCAGGGATGAAGAAGAAGATCGTGGTCGGCATCACGGGCGCGAGCGGCGCCCCCTACGCGCGGCGGTTGCTCGGCGTCCTGCGCGATCGCGACGACGTGGAGCTCGGCGTGTGCGTTTCGCAGACGGCGCCCGAGGTGTGGGCGCTCGAGTGCGGCGGGGACCTGCGCGAGGCCGTGGGCGGCCCGGTCTGGGGCCTGCGCGACTACAAGGCCCCCTTCGCGAGCGGCAGCGCCGGCTGGCATGCGATGGCCGTCGTCCCGTGCTCGATGGGGACGGCCGCGCGCATCGCGCACGGCGTGTCCGACACGCTGCTCACGCGCGCGGCCGACGTGATGCTCAAGGAGCGGCGCACCCTGGTCGTCGTGCCGCGCGAGACGCCGCTCGGCCTGGTGCACCTCGAGAACCTGACGCAGCTCGCGCGGCTCGGTGCCCTCGTGCTGCCGGCGATGCCCTCGTTCTACGGGAAGCCGGCGACGCTCGAGGAAGCGATCGACACGGTGGTGGGGCGCATCCTGGACCATCTGGGCGTCGAGCACTCCCTGGTCCGCCGGTGGGGGACGCGATGAGTGCCCTCGTCGACGGCGCGATCGGCCGCGCCGGGCTCGCTCCGGTGCTCGCGGCGCGCCGCGCCGGCGAGATGAACGGCGAGCACGTCGAGCTGCTCCGCCGCGCGGACCTGCTCGTGCTGGGGGCGCTGGCCGATCGCGTGCGCGCCGACGAGGTGGGTGACGAGGTCCGCATCTTCACGGCGCCGCCCTCGGACGACGACGGAGCGTGCGTCATCCCGATGGAGGGGCGCGAGCTCCACGGGCTCGACCTGCTGCGCGCGGTGGCCATGGCGCGCCTCACCGGGCCGCACGCCGTGCGCGTCCGCGTCGACTGGTCGCGCTGCGGCCTGGAGATCGCGCAGGTCGCGCTCGGCTTCGGCGCGAACGAGCTCGTGGGTCGCATCGCGAACAAGCGCGGGCTCCCGCTGGCCGAGGGCGAGGTCCTCGGCGTGGGCAAGAAGTCGCGCATGGAGCTCGCAGACCTGGTGAAGCGCCGGGAGCTCGAGGGATTCGTCCGCCGCGCGGGCCGCACGCCCGCATTCGCACCGGAGGCCGGCTAGATGCTCGACACGATCCGTTCGAAGGTCGAGCGCGGCGAGAGGCTCTCCGCCGAGGACGGCCGCACGCTGTTCGAGCACCCCGACGTCGTCGCGGTCGGGCAGCTGGCGAACACCGTGCGCGAGCGCCTTCACGGCGACCGCGCGTACTTCAACCGCAACATGCGCATCGAGGTGACCAACGTCTGCGTCGCCTCGTGCCTCTTCTGCTCCTTCGCCAAGCTGGAGGAGGGGGCGCCGGGCGCGCACACGATGCGCGTCGAGGAGGCGTGGGCGGAGCTCGAGAAGCGGATGGACGACCCGCCGAGCGAGATCCACATCGTCAACGGACTGCACCCGGGGCTGCCCTTCTCCTACTACGAGGAGCTCCTCACCGGCTTCAAGCGCATCAAGCCCGACGTGCACATGAAGTGCTTCACGGCGGTCGAGATCCACTTCTTCGCGCAGCACTACGGCATGACCCACCGCGAGGTGCTCGAGCGCCTCCGCGCCGCGGGGCTCGACAGCTTGCCGGGCGGCGGAGCCGAGATCTTCCACCCCGACGTGCGCACGCGCATCTCGCACGACAAGGCGACGGCCGAGGAGTACCTCGAGGTGCACCGCGTGGCCCACGGCCTCGGGATCCGCACGAACTCGACGATGCTCTACGGGCACATCGAGACCTTCGAGCACCGTGTCGATCACCTGCTTCGCCTCCGTGCGCTGCAGGACGAGACGAAGGGCCTGCAGGCGTTCATCCCGCTCGCCTTCCATCCCGACGGCAACGGGATGCGCAACCTCCCGGCGCCCACGGCGGTCGACGCGCTGCGGACCGTCGCCGTCTCGCGGCTGCTCCTCGACAACGTGCCGCACATCAAGGCGTACTGGGTCAGCATGACGCCCGAGGTCGCGCAGATCGCGCTGCGCTTCGGGGCCGACGACGTCGACGGCACCATCGTGCACGAGACCATCTACCGGGCGGCCGGCTCGAGATCGCCCTCGGGGCTCACCGTCGAGCAGCTCGTTCGGCTGATTCGCGAGGCGGGTCGCGTGCCGGTGGAGCGCGACACGCTCTACAACGTGGTGCGCGAGTGGCCGCGCGCGGCGCTTCCGGAGGCGGCGGTGAAGGTCAGGGACCGCAAGGCCGCGAGGCATCTGGAGGTGGTGTCGTGACCGACGAGAGGCTCCGGGTCGCCGCGGTCGGCTACCTCAACGCGCGACCGCTCTACGAGGGGCTCGACAGGGAGCCGGCGAGCGCGCGCATCCGCCTGGACTGCGCGCTGCCGAGCGAGGTCGCGCGGCGCGTCGCCGAGGACGAGGCGGATCTCGGGCTCATGCCGGTCGCGGCAGCCGCGGCCATCGGCGATCTGCGAATGGTGCGCGGGTGCGCCATCGCGGCGCGCGGACGGGTGCGCAGCGTGGTCATCGTCGGCGATCGACCCCTCGAGCAGATGGACGAGATCGCGGTGGACCTGTCGTCGCGTACGAGCGTCGTCCTCGCGCGGCTCGTCATGCGCGAGCGCCTCCGCAAGCGCTCCGCCCCGCGCCTCGTGGGCATGGCGCCCAGAGATGCGATCGCGCACGTCGGCGAGGGGCGCGGGGCGCTCGTCATCGGCGATCCGGCGCTCGAGATCGAGGGCCGCTTCGGCTACGTGCTCGACCTCGGCCTCGCGTGGTGGGAGATGACGGGTCTGCCGTTCGTCTTCGCCGCGTGGTGCGGGCGGCCGGGCGCCGTCACCGCCGCCGACGAGCAGCTCCTCGAGCGGGCGAAAGCTGCGGGCCTCGAACGTCGGGGAGCCATCGCCGCAGAGCACGCGGCACGCACGGGGCTGCCCGTCGCCTCGTTGAAGTCGTACCTCGAGACCACGATCCACCACGACCTCGGCGACACCGAGCGCCAGGGCCTCGAGCGTTTCTTCCAGATGGGGGCGAGCGAGGGTCTGCTGCCGCGAGCG
>DATJYG010000828.1:0-4225 GCA_035499695.1 Polyangiaceae bacterium
CCCGCCGCCGCTGCGCGACGTCTGACACGCGATCTGCGATCCATGCTGGGCGTCTCGGCGCTGCTCGCTGTCGGGACGACGTTGATCGGCATCGTGCTCGCGCCGCACGTGGGGCAGAAGACCGGGCCGGTGATCGTCACCGTCGCAGCGCTGGTGTTTCTGGCCAGCGTCCTTCGCAGGCGGTTGGGCGACTAGGCTGGCGTCGTCATCGTGCGTCCGATCGCCACGCCGCGTCTGTCCCGCAGACGCCCTCAGACGCCCCCTTCAGACCCCATCGTCGCCGCCTCAGACGCGTCCGCCCGGCGGAAAAAGCCCCGCCGGTCGCGTTCGCGTTCTGGAGCGCCTGGCTCCGGCTGCTGGACTCGAACCAGCGACCCGGCGGTTAACAGCCGCCTGCTCTACCGACTGAGCTAAGCCGGAATCGGTGGAAAGGTGCCTTTAGCTACCCGGACCAGGACCGTCAAGGGCGCTCAGCCGGCCCGGTCACCCTGCCTGGGCCGAAGCGCGTGTGCGAGCCGCCTTGCGTGCCGCGGCGCTTCGACGCGCCGGCCCCTTGGTGCGGACGGCCTTGCGTGCCGCCGCGGTCCGCGCGGCCGGGCCACGCTTACGGGCTGCCGATCGAGCCTGCCTCGACAGCGCCTCGCGCGACACGGCGCTTCGCCCCTCACGCTTCAGCGCGCGTCGCACGGCCCGCTTGCGCTTGGCGGACGACGGACGCTTGCGCCCTCCCCCGTGACCGCGGGCGTAGGCGCGCTCGGCGCTCTTTCGCGTCTTCTCGGAAGTCTTTCCCTTCTCCGGCGGAGGCAGGTCGACCCCCGACGCTCTGGCCTTCGACAGCCCGATGGCGATCGCCTGCTTCGTCGATCGCGCGCCGTGCTTGCCCTCGCGAACGTGCTCGATCTCCTCGCGGACGAACTCGCCGGCTTGCGTCGAGGCGGACTTGCCGCGGGCCTTGTCGCGCCGTGCTCTCTTCAGCGTTTCTTTCTCGGGCATGGAGCCGTGAGGGACGCATATCTTGTGCCCCTGCCCCTCCATGCCCACGCCGCCGCACAAGACACTTCGCAAACCCAAGCTCGTCCGCCAGGTGACCACGCTCTGGGATTACCCCTCCCAGCACTATGGAGAGGAGGAGCAAGGCAGCCAGGGCTATCGCGGCGCCACGCCGTCCTACGTCATATGGAACGTGATCGAGCGCTTCACGACGCCGGGCGCGCGCGTTCTGGATCCGTTCTGCGGTAGCGGCACGACGCTCGACGTCTGCCGCGACACCGAACGCGAGGGAATCGGCTTCGACCTCGCGCCGCCTCCCGGCCGCTCCGACGTGCGTCAGGCCGACGCGCGCAGCCTCCCCCTCAAGAGCCGCACCGTGGACCTCGTCTTCATGGACCCGCCGTACGCCGACAACCTGACGTACTCGGACGACCCGCGCTGCATCGGCAAGCTCAAGGCCGACGGCCGCTGGCAGCGCGCGATGCGCCTCGTGCTCACCGAGAGCGCGCGCGTCCTTCGCCCCGGGTGCGTGCTGGCCATCTACGTGTGCGACATCTTCCAGAAGGGCCGCGGTTTCTACGCGCTCGGATTCGAGCTTTTCGCCATGGCCCGTGAGCTGGGGATGGTGCCGGTCGACGTCGTCGCCGTCGTGCGTCACAACCGGACGCTCGAGATGGGCAACTACCGAAAGGCCGCAGACGAAGGCGGGTTCTTCCTGCGCGGCTTCAACTACCTGCTGCTGCTTCGCACGTCCCAGAAGACCTGACGCACAGCAACACACCTTCAGGTTTGTGTGGCGGGGCCCCTCCCCCGCCATGAGCGTCCTTGCCTGGGCCCCGGCCGTTGATAACGTTCGGGACCCCCCCACATGCAAAAGTACGCAGCGCTCTTCCTCGTCCTCGCCTCGCTTCCATTCGCCGCGATCAGCTGCGGAGGATCCACCACGCAGCAGTCCAACCCGCAGCAGACCGACGGCGGCGAGGAGGGCGGCGTGGTGCCGGAGGGCGGCAGTCACGAGGGCGGTGGGGCGGACGCCGGACACGACTCGGGGATGACGCAAACGTGCAAGCCGATGAACGGCACGCTCGCGCCGGGATACCCCGCGATGCACGGGCCCTTGCCGCAGATCACGTACCAGAACGGCGGCGTGCTGCAGAATCCCGAGATCGTCACGGTCACCTTCCCGGGGGACCCGCTGGCCAAGCAGCTCGAGGAGTTCGACGACGACGTGCTGCAGACCTGCTGGTGGGACACGGGTCGCGCCGGCTACTGCGAGGCAAACGGCATGAACTGCGTCGGGCGGGGCGTCGTTCCGGCCAAGCCTCACGTCGAGATGACGACGCCGGCCGCCGCGAGCTACACCGACTCGGCGAATGGCGGCACGTCCACGCTGCAGACGTACATCCAGCAGCAGGTCGCGAGCGGCGCGTTCCCGGCGCCGGACGAGAACACCATCTACGCGCTCTACTTCCCGTCTTCGACGAGCATCACGCTCGACGGGATCTCGAGCTGCAACAACGGCGGCTTCGGCGGCTATCACAACTCCACGGCGGTCACGCCCCCGGGCGGAAGCAACACGTGGGTCACCTACGCCGTGATCATGCGATGCACCACCACGCTCGCCGAGGCGACGTTCGCCGCGAGCCACGAGTTCGCCGAGGCTTCGACCGATCCGCACGTGGGGCAGAACAAGCTCGGCTACTACGCGACGCAGACCAACCTCGACTACCTCCCCTGGGAGTTGCTGCTGGGAGGCGGAGAGATCGGTGACTTCTGCGTCGACATCCTCGGACTCAACGAGGATCAAACGACGGCGACGTACGGCAGCAATTCATGGACGGTGACGCGTCTCTGGTCCAACGCCAATGCCGCGGCAGGGCTCGACCCGTGTATGCCGATGTCCTCGACCGAGACGTACTTCACGCTCGCGCCGGAGGCGGGGCACGGCACGCTGCAGATGGCAGTCGGACAGACGCAGACCTTCACCGCGACGGCTTATTCGAGCGGACCGCTGACGTGGGAAATCGAGGCCACCGACCTCGCCCAGGCGGAGGGACAGCAGGCGATCGTGCAAGTGGGTCTGAGCGCGAGTAGCGTGAAGAACGGGGACTCGGTCACCGTGACGGTGACGCTCAAGTCGCAGCCGCCCAGTCTCGGCGGCGGCTTTTCGGGCGAGCCCTACCTGCTCATCTCGGCGGCGGGCCAGAACGGTCCGGCTCACTTCTGGCCGATGCTCGTCGTCGCGCAGTAGAGGAAGGCGTCCACCTCGCGAGCCAGCTCGTCGGGCGCCTCGTTGGCGAGGGCGTGTCGAACCCCGGGCAGCACACGCAGTCGCGCGTCGGGGAGCAGGCTCACGAGCCGGCGCACGCCTTCGCCCATGCCGAGCGCGTGATCCTGATCGCCCCAGAGCACGAGCGTCGGCTGGGCAATCGACGGCGCGATCGGGAAGAGCGACGTCTCGACCTGCTCGCGCGCGATGTCGAAGTACATGCGGACGAAGCCCGGCGTGTGGATCTCGCGGTAGTGCGCGAACGCCTCGAGCAAGGCCGAGCGGCGCCCGAGCCACTTCGGGTGGTACCAGAAGCGCGACTGCACCCAGACGAAGGGCCAGAAGAGCGCGGACAACCAGGGCTTGAGGAGGAGGGACAGCGCGCGCATCGGCTTCCACGCGCCCGCCGGCGCCCACGGTACGAGGCGACGGAAGCGCCCGGGGGCGCGGTGACCGAGGCGGAGCACCAGGTGCCCACCGAGACTGCCGCCCGCGAGGTCCGCTTCCTTGACCTGCAGCGAATCCAGGAGCCCGAGGACCGAGTCTTCGAGGAACCCGAGCGTGTACGGCCGCTCGGGCTTGTCGGAGTAACCGTTGCCCGGCAGATCCATCACGATGATGCGCCGCCCACCGCGCTGGCGGTCGATGATGTCCTCGTATTCCTCGATGCGGGACGCGATGCCGTGGAGCATCACGAGGGGCGGGCCCTGCTCCGTCGCGGATCGAACGTCCACGTAGCGGAGTCGCACGCCACCGAGCACGGTGGCGTCATGCTGCGGGTGCTTGGTCGCGCGAACACGCAGCGGGCGGCGGACGAAGAGTGACCGTCGGGTGTCCTCGGCGTGCTCGAGTGGCAGGCCCGGACTGACGCTCGCCATGGAGTAGGGTACGTCGCCGCCGAGGGCCCCGCACGCGGGCAGAGCGGGCGACGAAGTCGCAACGGACGACATCGGTTGCAACATTTGC
>DATJYG010000829.1:0-2592 GCA_035499695.1 Polyangiaceae bacterium
GCCCCGCTGACAGATCTCGGCCATCGTGTTCACCACGATCTGATCTGCGAGGCTCTCCGCCGTGGGGCCGGCTCTTCGGTGAGCCCGAGCGATGTCGTCGATGGACACGACGCCCGAGAGCGTGCCGCCGTCGTCGACCACGGGAACGCGACGGACGTGGCCGCAGCGCATGGTCGTCTCGACCGATTCCAGCGGGACGTGCTCCCGGACCACGTGCACGGCCGTGGTCATGGTGCTTCCCACGCTCATCTGCCAGAGCCTGAGGCCACGCGTGTAGGCAGCCATGAAGACGTCTCGGTCCGTGATGACACCCACCACGCGTCGTGCCGCGTCGACCACGGGCAGCATGCCGCAGCCGCGTTCCCACATGATGTGTGCTGCGTGCTGCAGCGTGTCGTGGGCAAAACACGACCACGCCGGCTTGGTCACCACATCCGACGCTCTCATGGCTGTCACCCCTGTGTCCGCAAGGAGGATGCCAAACGCCGTCGAGCTCGGCTCTATTCGAGAGTCGGCGTGCGCTCGCCCTTCGTGGGTCTCTCCGGGATCTCGGTCATGGTGGCTTCGGTGAGGAGGAGCACGCCGGCCACCGAAACGGCGTTCTCGAGCGCAACGCGCACGACCTTCGTCGGGTCGATGATGCCGGACTCGAAGAGATCCACGTACTTCCCGCAAGCGGCGTCGAACCCGTAGGCCCCCTTGCCGGCGCGCATCCTTTCGACGACGACCCCGCCGTCGACCCCGGAGTTGGCCGCGATCTGACGGGTCGGGGCCTCGAGGGCGCGACGCAGCATGCGCACACCGCTGCGCTCGTCGCCATCGCACTTGGCCTCCTCCTTCTCGAGAGCATCGGCGGCGCGGAGCAGCGTCAAGCCGGCGCCCGGGACGATGCCCTCGGCCACGGCGGCCTTGGTCGCGCTGATGGCGTCCTCGAAGGCTTCCTTCCTCGACTTGAGCTCCGCTTCCGAGGGCGCGCCGACGCGGACGACCGCGACGCCGCCCACGAGCTTGGCGAGACGCTCCTGCAGCTTCTCCCGGTCGTAGTCACTCTTGGTCTCCTTGATCTGGCGCCGGAGTTGCTCGGTACGACCCGCGATCGCCCGCTTGTCGCCGGAGCCGCCGATGATCGTGGTGTCCTCCTGGCGGACGACGACACGCGCGGCCCTGCCGAGCTGCCGAGGCTCGACGTGCTCGAGTTTGATCCCGGTCTCCTCGGAGACGACCTGTCCGCCCGTGAGGGTCGCGATGTCCTCGAGCATCGCCTTGCGCCGATCGCCGAAGCCCGGTGCCTTCACGGCGACGCACGGCAGCGCGCCGCGGAGCTTGTTGACGACGAGCGTCGCCAGGGCGTCGCCCTCGATGTCCTCGGCGATGATGAGCAGGCTGCGCCCTTCCTTGGCGACGTACTCGAGGACGGGCAGGAGATCCTTCATCACTGCGATGCGCTTCTCGTGAATGAGGATCACTGGATCCTGGAGCACGCACTCCATCCGTTCCGGATCGGTCACGAAGTACGGCGAGAGGTAGCCGCGATCGAACTGCATTCCCTGGACGACCTCGACCGCCGTTTCGGTTCCTTTCGCCTCCTCGACCGTGATGACGCCCTCGGTGCCCACCTTCTCGACGGCGTCGCCGATGAGCGCGCCGATCGCGGCGTCGTTGTGCGCCGAGACGGTCGCGATCTGCACCTTCTCGTTGCGCGTCGCGATGGGCCGCGAGAGCGTGCGGATCGCCTCGACGGCGACGCGCAGGCCGCGGTCGAGCCCTCGCTTGAGGTCCACGGCGCTCGCTCCCGCCGCGACGTTTCGGAGGCCATCGGCGAAGATCGCGTGAGCCAGGATGGTCGACGTGGTCGTCCCGTCGCCGACGGCGTCCCCCGTACGCTCGGCCGCCTGCCGGATGACCTGCGCGCCGAGGTTCTCCTCGGGGTCCTCGAGGTCGAACTCCTTGGCGATCGTGACTCCGTCGTTGCAGACGATGGGGCTTCCCCAGCTCTTGGCGATGAGCACACTCTTGGACTTGGGGCCGAGGGTGACGCGTAGGGCATCGGCGAGCGCAGTCGCTCCGCGCAGAACTTTTTCGCGTGCCGCCGCCTGGAAGAGCACCTGCTTGTGAGCCATGACCTGGGCCGATTCACGTCGCGTGCCCAGCATGGTCTGCAGCTTGCTGCGTCGCCTGGAATGTCCCTCTTCCACCACGACGCGCGGCAGGCGCATCGCGCACTTTGCGCTTCCCTGCACGCCTTGCGCGCCCGGTGAGCCAACGGTCGCGCCATGGACAATGCTGATGTCGCCAGGCTCCTCGACGAAGTGGCCGATCTGCTCGAGAGCGGAAAGCTGCTGGAGCTGCGCGGCTTCGGGGGGGTGCTCGTCTGGCACACTCTGCAGGGCGCCCCCACCCGAGAACCCGAAGCGCCGCCCGCACACGGAGGATGAGGAAATGGGCAGCTCGAGCCTTCTCGCACTGCGCGGCGCGTTCGCGTTGCTCTTCGGGGCGACCGTGCTGCTCTGGCCGGCGATGTCGCTGCCCGCGCTGGTGCTCGCCTTTGGCATCTACGTGCTGCTCGACGGCATCGCGGCCGTGGCCATCGGC
>DATJYG010000830.1:0-20329 GCA_035499695.1 Polyangiaceae bacterium
GACGACGTGCAGAGCCTTCCTGACGACGTGCAGAGCCTTCCTGACGACGTGCAGAGCCTTCCTGACGACGTGCAGAGCCTTCCTGACGACGTGCAGAGCCTTCCTGACGACGTGCAGGCAGATGAGCCGCTCCTGGGCGCAATCCTTGAGGAAATCCTGGCCCTGGAGCGCGTCTCCCTTGTCGGGAGGGCCGTTTGGTGGCAACTTCCCGGCCCCTTCGGGAGAGGTGACCGAGTGGCCGAAGGTACCCGCTTGCTAAGCGGGCACAGGTCAAAAGCCTGTCGAGGGTTCGAATCCCTCCCTCTCCGCAGCGCGCTACATCTTCGAGATCGTGAAATTGTGCGCGGCGGGCGCCGACGTCGTCACCGTCACCGCCGTGCCGCTCTCGATGCTCTGCAGCTGCGCCTGCGTGAGGGCCACCGTGTGCGTGTGGTTCAGGCTGACCGACGTCGTGTAGACCACGCCGGCCGACGGCGGGCTCGTGAGGTCCTTCGTGGGCACGCACAGCGTGTGCGTGTGGTTGTTCGTCACCGTCGACGTCTCGAAGATCCCGTCGCAACCGTTCCCGCTGTCGGTGCCGGGCGACGAGCCCTCGCCGCTCGAGCTGCTCGAGCTGCACGCGAGCGGAACGAGCGGCACGAGGAGGAGCACGGTGGTGGCGGAGAGGACCTCACGGCGTGTGGGCTTCGACGTCATGCGCGAAGCGTACGCCTTCTCCGGTGGCGCGGTCTTTTCTCTTCGGGAAAGGACCCGTGCTCAGCGCGACGCCGACGCCTGCTGCTGCAAGGCGCTCTTGCGCACGCCGATGGTGCCCATGAGGTAGAGCTCCTCGTAGTGCAGGCCGTACACGGTGTCCCCGCCGACCTGGCAGGCCTGCTCGATCGCTAGATCGACGCAGCTCTTCCCCATCCCGGTGTAGTGGCACCGGACGGTCGCCAGGTTGTCGACCGGCTCTTCGGGCGGCCCGGTCGTCGTCGTGACGGCGCACCTGTCGATCGCCGCGCGCGGCGGCGCGAGAGGCGTCGTCCAGATCTCGTTCGAGGAGCACCCGAGGAGAGCGAGCAGGCAGGCCACGGCGAGCCCTCCGGACAGCGAGCGGCGCATGAACAAAGAGTACGCCCCGGCCCCGCGAACGTCGAGGCGTGGTCGCGTCCGCCTCGGGTGGCCGCCCCCACCTGTGCGTCGCGCGGTGCCGGCTCACCCGGACGAGCCGCCCAGGCGAGGGCCGCGGCCCGGCAACGGCACCGCACGCAGGTGCGGGACCGCTGGTTGCTTCCTGCGGAAGGCGCTGCCCCACTTCTTCACGTACAGCGGGCCGACCTCGCCCCATGCCGGGTTGTCGCGAAGCTTCTGCAGAGAATGCGAGTCCCGGTTCGCGTAGATCCAGGTAGCCCCGTGTCGATCGGCTTCGACGGCGAGGTCGGCCGAGGCCCGGACGGCGACGACCCGGTTCGTGTACCGGTTGTTCCAGAGCAGCCCGAGGAACACGAAGTCGTCGGTGACGACCGTCGCGCCGTCGCCCAGCTCCTGCTCGCGCGCGAGGCCGGCCTCCCGGGGCACCGGCGCGCCGAGCTCCGGGGTCATCTCTCGCAGAGACGGGTCGAGCGCGAGCAGCGAGATCATCGTGCGCGGCCCCGGGAACCCCGGCCAGTCCGGGGCCTTCAGCCCGATGGTGATCGAGGAGCCGATGGTGGCCGCCAGCACCAGGACCTGATGCACCACACGCTGTCGGCCGGCCGCCCACGCCACGACGGGGACCCACAGCGCGATGGTGCCGAGCTGATAGCGAGGCATCGCGCGATTGGTCGACATCAGGAGCGTCACGCCAGCGGTCCCGAGGAGCGCCAGCACCTCGAAGAGCCGGGCGCGATGCTCGGCGTCGAGGGGCTCGCGCCGTTGGCGAGCGATCGCCTTGCCGAGAGCCGTGAAGACCAGGGCGGCGGCCGGGATGAGAACCCACACGACCCCGAAGCCGTACATGTCCACGTGCGTCTGCTGACTGTCCTGGATGGACCCCGGACGCGCGACGAGCTCCCGGGCGAGCTGCACCAGATTCACGTTCTTCCTGAGGAGCATGTCCGAGGCGAAGAAGCGCGAATCGTCGACCCCCTTCGGCGGATCGACCCCCTCCCAGTCGATGCCGAGCGCAGGGACGCGCACCGTCATGTCGGGCCAGACCGGGTTGTGGTACTTGCGGAGGTTGCCGAGGTAGGTCGCCGAGGAGAGCGCGAGGATCATCGACGCGCCCAGGCCGGCCGTGAGGAGGACGCGTCGCTGCCGCCAGCCACCTGCACGCAGCAGCCGCGTCGCCGCGATGACCGAGAGGACGACGACCGGGAAGACGCCGCTCACCTTGATGTTCGCCGCGATGGCCAGCGCGGCTGCCCCGAGGAGCATCTCGGCCGATCGCGCCGGCGTGCGCAGCACGAACATCGCGCCGATGGCCAGGAACGTGGCGAGCGCGGGATCGACGTAGACGCTCTGCAGGAGCTCGACGTTGGCCGGGACCGTGCTCGCCACCGCCGCCCATCCGGCGGCGACCAGCCGATCGCCCGTGAGCCGTCGGGCCATCGCATGCACGGCGGCGAAGAAGCCGGGCATGAGCAGCACGTTGGGCATGTCGATGAGGGCGCGCCCGCCGAACGCGGCCAGCCAGAGCGAGAGCATCTCGCCGGCGCGTGGATACCCGTTGATCTTCTGCGCGCCGCCCGGGAACAGGCTCACCGGGTCGAAGCCGCGATTCTGCAGCGTGAAGCCGATGATCGGCTCGTGGTACCAGAGCGCGTCCCACTGCCTCCACGAAGTTGCCACGCTGGCCGCCGCCAGGTTCCAGAGGAAGACGGCGAGGCAGAACGCGAGACAGGGCAGAACCACGCTGCCCTCGCGCCAGGCCTGCGCGAGGCCTTCCAGGGGCATGCGCACGATGCCGCCCAGGACCCGCGCCGTCTCTCGAGCATGGGTGCGAACGCCGGCGTGCCTCGACGCCCACGCCCACGCGGCGGTGGCGACGCCGATCACGGAGATGGCCAGGCGGACGCGCGTCAGCGTCCCGGTCGTCCCGAGCACGTAGATCGGGCCGAGGACGAGCGAGCTGGCCACCACCGTCGCGCCCGCGAGCGTCTCGGCGCGACCGCCCAGCCGCGCGCGCACCGCGACGGAAAAGGCGGCCCAGGCGACGATGGCGGAGAGGAGCGCGGCGAGCACCGGCCAGACTGTACCTCGCTACGGCGCCGCGGGTCGCGTCGCTCGGAGCCTGGAGTCGCACCCCGCCCGAGGGTAGCGTGGCCGCCGCATGCGGCCGTCGCGCGTCTTGCTCCTGTTCGCGCTGCTCGTTTGCTACGGCAGCTTCTATCTCTGCCGCGCGAACCTCGAGGCGGCGGGGCCGCTGCTCATCGCCCACGAGGGGTTCACCAAGACGAGCTTCGGGACCCTGTCGACGATCGCCACGTTCGTCTACGCGATCGGCAAGTTCGTCATGGGGGCGACCGGGGACGTGCTCGGCGGCAGGCGGCTCCTCGCCGTGGCCATCGGCGGGTCGGTCGTGTGCTCCCTCGCGTTCGGGGTGCAGACCGCGTTCGTCATGTTCGTCCTCTGCGCATCGGCGAACCGGTTCTTCCAGTCCGGCGGGTGGAGTGGGCTCGTGCACGTCGTGTCGCGGCGCTTCGAGCCGGAGCGACACGGCGCCGTGATGGGCGTGCTCGCGACGAGCTACGAGCTGGGCAACGTCGCGGCGCTCAATCTGTCGGGGCTCGTGGCGCACTGGGGGTGGCGCATGCTGTTCGTCGTGAACCCGCTGCTCTTCGCGGTCGTGGGCGGCGGGGCGCTCGTCGTGCTGCGCGGAGGGGAGAAGGAGCGCGAGCAGAAGGCGCGAGACGCCGGCGAGGAAGAGCCGAAGCTGCCGCTCTCGGTCATCCTGCCGCAGCTCGCCGCGCACGGTGCGTTCTGGGTGGCGCTCGTCATGAGCGCGCTGCTCACGTTCCTGCGCATCTCGTTCCTCACGTGGACGCCGACGTACCTGTACGAGATATCGCAGGCCGCGGGGCACGAAGAGGTGAGCGTCGCCATCGTGAAGAGCAGCATCTTTCCGGCGGCCGGGGTCGTCGCCGCGCTCGGCGTCGGGGCCATCAGCGACCGGCTCGGGCGGGGGCGGCGCGCGCCGATCATGGCCGCGTCGCTCGCGGTGGTCGTCGTCCTCGTCCTCGTGCTCGGGCACGGCGGCGTGCACGACGCGACGACCGCGGCGTTCCTCATCGGCGGCGTCGGGCTCTTCCTGCTGGGACCGTACTCGCTGCTGGCGGGGGCGGTGGCGCTCGACATCGCGGGCAAGCGCGGGACGGCGACGGCCGCCGGGATCATCGACGGCGCGGGGTATCTCGCGGGGGCGCTCTCCGGGGTCGTGCTCGGCGCGGTCGCGGATCACGCGGGATGGTCGGCGGTGTTCGACCTCGTCACGGGCGCCGCGCTGCTCGCGACGCTCGTGTCGGGCGCGTGGGCGTGGGCGACGGTCGCCAGGAAGCGGGCCGGCGCGGTAGGGTGACCCCCGGCTCACCTGGGAAGCATGCTGCGCGTCGTCTACTCCAACCGCACCGAGGAGCTGATTCGCGAGCTCGCGACGCGCGTGCGGGCGCAGCAGCTCGCTCCGGGCGGGCCGGGACCGCTCGCGCCCGTGCCGGTCGTGGTGCCCGGCGTCGCGATGGAGTCGGCGCTGCGCCTCGGGATCGCGCGCGAGGCGGGGATCGCGGCGAACCTCGACGTGCAGCTGCTCACGCGCTTCGCGGCGAACGTCACGGGGGCGCGCGTGGCCGACGCGGGGGCCGTCGAGGCGATGGTGCTCGAGCTGCTCCTCGGCGACATGGCCGACGCGGCGCTCGCGCCGCTGCGCGCCTACCTGCACGCTGTTCCGGCCCTCGCCGGGCGGGCAGGTGACGACGCCGACGCCGTCGACGGCCGGCGCGCGCAGCTCGCGGCGCGCATCGGGCGCATCTTCGAGGAGTACACGTACTCGCGCGCCGAGATGCTCTCGGGGTGGCTGCGCAGCGACGAGCCGCAGGTCGAGGCGCGCCACGCCGAGACGGAAGCGTGGCAGCGGCGGCTCTGGCGGCTCCTCTTCGGCCCGCAGGGACTCGCGACGCGGCGCTCGCCGCGCGTCGTGCCGCTCCACGAGGCGGTGGCGGCGCTCGAGCCCCGCGCCGACGCGCCGCCGGTGCACGTCTTCGGCTTCGCGCACGTCGCGCGCACGTTCCACGCGCTGCTCGAGCGGCTCGGGCGCGTCGCCGACGTGACGGCGTACACGGTGAGCCCCTGCGAGGGGTTCTGGGAGGACGTGAACGAGCGCGATCCGGCGCCGCTGCACCTCTGGTCGCGGCCCGGGCGCGACAACGTGCGGGCGCTCAACGCGGCCGCCGGCTTCGACCACGAGGAACGCTTCGTCGACCCGCTCGACGCCCACGACGGCGCGCGCGGGCGCACGCTGCTGCGGCAGATCCAGAGCGACGTGATGCGACGCGAGCCCTCGCGCACGTCGCCCGAGGGGCGATTCGCCCTCGAGGGCGGCGACCGCTCCCTGGAGGTGCACGGTCACGCGAGCATCCGGCGCGAGTGCGAGGCCGTCGCCGCCGACGTGTGGCGCCGCGTGCGCGCCGACGCGTCGCTGCGCTTCGACGACGTCGCGGTGCTCGTGCCGGCGGGCGACGCGCCGGCGTACGTGGCGCACATGACCGCGGCGATGCGCGAGGCGCACGATCTGCCGCACCAGATCGTCGGCGCAGGCGCCGGCGCGCCGGGGCGGATCCTCGAGGCCATCGAGCTCCTCCTCGCGCTGCCGCTCGGTCGCTTCACGCGGCCCGAGCTCCTCCGGCTGCTCGTGCACCCGGCGGTGGTCGCGTCGGCGGCGCGCGCGGGCGGCGGGGCGCTCGACCCTGAGCGGTGGGTCGCGTGGTGCGACGCGCTCGGCATCGTCCACGGCGCCGACCGCGCCGACCACGCGGCGACGTACATCGAGCGCGACATCCTCAACTGGGACCAGGGGCTGCGGCGTCTGGCGCTCGGGGCGTTCATGGCGGGCGACGCGAGCGGCGCGGGCGAGCCGGTGCGAGCGCCGGGCGTGGACGGCGTGTGCGAGTCCTACGTACCGCTGGAGGTCGCGGGCACCGAGCTGCACGACGCCGCGACGTTCGGCCTGCTCGTGCGCTCGCTCGTCGCCGACGCGCGCTTCGCGCGCGAGAGCGTCCTCGCGCCGCGCGAGTGGGCGGCGCTGCTGCGCGCGATGATCGAGACGTACGTCGCGCCGACGACGGACGCCGAGGGCGACGAGCTGTCGCGCCGGCTGCGGCAGGTGGGGAGCCTCGCCGACGTCGACCTCGGCGACGCGCGCGTGTCCTATCGCATCGCCTCGGAGCTCGCGAGCGAGCGGCTCGGCCGCGGGGCGGGCGGCCGGAGCGCCGCGCGAGGCGGCGACGGGGGCGTCGTGCTCTCGACGCTCGGGCACATGCGCGGCATCCCGTACCGCGTCGTCTACGCGTGCGGCATGGGGGAGGGCCGCTTCCCGTCGTCCGACGCGGAGGACCCTCTCGACCTGCGCTGGGCGCGGCGACGCGACGACTCCGCACGCTCGCAGAGAGCGGAGTCGAGCACCAGACCCGGCGACGTGACCGCGCGCGATCGCGACAAGTACGCGTTCCTGGAGACGCTGCTCGGCGCGCGCGACGCGCTCGTGCTCTCGCACGTCTCGCGCGACCCGCTGACGGGCGACGCGCTCGCGCCCTCGTCGGTCGTGCAGGAGCTGCTCCACGCCGTCTCGCTGGGCTACGTGAAGGACCCGGTCGCGGCGGGCATTCGCGTCGTGCATCCGCTGCGGCGATGGGACGACCCCGCGACGGTGGCGGAGCTCCCCGAGGCGGACGCCGAGGCACGCACGGCGGCCGTGCGCCGCAGCGCCGAGGGGCACGCGGGCGGCGCGGGCGGCCGGCCGACGCGGGGCGAGGTCCTCGCGCACGCCGACGCGGGCGACCCCGCGTGGCGCGCGCTCGCCGAGCACCTGGGGCTCGCGCGCCTGCCCGAGGTCGCCGCGGCGGTGGACGGGCGCGTCACCGTGCCGATGTACGCCATCGTGAAGTTCCTCGAGATGCCGCTGCAGGGCTGGGCGAGCTTCCGCCTCGGCCTCGACGAGACCGAGAGCGAGGACCTGGCGGCACGCGAGAGCGAGCCGTTCGAGACCGACCCGCGCGACGAGACGCTGATCCTGCGCGACGTGATGCTCGCCGCGGCGCAGACGGGCTGCTCGCTCGAGGACGCGTACGACGCGGCGGTGCGCGACCGCGAGCTGCGCGGCCTTGGGCCGTCGGGCGTCTTCGCGCGCGGCGAGAGGGCCGACGCGCTGCGGGCGCTCGAGACGTGGAAGCGCGAGCTCGAGCAACGCGGCGTGGGGCTGGGCACCCTCGTCATGCACCGCTTCGGTCGCGCGGGAGAGCACGCGCGGCCGGCGCGAGCCCACGAGGCGGTCGTCGTCGAGGTGGACGTGCCCGACGCGAGCGGCAAGGTGCACCACGTGCGCGCCGAGATCCAGGGCCGCACCCTGCCGGTCGGCACGCGCGAGGGCGGCGCCGTGAGCGTCACCCTCGCCAAGCGCGCCAACGAGGCTCCCAGGGAGGAGTGGGCCCGCGCGGGGCGCAAGCGGTCGCTGCTTCGGTCCTTCGTGGACCACGCCGTGCTCGCGGCGTCGGGAGAGCCGCTCGGGCCGTGCGAGGGGCTCGTCGTCGTCGCTTCGCAGGACGGGCCCGTGCCCCAGGAGATGCGCTTTCGCCCGCTCACCCCCGATGCGGCGAAGAGCTGGCTGCGCGGCGTCGTGCGCGAGCTGCTCGGCGCGCCGCACGCGTACTTCCTGCCGTGCGAGGCCGTGTTCGTGCGCGACGAGCGCGAGGGCGAGCCGCCGGCGACCGCCGTCGTCGAGGAGGCACGCGACAAGCTGCGCGGAGGCGACGGGCCGCCGGCGCTGCGGTCGGCGTACGGCCCGGTGCCCCGCCCGCAGGAGTACCCGATCCCGGACGAGGCGACGGCGCGCGACATGATCGAGCGACGCTTCGGCCCGCTGCTCCCTGGAGACGAGGAGGACGCGCCTTGAGCACCACCCGCGTCGCCGACCCCAGGTCTCGCGGGCTCGTCGCCCGCCCGCGCGTCCTCCGCAGCGTGCCGCTCGACCGGCACGCGGTCATCGAGGCGTCCGCCGGCACGGGCAAGACGTTCACGCTCGAGCACCTCGTGGTGGAGCTCGTGCTCGCCGGGGACGTGCCGCTCGACCGCGTGCTCGTCGTGACGTTCACCGAGAAGGCGACCAACGAGCTGCGCGTGCGCGTGCGCGGCAAGCTCGAGGAGCTGCTCGCGGGCCGCGGGCGCGCCCCCGACGACGCGGAGCTCGGCGCCGGCGACTTCTGGACCATCGACGACGCCGCGCGCGCGAAGCTCGCTCGCGCCCTGCACGCCTTCGACGGCGCGACCATCGCGACCATCCACGCCTTCTGCCAGCGCGTACTGCGCGACAACGCGTTCGCCAGCGGGCGGCTCTTCGAGGAGACGCAGGTGGACGGGCGCGACACCTTCGCGCGCGCCTTCCGCGAGGCGCTGCGCTGCGACGTCGCGCGCGACCCGGTGCGCTCCGCGTGGCTCGAGGCCGGGCTGCGGGCCGGCTTCTCGGTCGGCGGCATCGAGGAGCTGCTCTGGAGCTGCATGCAGGCGAAGGCGGAGCTCCGGCCCGAGTTCGACCCGCGCGCGCTCGACGAGGCGCTCGCCGCGTTCCCGCTCGACGACGCGCGCCGCACCGACGGCCCCGCGACGCTGAAGACGTGGGGTGTGCACGCGTCCACGGCGAAGAAGCTCGGCAGCCAGATGTACGAGCTCGCGCTCCTCGTCGAGCGCGTGCGCGACGGCGGCAGTCCCCACGACTTCGTGCTCGAGGCCGAGCGCGACGAGGTGGACCTCGGCTACCTCCTCGAGAACCTGCCGGCCGGTTCTCACCCGGGGCCGACGGGACGCGCGTGCGCCGCGGCGCTGGCTCTCGCGCGGGCGACCCCGTCGATGAAGGCCGCGCTCGCCGCGATCGTCCTGCCCGCGGTGCGCGCCGAGCTCGCGCGGCGCAAGCGTCTGGGCGGCCTGTACGACTTCGACGACATGCTCACGCTGGTGGACGAGGCGCTGCGTGCGCCGGGCGCAGGCGCGCTCGTCGCGGCCATGCGCGAGCGCTGGCGCTACGCGCTCATCGACGAGTTCCAGGACACCGACGAGACGCAGTGGGACATCTTCCGTCGCGCCTTCTTCGAGCCGCGCGACGACGGCGCGGGCGCGAGCGTGCTCTATCTCGTCGGCGACCCGAAGCAGTCGATCTACCGCTTCCGGGGCGCCGACGTGCAGACGTACCTGCGGGCGCGCGACGAGATCGTCGCCGGCGGCGGGACCCTGCTCCGCCTCGCGGACAACTACCGCGCGACGTCCGCGCTGGTCGGCGCCACGAACGCGCTCTTCGCGGCGCCGTACTTCACCGGGCGGGTGGAGTACGCGCCGGTGACCTGCGGACGTCCGGACCGCACCCTCGTCGACGGCGAGGGCCGCGCCGTCACGCCGCTCCACGTCGTGCGCTTCGAGCGCGACGCGCCCGCGCCCTCGTACGGCGCCCTCCTCGCGCGCGAGATCCGTCGCATCGCCGACCCCGAGCGGCCCTGGCGACTCGACGGCGAGCCCCTCGGCTATCGCGACGTCTTCGTGCTGACGCGCACGAAGGCCGAGGGGCGCGTGGTCGCTGCGTCCCTCCGCGCCGCCGGCGTACCGCATGCGTTCTACAAGGAAGAGGGGCTCTTCCAGACCGACGAGGCGAAGGAGATCCGAGCGCTGCTCGACGCGGTCGACGCACCGCACGACCGCGCGCGGCGCCTGGCGGCGTGGATGACCCCGTTCTTCGGCCTGCCGCTCGAGGACGTGGAGCGCGCGCGCGAGCTGCCGGCGACGCACCCGTACGTCGCCAGGCTCGCCGCGTGGAAGACGCTCGCTGAGGCGCGCGACTTCGACCGGCTCTTCGAGAGCCTCGTGCGCGACTCCGGCGTGGTGAGGCGCGAGATCTTCTTCGCCGACGGCGAACGGGACCTCACGAACTACCTCCACGTCTTCGAGCTGCTCCTCGAGCAGACGCGCCGCGGGCACTGCACCCTGCGTGACCTCGTGCACCTGCTGACGGGGCTCATCGAGGGCACGCGCCTGCCGCTCGACCTCGAAGGCAACGTGCAGCGGCTCGAGAGCGACCGGCGCGCCGTGCAGATCACGACGATCCACAAGGCGAAGGGCCTCGAGGCGCCCGTCGTGCTCGTCGCCGGC
Organism: Polyangiaceae bacterium; assembly: GCA_035499695.1. Taxonomy (GTDB): domain Bacteria; phylum Myxococcota_A; class Polyangia; order Polyangiales; family Polyangiaceae; genus Palsa-1150. The sequence continues at coordinate 10,357 of DATJYG010000830.1, forward strand.
GGCTGGGCCCAGGGGCGCGCCGACGAGGTGCACGTCTATCACGAGGGGGACAGGCGCCTCGCGTGGATCGGCAAGACGCGCGCGGACGTGAAGGCGCTCGTGTCGGCGGAGGAAGACGAGGAGCAGCAGCGACTCGTCTACGTCGCGCTGACCCGCGCGATCGGGAGGCTCGTGGTGCCTTGCGTCCTCAGAGACGGGCGCCCGGACAAGCGCATGCGCGGTCCGTACGTCGCCGTCAACGAGCGCGTCGCGGAGCTCGCGGCTGCCGGCGGCGACTTCGTGAGCGTCGAGGAGCTCCCGCGGCTCGTCGCCATCTCCGGGGGGCGGACCGAGGCCGCTCGCGCGGCGCCCTGGCAGCCGCCGATCGCGCTGCTCACCGAGACCGACGCGCCGACCGATCACGAGGCGCTCCGCGAGAGCCGCGCCGGCGCGGTCGTCACGTCGTACACGCGCATGCACGCCGGTCGGACCAGCGCGCGGGCGGCGTGGGCCGAGCCCACCGAGCGGCGCATCGAGAAAGCCGCCGAGGAGCTCGACGCGGCGCGCCCCGTGGCGCTGCGCTCCGCGAGGACCTCCGGCGTGTTCGTGCACGAGGTGCTCGAGCGGGTGCCCCTGGCGTCCTTCGGCGCGGCGGACTTCGACGCGTGGCGTGCGCTGCCCGGGGTCGCCGACGTCGTCGAGGACGCCATGGCGGTGCACCGCGTGGCGCCCGAGCAGCGCGAGCACGCCGAGCGGCTCGTCTGGCTCGCGTTCACCACGCCGGTCGCGCTGCCCGGGGGTGAGGTGCTCGCGCGCATCGCCGACGCCGACCCCGTCGTGCGCGAGATGGAGTTCGTGTTCGCCGTGACGGGCAAGGGCGCCTACGTGCGCGGATCGCTGGACCTCGCGTTCGAGCACCGCGGGCGCACGTATTTCGTCGACTGGAAGACCGACTCGCTCGGCTCGTACGCGCGCCCGGCGCTCGCCGAGCACGTGGAGGCGCACTACGCCGATCAGGTGCACCTCTACGCGCTGGCGACCGTGAAGCTGCTCGGCATCGCGACGAAGGCCGAATACGACGCCCGCTTCGGCGGCCTGCTCTACTGCTTCCTGCGCGGCTTCGACGAGCGCGGCGCGGGCCTCTGGTCTGCGAGGCCGGGCTGGGAGGACGTCGTGGCGTGGGACGAGGCGCTCGCGCGCCGCTGGAGGGCGACGTGAGCGTGCTCTCCCCCTTCGGCACGGCGCGTATCCGCTTCGAGCGCGGACCGGTCGCGAACGACGCTCCGGCGCTCGACGTGGAGCAGGCGGAGCTCGCGTTCCTCGGCGCCGAGGTCGCGCGTCTCGCGCAGGGGCTGCCCCGCGACGACCAGCGGGTGCTCGCCGACGTCGCCGCGGCGGCCCTCACGGCGGTGCGCGCGGGCAGCACGCGCGTGCCGGTCGCGTCCCTCGGGTCGGGCGCGGCGCTCGTCGAGCGGGCGCGCAAGCACGACGACGGCGATCCCGTCACGGCGGTCATCGGTCGCGCCGGCGACCGCACGCCGCTCGTGATCGAGGGCGAGTGGCTCTACGTCGAGCGGATGCGCCTCCTCGAGGAGCGCTTCTGCGCTCTCGTGCGCGAGCGGCTCGCCTCGCCAGTGAGGGACGCGCAGGCCGACGCGCGCGCCGCCACGCGCGCCCTCAAGGCGGTCGCCGACGGCCCGCCGGCACTCACGGAAGAGCAGAAGCGCGCGGTCCGCGCCGCGCTCACGACGCCGTTCGCCCTCGTGACGGGCGGCCCGGGCACGGGCAAGACGACCATCGTGCTGGCGCTCCTGCGCGCGCTCGCGTGGACGGGTCTGCCGCTCGACGCGATCGCCGTCGCGGCGCCCACCGGCAAGGCGGCGCAGCGACTGCAGCAGTCCATCGTCGCGGGACTCGCCGCCACCCGCGGCGACATCTCCGACGCGGCCCTGCGCTCGGGGGCGCCGACGCCGCAGACGGTGCATCGGCTGCTCGGCTGGTCGCCCACGACGGGCCGCTTCGCTCGCCACGAGAACGATCCGCTGCCCCAGCGAGTCGTGATCGTCGACGAAGCGTCCATGATCGACCTGGCGCTGATGGACCGCCTCCTTCGCGCGCTGCGTCCCGACGCGCGCCTGGTGCTGCTCGGCGACGCGGACCAGTTGCCCTCGATCGAGGCCGGCGCCGTCTTTCGCGATCTGTGCCACGCCCTCGGGGGCGTCCGCCTCACGACGAACCTGCGCGTGGCGAACGACGCCGATGCGCGGCGGATCCTCGGCGCTGCGGAAGCGATCAACTCCGGCGTCGTCGGCGACGCCTGGCGCGCGGTCGTCTCGACGCGCGACTCGGTATCCGCGCTGTCGCTCACGGGAGTCGAGCACCTCGCCGCTCGCTGGACGGACGTCGCCGACGATCTGCTCGACCGCTGGTGGAAGGACCGCATCACCGCGTCCGGAGATTTCGACCGTCTCGCGTCGCAGGTCTTCCACGTCGCCGACGGCCGCGTCGACCCGGCCGAAGCGCCGGACGCGCGAGCCCTCTTCGAGCTGCATGCGCGCGCTCGCATCCTCTGCGCCACGCGAGTGCGGGGAATCGCGACGAGCACCGAGACCATCGACGACGCGCTGCTCGCGAGGCTCCGAGGCGCCTCCCGGAGCCGGCGCTGGCGCGCCGAGCAGCTCGCGGCGGGGGCACCCGTTCTCGTCGAGCGCAACGACTACGAGCGCGGCCTCTTCAACGGCGACCAGGGCATCGTCCTCCGCATCGCGGAGGGCGGCGGCGCCCCGGAGCTCGCGGCCGCGTTCCCGAGAGGCGACCAGTTCGAGGTGTTCCCGCTCGACACGCTGCCGGACGTGGCGCCTGCCTTCGCCCTCACCGTCCACAAGGCGCAGGGCTCCGAGTTCGACCACGTCGCCCTCGTCCTGCCCGAGACGGACATGCCCCTCCTGACGCGCGAGCTGCTCTACACGGCCGTCACCCGTGCGCGCCGGTCGGTGCTCCTGGTAGGGGCCCCCCCGGCGAGGGACGGAACCGCCGAGCTGCTCGCGCGTGCGGTGGCCCGGACGCTCGAGCGACACAGCGGCATCGCGGAAAGGCTCGCCGGCGCGAGGAAGTGAGCACGTTGCCCACCGCGGTCGTGCTAAACATACGAACAGCGGGAGGCGGCGCGCGCATGGAGCAGCGGGTGATGGCGCTCGGGAACGTGCAACCCCTGGAGTCGGCGCAGCGGGCGCGTCGCGGCCGGGCCCCCATGCAGGTGGTGCTCGACGTGAAGGACCCAGAGGTCGTCGCCGAGCTGCACCGGCACGCCGAGGGCGAGGACCGCGATGCCTTCGCGGCGGCGGCGCTGCGCCTCGGCGTGCTCGCCCTGCGCATGGCGAGCGGGCACCTGGACACCACGTCGATCCGCCAGGCGGGTGACGCGCTCGTCACGCAGCTGCGCGAGATCCTCGCGTCGCGCGCCACCGAGATGACCGAGAAGCTCGCGACCACCCTGCAGGCTCACGTCGGAGCCGACGACTCGATGCTCGCCAAGGCCATGGCGACGCACCTCGGACAGGGCAGTCCGGTGTTCAAGCTGCTCTCGCCGGACGACGCCACCGGCCTGCGTGCGCAGCTCGCGAAGACCATCGAGGACGCGCTCTCCGACCAGCGCAAGCAGATCCTGCGCGAGTTCTCGATGGACCACGAGGGCTCGGCGCTCCGCCGCCTCCTCGGCGAGTTCTCGCTCGACCGCGACGGGTCGGCGCTCGCCCGGCTCAAGAAGGAGGTGCTCGGCACCATCGACAAGCTCTCGCGCGACAACGTCGAGTTCCAGTCGCAGGTGCGCGAGACTCTCGCGCGCATCGACACGCGCAAGAAGGAAGAAGCGCGAACGACACGCCACGGGATCGCCTTCGAGGAGCACCTAGGCGCCCTGCTCGCCGAGGAAGCGCAGCGCCTCGGGGACCTCTACGAGGCGACCGGCGACGTCACCGGCGCCATCAAGCTTTGCAAGAAGGGCGACTACGTCGTCCAGCTGGGCGCCGACGCGGCCGCCGCCCACGCGCGCATCGTGTGGGAAGCGAAGGAGAAGCAGGCTTACTCCGTTCGTGCGGCGCTCGAGGAGATCGAGGAGGCGCGACGCAACCGCCAGGCGCAGGTCGGCGTCTTCGTCTACTCCCGCAAGACGGCGCCCGAGGGCCTCGAGTCGCTGCAGCGCCACGGGATGGACGTGGTCGCCGTGTGGGACGCCGACGACCCCGCGAGCGACCTCGTCGTGCGCGCCGCATACAGCCTGGCGCGTGCTCTCGCCGTGCGCGAGCGGGCGAGCGGCGAGTCGCTGGCAGCCCTCGGCGAGCTGGAGCAAGCCGCCCGCGGCGTCGAGCGTCAGATCTCGTACCTGGACGACGTCCGAAAGTGGGCGGAGACCGTCAAGGGTCACGGCGAGAAGATCGCCGAGCGCTCCGCGCGCATGGGCGACGAGCTGCGGCGCGAGGTCGAACGCCTGGACGCGCAGATTGCCTCGATGCGCCGGGTCGGCTGAGCCGGCGTGCTAGGCTGCACGCGTTTCCGGCGTCGTCTAACGGCAGGACAGCGGATTTTGGTTCCGCTTATCGGGGTTCGAATCCCTGCGCCGGAGCTCCTGAGCGTCCCCTAGGAACTTCCGCGCGGCGCCGCGGTCATGCCCGGGGAGATGTCGCGACGCGCGAGGCTCCGCGCGGCGGGGGATCTCCTTGCGCCCGACGATCTCGTCCCTCGCCCGGGGGACTGGGATCGGGCACGATGGGACCGCGTGCCGCTGCCCCACGATCCGGAAGAGGAACGGCGGCTCGTCGAGCGACTCATCGCTCGCGACGAGCACGCGTTCAACGCGCTGGTGCGCGCGTACGAGCGACGCGTCTTCGCCCTCGTGCTGCGGATGATCGGTACCCGCGCCGAGGCCGAGGACCTCGCGCAGGAGGTGTTCGTCCAGGTCTTCAAGGCCATCGGCTCCTTCCGCGGGGAGTCGAAGCTCTCGACGTGGATCTATCGAATCGCGATCAATCTCTGCAAGAACAGGACGAAGTACCTGCGCGTGCGCCACGCCGGCGAGCAGGAGGAGCTCGAGGCGCACGCCGAGCGCGTGCCGATGGGGGAGCTCAAGCGGGCGAACGTCGGACAAGTCGAGCGTCCCGACGAGATGATGGTGGGCAAGCAGGTGGAGCGCATCGTGCAGCAAGCCATCCTCAAGCTCGACCCGAGCTTCCGGGAGTGCCTCGTGCTCCGAGACGTGGAAGAACTGAGCTACGAAGAGATAGGAGCGATCACCGGCCTGCCCGAGGGAACCGTCAAGAGCCGCATCCACCGCGCGCGAGCGCAGCTCAAGGAGCTCGTGGAGGAAGCCCTCGGAGAGAAGATCCCATGACCGACGACGACGACGTGAAGCTCGACGACAAGGAGGAGGCGCAGGTCCGCGACCTCCTGAAGCGGGCGCTCTCGAACGAGTCGCTCGGGGACGGCGCTCCCGACCTGCTCGCGGGCGTGCAGCGACGCATCCGTCGGCGCTCGCGCGGCAAGTTCTTCGGCGACGGCTGGAGCACCGGCCAGGCGCGCATCGGGTACGTCCTCGTGGCGCTCGTCACGCTGCTGCTCGTGCTGGTCGCGTACTACGCGCTCGGGCCGATGGACGTGCGCTAGCTCGCGACCCAGCGCGCGAGGACCACGGTGATGTTGTCCGGTCCGCCGTTCTCGTTCGCCTTCGCGATGAGCCGCGACGCCGCCGTCTTGAGGTCCTGCGTGCCGTGCACGATGTCGAGCATGTCCGGGTCGGTCACCGGGCCGCAAAGGCCGTCGGAGCACATCAGGTAGACGTCCCCGGCGCGCGGCTGCTCGAGGCGCGTGTCGACCTTCACCGTGTCCTTCATGCCGAGGGCCCGCACGATGACGTTCTTGTGCGGGAAGTTTGCGATCTCCTCGGGCGTGAGGCGCTTCATCTTGATGTAGTCGTTGAGCAGCGAGTGGTCCTCGGTCAGCTGCTCGATCTTGTCGTCGCGGACGCGGTAGATGCGCGAGTCACCCACGTGGGCGATGTAGACGCCGTCCTCGACCGCGAACAGCGAGACGATGGTCGTGCCCATGCCGCGCTGGCGCGGGTCGCGCTGCGCGCTCTCGTAGATGCGCAGGTTCGCGAGCTTGATGCCGGTGATGAGCCGGTTCTCCTCGTAGCCCTTGCTGCGGTCCATCTTGTACGGCCACGTCCGCTCCGGATCGTTGGCCGTCGCGGCGAAGAACTCGCGCATCGCGTCGACCGCCATCTTGCTGGCGACCTCGCCGGACGCATGCCCCCCCATCCCGTCCGCCACGATGTAGAGGCCACTCTCCTCCATGATGGAGAAGTTGTCCTCGTTGTGCGTGCGCTTCATGCCGACGTTGGTTTCGCCAGCCACCTCGATGCGCAGGGGACCTCCCACGACCGCGGATCGTCGCAAGGAGGAGGCAGGGGTGTCAACCGCGATGCTCGCGAAGCCCGCGTGACGCCGAAGGAATCGCGGTAACCCTACTGAGCCGCGCGCAGAACGACCGAAACTTCGCGGAAGCGGCCGTCACCGAAGACGAGCAGCTTGACCGTCTCACCCGGCGCGTGCTTGGCGATCGCGTCGGCCAGCTTGTCCGGCGAATCGACGGATTGGCCGTCCACGGCAGCGATCACGTCCGGGGACTTCAGCCCTGACGCCTCGGCTGGGCTCTTCGGCGCCACCGCGAGGACGCGTACGCCGTGCACCTGGCCGTCGCTTTCGGTCTCGCCGCGGATGCCGAGCCACGGGCCCGCCGCCGGCGCGGTCGCCGCCTGGGAGGTCGGGAGCTTCGTCAGGAACGAGCGAATCGTCGCCACCGGTGCGCCGACCACGACCGGGGCACAGGCCGCGGCTTTAGCGGTCGCCTGGGGCACGCTGCCCCAACCGGCCCAGGGGGTTGCGGCTTCGGGCTGGGGTGCCGCCCCCTTGCACGCGCGCACCAGCACGGCGACGACGCTGCCGGTCGAGTCCAGCAGCGGGGCGCCGGCGATGAGCGGACCCTTCACGTCGACGTCGAGCATCTGCAGGAGCGGCGCGCCGTCTCGCGCGTGCGCGTCCGCCTTTCCCTTCACGTCGGCCATCGCCGGCGCGAGCTTGGCGCCACGGCTCGGCAGCAGCGCCCGGATCTGCGCCCCGACCGGATCGAGCTCGCTCGCGGTGAGGCCCTCGCCGGACTTGGCGTGCGTCGTCGGGACGAGCAGCGCGAGGTCATCCGCTGCGTCAGTGTTGCCCAGCTTGGCGTGAACCGTGGTTCCGTCCGCATAGAGAACGTCGGCACCCTCCGCGCCGCCCAGACCTGACAGGGCGGTCAGGATGCGGCCGTCGGTGCCGAGAACCGTCCCGATTGCGGCCGGCACGCCGTTCTTCATCACGACGACCACCCCGCGACGCACGTGCTCGTAGAGCTGCTGCGGCGTCGTCGGTGCCTGCGCCTGCGCCGCCGGAGGCGTGTTCGCCGGGGCTGCTGGGCCGCCGGGGCCCGGGAGCGAGGGCAGCGGCTGCTGCTGCGCGAGGGCGGGCGACGTGAGGAGTGCGAGAGCCACGGTGACGAATGCGACGGGCTTCACGGACAGCAGCATAGCGCTCGGGAGGTGCAAGCGCCGATCCCGCACGACGCCCGCGCCCCCTCGCCGGGGAGGGGGCCCCGCAGAAAGGGCGATCGTGTGGTACAAGGTCCGCGAGATGAGCGACCAGCACGTGGCCGGGGCGGCATCCCCTCAGGAGGAGGAGCCGAAGACGCCGATGTGGCTGACGGCCGTCGGCGCGGCGCTCTTCGTGGGTGTTGCGCTCTGGTGGGCCGTGACCCCCGCGGCACCTGCGTCCACACCGGCAGAGACGGCTCCCGCGGCGTCCGTCGCCGCGGCGGCAGCCGCGCCCAATCCCCAGGCGCACGCGCAGCTCCCTGCGCAGCAACCCGCAGCTCCGGGTGCGAGCGCCGCGCTACCGCGCATCCCGGCTCCCTCGGCACTCCCGCCGGACGTGCAGAAGCGCCTGAACGACCTGCGCGGCAAGCCGCATCCTTAGATGGCCCCGCTGCGCGTCGGCGTCGTCGGTGCGTCGGGCACCTCGGGAGCTGTGGCCGCGAGGCTCGTTGCCGCGCACCCGCGCATGGTGCTCGCGTTCGCCACGAGCGACGCGCGCACCGGGGAGAGCGTCGCCGCGACGCTCGGGATGCGCCTGGCGAACGACGTGCGCTTCGCGCCGAACGCGGCGGCGGTCGACCATGCGGGCGCGTGCGATGCGGTGCTGCTCGCGACGCCTGCCGACGTGTCGATGCGCCTGGTGCCTGCGTTCGTGGACGCCAGCAAGCAGGTCGTGGACCTCTCGGGCGCCTTCCGCCTCGAGGCGAAGGAGTACCCGCGCTGGTACGCGATGGAGCACACGGCGCCCGCGCTCCTCGCGCGCGCACACTACGGGCTACCCGAGCTCTTCGGAGCGCCGCCGGGCGGATCGTTCGTCGCCAACCCCGGCTGCTACCCGACGGCGGCGCTCCTGGCGCTCGCGCCGCTCGTGCGCGAGGGGCTCGTCGAGACGACGGGAATCGTCGTCGACGCCAAGAGCGGCGTGACCGGCGCCGGCCGGCAGAGCGGCGACGCCTACTCGTTCCTCGCGGTCGACGGCGACGTACGCGCCTACAAGGTGCTCGCGCACCAGCACACGCCGGAGGTCGAGCGTGCGCTCTCGCGTGTCGCGTCGGCCGCCCGCGTGACCTTCACCGCACACCTCTTGCCCGTGCCGCGCGGGCTGCTGGCGACGTGTTACGCGCGGCCGCGCTCCGGGGCGACGCGCGAGCGCATTCAGTCGTGCCTCGTCGAAGCCTACGGACGCTCGGCGTTCGTGCGCGTCGTGCCCCCCGGCGACGTGCGCCTCTCGGGCGCCGTCGGGACGAACCTCGCGCTCGTCGGCGCCGCGGCCGACGGCGACGTGGTCGTGGCCATCGGGGCGATCGACAACCTGCTCAAAGGCGCTGCCGGCCAGGCCGTGCAGAACTTGAACCTGATGAACGGCTGGGACGAGGCGCTGGGCCTCGAGCACCTGCAGCGCTTCGCCGCTTGAGGAGGACGCGACGTGAAGATCCCTCGAGGCTTCTCGTACGCCGGCATCAACGCGGGCATCAAGGCCGCCCGCAAGGACCTGGCGCTCGTCTACAGCGAGGCGCCCTGCGCCGCCGCCGGGTGCTTCACCGTGAACGCCTCGCGCGCCGCTCCCGTTCGCGATGCCGAGAAGCGCCTGCCCGCGGAAGGCATGCGCGCCATCGTCGCCAACAGCGGGAACGCGAACGCCCTCACCGGCCCCGAGGGCCTCGCGGACGTGCGGGCCGTGTGCCAGGCCGTCGCGCGCGCGGTCGACGTCGCGCCCGACGCGGTGGTCGCCGCGTCCACGGGTGTCATCGGGGTGCCGCTCCCCGTCGCCAAGCTGGTCGCGGCGGCGCCGGCGCTGGCAGCCGCGCGCGCCGGGGCAATCGAGCAGGCCGCGCAGGCGGTGATGACGACGGATACGCGCGTGAAGCTCGCGAGCCGCACCATGAGCATCGGTGGCGTCGAGGCGAGCGTCGCCGCGTTCGCGAAGGGTAGCGGGATGATCGCCCCCGAGCTGGCGACGATGCTCGCGTTCATCACGACCGACCTCGCCGTCTCGCCGAAGGCGCTGCAGAGCGCCCTCGCGCGCGCGTGCCACGCGAGCTTCGACATGATCACGGTGGACGGCGACATGAGCACCAACGACGCGGTGTTTGCGCTGGCCAACGGGCTCGCCGGCAATCCGATCATCGAGGAGGGCACGGCGGATCACTCCGCTCTCGCCGAGGTGCTCGAGGGCATCTGCGTGGAGCTCGCGCGCCAGATCGCCGAGGACGGCGAGGGCGCCACGAAGCTCGTGGAGGTGCGCATCTCGGGCGCTCCCGACGTGGCCATCGCCCGCGACCTCGCGCGCTCCGTGGCGAATTCGAGCCTCGTGAA
>DATJYG010000831.1:0-5131 GCA_035499695.1 Polyangiaceae bacterium
TCCACGGGACACTCGCCTTCCCGCTCTTTCCGGTGAACGGCGGCACCAGGGCGCTCCAGGTGGAGCTGTCTCCGGAGATGCTGAAGACGTTGCTGTAGATGCCCCAGCCCAGGTTCCACAGGTTGGTTCCGGCCCTCATTCTCGAAGGGCCCGAGCCGCCGCCGTCGGAGGTGCCGGAGCCGGAGCTCGAGCCAGAACCAGAGGAGGAGCTCGAGCCCGACCCTGAACCACTACTAGAGGAGGACCCTGATCCCGAGCTCGAGCCGGAGCCAGAGGCCGACCCGGAGCTCGAGTCGCCTCCACCATCGGCTCCATCACCGGAAGAGCTGGAGGAGGAGCTGCCGCAAGCCGCGAGGACACCTGCCGCAAGGAGAGCGACGTACGGCGCGGTGCCTGTCAGCTTCGTCGTCATGGCTTCTCTTCGAAGATGCCCCGACCCCGAGCAGAAGGCTCGAGAAACACACGCCGACCCCGCCGGTCACCGCTCATTGGTGGGTGCCCATACGACAAGCATCGCATCGAGGCTGCGCGGCGATCTATTCTGCATGGCGTGAGGATCCACTGGGTCTGGCTTCTGGTCGCCTGCGGGGGCAGTCAGCCCGTTCCGCCCGGGGTGCCCGCTCCTTCGTCCGCTCCGTCGTCGGCACCCGCGTCGCCGGCACCCGACGCGTCGGCGTCCGCCGAGCCGTCGCATTCCTCGGCGCCGCCGGATTCTGCGGAAGCGCCTGCGTCTGCAGGCCCGTCATCCACTGCGCCGACCGAGCCACCCCCACCGCCCTGCGTGGACGGCCAGCTCCTCATGGGCGTGTGCATGTGCGCGAAGGGCAAGGGCCCCGACGAGACGGGCCACTGCGTCGACATGCCGTGCCCGAGCGCCCACGGGGGCACTACGTTTCGCAATCCGCAGACGGGCGAGTGCATGGAGTGCCGCCCCGGCTTGAGGCCGACGAAAGACGGCCACTGCGAGCACTGACGCCTTCTGCCTGATCGTCGGCGACGCGCACCTTCGCGGCCGTTGCCTCCTCGAGCTCGGCGCGCAGTCGTTCGACCTCCGCCTCGAGCTCGGCGGCGCGCTCCATCGCCGCCTCGGTGTCAGACCGGTAAGGTCCGTCGCTCACGGACCGGATCGTAAGTCAGATCAGCCGCCCAGGTCGCGCGCCTCGAGCCAGCGACGGAGCAGCGCCCACTCGTGGGCCTTCAGCGCCGAGCGCCGCACGGAGAACTCGAGGCGAGGTTCCCGGCAAAGGAGCAGGCGCACACCACCCGGCGCCGCCGTGGCACCGAGGACGTACTCACTCCACGGAATGTGGAAGGCGGTCCCGACGAAGGGGACGACAATCACGTGGTCCTCGAAGAGGTGGATCTCCCGCGGGAGCATCCGCTCTGGCCGGATGATCCTGAAGGCCGATGTCGCCTCGAGCGACGTGACCCCAATCGCGAGCACAGACCCGAGGATCGTCACGCAGATGACGACCCTCTCCTGTGCTTCGCCATACCCGTGAGCAGGCGACTGCCAGAACAGGAGGGCTATCGCCCACATGGCGACCAATCCGGCTGCGAGACAGACCCCGACGTAGACGACGAACAAGTCCGCCGATTCCTTCGGCGACAGTCGCAGTCGCGACCAGAAGGTGGACCGGGGGTTGACGATCCTGACGCCAACCTGCTCCGACCGGTAGGGGACCTCGCTCATCGTCACCACCGGAGGTCCGGGCTCCAGAGCGAGAACACCTCCAAGACCGTGCCGCCGAACGAGAGAAGCCAGACCTGCGGGAACGCGACCCACGCGTACACGTTGGACGGGATCTGCTTGGCGCACGCAGAGACGAACGCGGATGCCGCCACCAGCGCCAGCACCGCGGGCGAGAGGAGCATCGCGTAGGTCGGGATGGCTGACGGCAGATCGTGGACCCGCCAGGGCTCCAGTTGCCACGCGACCTCGTTCTGAAACGCGCGCCAGTGCTGGACCAGGAAGAGCAGCGGCCACGTGCTCAGCGCGACGGCCGCGAGCAACAGGGAACGGGCAGTGGCCGTGTCCCGCGCGACCGCGCTGCGCGTGAGATCGGTGACCCATCGAGCCGGTGCCATCACGCCGCGCGGGGTTCCGACGCGGATCCCGCATGCGGCGCATCGATTCGTGAACCCGAACGTCGTGCAGCAGTGCGGGCACGTGACGTCGTCACGTCCGAGGATCAGCGCCGCGCACATGCAGGTGAGGCCCAGCACCAACCACGCCGACAGCGCGTCCAGCGCGTCGTGGGCGAGCACGACGACCACCACGGCCAGGCAAGCCGCGAGTCCTGCGGCGGCCATGCCCCGCGTGCACCGTAGATCCCGCAGCGCGCCCCAGGCGGCCAGGTATGGATCCGGGCTGCCGGGCGCGGCTTCTCGGTAGGGGCTTCCACTCAGGCTCTGCGGCACGACCTAGACGCAGCAGTCGACGCCCCGAGTTCCTTCCCGTCCTCGGTACCGGCTGCAACTCGCATTTGAGGAGGCACTACGGGCGCGGCCGGCGCTCCTGCTCGAGCAGATCCGGAGAGGCGTGGCGGTTCTCTCGCCACCACGCGAGAGCGCGCCGCGTCTGATTCGTCGCCCGCTTGGTGAAGGCGACGGTGAGCCTGCGGTTCACCGGCCGCTCAGCACGACATCGAGCGGCACGAGCTCACCGCGGTCCGCTTCGTCCAGCGACGCTCGCAGCTCCGCGATCTGCTCCTCGTCGTGGTCGAAGCGCTCGTCGCCGGCGGCGACGACCACGGTGACCTCCACGCCTTCGGGCAAGGGCTCGTCGACGACGACGCGACCGTCTTCGACTCTTCCGCGAACGACCTTCATCGGCATGATCATGGGCCTCCTTGGGTTGGGTGTCGAGCGAGGTCCTCAGCAGGGTGTATGCCACGCCCGAGCTACGCACTTCCGCGGGGTTGCCATGAGAAGGATCTGTCCCGGGACAGATCTGGGGTGTCCCGGGACAGGGGGGGCCACGCCAGGACATCGCTTACAGGTTCGAAGGACTGTGTGTTGGGAGGGCAAGCGACGACGGCGACGAAGACGTCTCGCGCGGTCCCTCGTCGGTCGGAGAGGCCATCGATCAGCTCCTCGTGGCTGGCGCGATCCGCGCCGAACGCGACGACGAGGGGCTGGGGCAGCCGTTTGCCCTGCAGTCACCGAGGGTGTGCGGGTCGATGCTCCTGCCCAGTCGCGCGTGGCGCACTTGTCGGCGGTGATTGGATGACGACCGCGGGTCCGACGCGCCTGGCGGATGCTCAGCCGTCGTCAGCGCGCTTCCTCGAAGTCGCGACGGAGACGACCGAAGTCGCTGTGCAGGCCTCGGATCTCTGCCGAGTGTGTGATCACCGCGGATTCGACGCGTGCAAGCCTCTCGCTGAGGCGCTCCTCCCTCGCGCGGTCAGGCAGCGCTCCAGCCGCCGAGGGGGTGTCCCGGACAGATCTGTGGGTGTCCCCTCCAGCCGAGGCTCCTGGCGACGCTCGGCGACAAGGCGTGGGACGCGCTGGTCGCGAGCGGCTCGAGGTCCAGCAACGCGATTCGCGTCCCTCATCCCGAAAAGAGAGGAAGCCGCCGGATCACCGATCGCGAGCACGACGAGTGGTTGGAGGCTGCCTGTCAGAAGTTGTCCCTTCAATGGGCCACCGTGCGTATCGAGCTCGAAGCGTTTCGAACGGCACTGGCTCGGGATCCATGGTGCTCAGGCTAGTCACGCCGTTGCTACGATGTCGCGCGTGGCTCGCGCCGATCGCTCCCCTCGGGCCGGAGCGCCGCGAGCTCGATGTCGGCGCAGCAGTCGACGGCCCGAGCTCCTTCCCGTCTTCGGCACCGGCTGCAACTCGCATTTGAGGAGGTACTCGCCGAGTCCTCCGTCGTCGCTGTCCGCGTTCGTTCAAGCGAGATCCGCGGATCCGTTTCTGAAAACCTCCGTCGGCTCGATGTACTACGGGCGCGGCCGGCGCTTCGTCCTTCTCGGCGTCCGGAGCAACTGCTCGAGCATCTCCTCGGACCGCCGGTGAACCAGCTCACGGAGGACGTGTCGGAAGGACTCCTCCTGCAGCGCTTCCGTGGCAATCTCCTCTGCGATTCGGTCGATCGCCGTGCTGACGTTGCCGACGAGGGACTGGCCGACGCGTTCCTCGACGATGCGCTCGAGGATCGATTGCCGCATGACCGGAGTATGCCCCATGCGCCGGACCCTTGCAGCGCTCAAGCCAAGCTCAGATGCGCGAAACTCATGAGAGCCGCACGCTCTACCCCCTGTCCCGGACAGATCCGGCCCTGTCGCGGGACAGTGCGATGGGTCGAGGTCCGCTTCATCGATGGGCACGCGTCAGCCACCACCATCCGTCCCGGCATCCCTGAGACGAGCGTTTCCCGCCGGCATCCCGGGATCGCAGCCCCCAAGCGGCCCAACGATGCATGCGATTAGGAAAGTGCAGGGTGTCCCCCACGGGGCTACCGTCTCCTCATGCCGGACTCCTGGACGCCCTACACAGTGGAGCCTGCCCACTCGAACCCGTGCGACTTCTGCGCCAGCCGCGGCTGGGGCGTTCGCGAGGGCTTCGTCCGCCGCTGCGAAGTCTGCTGCCGCTACCGCGACGACAACGCCGCGCGCTACGCGGCGCAGCCCGAGCTCGCTCGATTCGCCCTGCGCGAGCTGCCGACTGCGCACGTCCCGCCCGACACGGGCGCGATGCGCTGCCCGTGGTGCAACCATCTGCCGACCAACGAGGACATCGACACGTTCTGGCAGATTAACGAAGCGACGACCTACGCCCGCGCGCGCGTGGGTCGCCGGCCGCCCGAACGATCGGGCGAGGGCCACGATCCGGACGATCTGTGGTTGCTGCTCGGCGACGACAATCTGGACGAAGACTCGTGCGTCCAGGGGGAGCCCCGGCTGCAGTGCCCGAATCCGGCGTGCGGCAAGACGTTCGACGTCCCCGAGGAGCTCGACTTCGACAGCGACCCGGAGGAGAAAATCTGGAACGGTCGCGAGTGGGTCAGCGCGTGACGGTCCGCGAATGGTCCAGCCCCCGGCTCCGATGGCCGTTGCACCGATTGGACGAGCAGCGGGGCGGACTACGCGATCGCCGGGAACATCGGCCCCGCCAGCACGGCCCT
>DATJYG010000832.1:0-3814 GCA_035499695.1 Polyangiaceae bacterium
GCCGAAGAGCTCGCGGGACCCGTAGGTCGCGATGCTGTGGTCGTAGATGTCGCGGAGCGTCTCGAATCGGGGCTCGAAGCTCATGGGACCTCGATGGTACGCCTGATCATTGATTCGGCGGAGGCCTACCGATCCCGCCCATTCCCATTGCCTTTTCCCACCTTAGCGCGTCGAAGAGGAGCGCCGAGTCCTTCAGGCCGTCGAACGTGTCCATCAGGACGATGCGCATCTGGATGGTCTCGCCGCGCGTGACCGGGAACTTCGCCGAGAGCCAGCCGGTGCCCCCGCCGTAGATGTACGTGCTCCCGTTCTGGGCCATGGCCGTGTCGTCCGTGCTCACGGCCGCGCCGTCGTACCCGGTGCCGGCGAGGTCGCCGTAGATCATCTGGCTCGCGGCGCCGGACGTGCCGACGCACGCCTGGATGGCCGCCGACTTGTCCATCGAGAGCCCGGTCGGGCCGGGGGGCGCGGGGCAGAGCTGGAAGAAGGCGCTGTTGATGGTGACGGCCAGGCCGCTCGAGTCCTTGGCGACGTTCCCGCCCTGAGACTCCTTGCTCGTCACGAGGACGAAGAAGGCGTCGTTCGCGGCCGACTGCCACCACTGGTTGAACTCGGACGAGAAGAAGGAGAAGTCGAAGTCCACCGTCTGCACGTTGCTCGGGATCTTCACGTCGAGCGCGAGCTCGGCCCAGTCCTGCACGTTGACGCCGCCCGCGGGCGTCCCGGCGGTGAGCGACGCGCAGTCCTGGCCCATGAGCGGGATCGCGGCGCATCCGTCGTCGATGTGGAAGCCCATCGGGTCGAGCGGCATCGAGGAGCGCGGGTCGGTGGCTCCCCAGGGCCCGTTGGCAAGGCCGAACATGGTGCGGCCCGAGCGCGGCATGTTGCTGCCGAAGCTCGAGACGATGGCGACCTGCTCGGGCTTGGTCTGCGACGTCCAGAGCGTCTGCCCGGGGCCGAGGCCGGCCACCTGCCCCCACGCGGCGTGGACGAGCGGATCGAAGACGGTGCCCGCGTTCGTCTTGCTGTTCTGCGCGCAGAGCTCCGCGGCGCGCGCGAAGTCGGTCGGCGAGCCGGGCGGCTGCGACGGGGCCGTCTCGCAGTGGAGCACCGGATCGTCGGCCTTGCCGTCGCAGTCGTCGTCGACTCCGTCGCCCGTGAAGTCGAACGCCTCGGGGTTCACGAGCGGGTCGCCGTCGTTGCAGTCGGCGGGCGTCGCGTAGCCGTCGCCGTCGCAATCGGGGTGCCCGCACGTGACGAGCGTCGGCACGTCGGATCCCGTGTCGAGCACCCCGCCGGCGTCACCGCCGCCGCTGCTCGATCCGGAGCCACCGTCCGACGTGAAGCCGCCGGCGTTGGACTTGCTCGAGCCGCACGCGACCAGACACGTGGCGACGAGCGCTGCGTACGCCGTGCGGGTCATCGCCCCCTCACCTGATCACTGCGACGCGGTCTCGTCGGCCGTCGTCCCGGCCGTCCCGTTGGGCGCGGTCTGCAGCCCGTTGGTGCCGCCCGCGCCGCCCTGTCCCGCGCCGGCGTTCGTGCACTGCGTCGCCGTCACCGTGGGCGTGCCGCCCTTGTGGATGATGCACACCGACGCGCCGCCGGTGCCTCCCGAGGCGCCGCCTCCCTTTCCTCCGGCTCCGCCCTGCGAGCCGTCGCCACCCGTGCCGCCGGATCGGTCGCTGCACGACGTGTTCGAGTCGCCACCCGCGACGCCGTGCCCGACGGGCCCGCCCGCTCCGCCTCCTCCGCCGTCGCCTCCCTTGCCGCCGTTGCCGCCGGTGCCGGTGCTCATCGTCGTCTGCTGCACGGTGACGTTCGACGAGACGATGGCGATGGCGAAGCTGCCGCCGCCTCCGTGTCCGCCGCCCCCCGGCGAACCGCCACAGCCGCCGCCGCCACCGCCGCCGCCCCCGCCCCCGGCGACGTTGGCGTCACCGCACGAGCACGGAGGGATCTCGAACTCGCTGCTGCCGTGCGTCGTTCCTCCGCCTCCGCCTCCTCCTCCACCGCCGCCGCCGGGCGTGCCGTTGCTCCCCATGCCGCCGGCCGGCGGCAGGTAGTTGCCGCTCGAGTCGAACGTGCCGATGCTCGCGCCCTGGTTGCCGTTGGAGCCGGGGGAACCCACGCCGCCCGGGCTCATCGCGGATCCGCCGGGGTTGCCGTTGCTCGAGCCCGTCGCCGAACACGAGCCGGCGCCTCCGGGGCCACCGCCGGAGGCGCCCGAGCCGCCTCCCGAGATGCCCGTCCCCGGATTGCCGTTGCCCCCGGCATTCGTGCCGGCGTTGCCGCCCGCGCCGCCCGGTCCACCGTTGGCGCCGCCGCATCCGGTGCCGGCGCCCCCGTTCGCCTGTCCCGAGCCGTCGCCGCCCTTGCCGCCCTGGTTCCCGGTGCCGCCCGGGCTGCCGTCGGCGCCCTTGGCTCCAGCGCCCGCGGTGACGTTGCACCCGGCGATGGTCACGCCGGCGCTCGAGTCGACGACGAGGATGCCGATGCTGCTCTTTCCGTCGCCCGTCGCCGTCTGCCCCTGCGCGTCGTTCGCGGTCACGGTGAAGAGCTGGATGTCCTGCGCCGCCCCGAGCCCGTTCGCGAGCACGCCCGTGGCGTTCGGGCTCGCGATGGTCGTGACGTTCGCGTTCGCCCGCTGCCACTGGTTGGCCGCGTCGTACCCGCCGTAGATGCTGACGCCGGTCGTCATGGTGACCTGCTCGGCGTAGAGGCCCTTGGACACGTAGACGTCCTTCGCCGGCGAAGCCGTGGACGCCGTGATGATGGCGGCGCCGATGGTCTTCATCGGGCTGGCCATGGTGCCCGGGTTGGTGTCGGCGCCCGTGACGGTGTCCACGAAGATCGCGTTGGCCACGGTGCCGTCGATGCCGTCGCAGTTGGAATCGACGAAGCTCAGGTCCGGCTTGTCGGTCGTCGACGTCTGGTGGCACTCGCACCCGCCGCTCGGGGGCGGCGGGCCGAAGCTCGTGACCTGGGTGGGCACGCCGTTGGTCCAGACGATGTGCACGTAGCCGGAGTCGCACGTCCAGGCGCACGTGGCCTGCGGGCCCCCGTCCGCGGCGGTTCCGTCCGTGCACATCGTGGTGGCGTTGGTGACCATCGCGCACGGCGCGGCGCCCAGCACGCAGTACATCTTGCTCGCGTCGCAGGTGTAGGTCCCGTTGCACACGTCGGTGTTGAGGCGGTCGCACACCGAGCTGCCCGGCGTGCAGGGAAGCGTCTGCACGCAGTTCTTCACCGGATCGCAGTACTCGCTGTTCGGGCAGTTCGAGTCGTTCGGCGTGTGCACGCACTTGTTCGCCTGCGCGCTGCACGAGTCGTCGGTGCAGGGGACGCCGTCGTCGCAGTTCTGCGGCTTGCCCGTGGGGACGCAGAGGCCGCCCAGGCACGCGTAGCCGCTCGTGCAGATGTTCGACCCCGTACAGTCGTCGTTGTGCACGCACGACATGGCGTCGGCGAGGCCGGGCGAGTCCTGCGCGGCGTCGCTCGCGCCTCCGCTGCTGCTGCCGCTGCTGCCGCTGCTGCTTCCCGAGAGGCCGCTGCTGCTCCCGCTGCTCCCGCCGCTGCTGCTGCTCGCGGTGCCGTCGCCGCTACCCGAGTCGGTCCCGGTGAAGGCGTTGGTGGAGGAGTTGCCGCCCGCGCATCCGTAGGCGACGAGGGCGAGGGTGCTGGCGAGGCTGGCGAGAGCGAGGAGGCGGCGGGTCGGGAACACGGTGCGGCAGATTACGTTGCGCGCACATTTCGTCCACCCGCCGCAGATCCGGAGACGTAGATTTAATCCAGTGCAGCGCGACTAGAGGGT
>DATJYG010000833.1:0-6579 GCA_035499695.1 Polyangiaceae bacterium
GTAGTCGTACCCGGCGTACGGGAAGCCCGCGCCCACCGAGGAGTAGTTGCCCGAAGGCGGGGCCACGATGTCGAACCGCAGCGCCGTCGACAGCCCCCAGAACAGCGGCGTCCCCACCGCCAGCGACTCGCCGCACCCCACCTTCGCGAGGTCGCTCGAGCACCCGACCCAGTCGAATCGCAACTCCGGCGCCGGCAGCCACGCGAGGTTCGCCGGGTTGAGCACCGTCGCCTCGGTCGTGTCGTCGGTCACGATGCTGCGCCCACCGCTGACGACGTGCTCGGCGCTCGTCGGCAGCGGGTCGGCCGCCGCAGCGCGCGCCAGCAGCATCGTCGCAACGACCCCCAACGCACCGCGTGCTCTCGTCAGTCGCATGCCCATGCTGCCTCTCAGATCAGCGTCGCCATGTCGCGTAACGTCGCCGCCTCGGCCTCGAACGCCTTCTTCACTTCGTTGACGATGAGCCGCTCGGCCACTTGCCTTACCACGCGCACCTTGAGGTCCAGGTCCCCCTGCACGACGCGGCGCGACCGCCCCTCACCCAGCGGCTCGATCTCGTACGTCCCGGTGGCCGACAGGTACCGCCGCCACGCCGGCTTCACGTTGGGCACGATGGTCCACTTGCCGCGGTGCTTGCCCATGTCGTAGGTGCTCTGCTCGTCCCACGCCATCATCTCGGGCGTCAGGTAGCCGCGCGCGAACTTGGGGACCCGCAGGTTGGCCTGGTAGTGCCACACGCGCTCGAGCACGCCTGCCTTGAGCGAGCGGCTCCTCTCGGTCACCCCCTCGATGCCGACGTTGCCGAGCTTGCGCACCGTCCCGACGAACTTGTCCACCAGGTCGGGCGAGATGACCGCCAGCTCCAGGGCGTCGAGCGGGATGTCGAACTCGTGGGCAATCTCGAAGTGCACGGGGGAACCGGCGAGAATACTCGATCAGACGGTCTCGACCACGTCCCGCGTCTGCACGGACACGTGTCCCTTGGCCCATACGATGATGGGGATCGTGAGGATGTCGCGCCCGTCCTTGAGGGTGCCCGACACGCCGCAGCGTTCGAGCTTGCGCGCGAGGAACGGCTTCTCGGCGACGAGCTTGCGCGACTGCTCCTTCGTCACGGCGGACACGGCGTTCCCGTCCGGTCCGAGCGCGAGCACGACGCCCACGCAGTCCTCGAGCGGCGTGCGCACCGAGACCTTGCGGAGGCTGTCGAGGATCTCCTCGCTGTTGTCCTCGAGCAGGCGCCGGTGCTCCTCGAACGCTTCGGCGAGCGCCTTGGGATCGGCGGGCTCCTCGTTGAGCGACGCGAACGCCTCGCCGCGCGCGAAGAGCAGGTGCGCCGGCAGGTTCGCCGCCTCCGCCTGCTTGCGCGTCACCGGGAGCGCCGGCTCGACGTCGAGCGACATGAGCCCGATGACGTGCTGCGACTCGACGACGATGTCGAGCCGGTCGGGGATCGGCGGCTCCTTGAGTGCGCGGCAGATCGACGGCCACGGCTCGGCGATCTCGATGGCGTGCTCGCGCGGGGCGATCTCGACGAGGTCTCCCTCGGTGTCGTCGTCCTGCCCCGTCGAGGGGAGCACGGCGGCGACCCACGACTCGATGGGCGGCAGCTTGTCGATGAGGATCTTGGCCACCATCGTCGTGAGGCGCGTCTCGTACTTGATGATGAGCGCCTCCTGCGCGTTGGCGGCGGCGGCGAGCTGCTCGCGGGTGCACCCCGGCATGTGCGAGAGCACGCGCGGGATGAGCCGCGGGCGACAGGAGGGGTCTCCCTCGGAGCGCGCTTCGGGGCGCAGGGGGACGACCTTGTTGCTCATGTCTGCGGCTCGCTCCCCCTTAGTATCGCTTAAGCCCCCCGGGCGCACGGCGGGCATTCAGATCATTCCCCTTGCCGCGGCGACCTGCCGGATGGCCTCGCGACGGCGCGCGAGCTCCTCGTGATCCTTCACCGGGAGAAAGCGGGCGAGGGCCCCCTCGCGAGGGACGCGGACGTAGGCGGCGGGCATGGCGGCGGTGAGCTCCTGCAAGAGGCGCTCGAATTGTACGGCGGTGCGGCCGTCGACCTTCTTCTCGACCTCGAACCAGTTCCAGCGGATGGGGGTGCTGAGCAGCGGCTCGGCGCGCACGAGGAACGTGTTCGTGTTGAAGACGCGGACCGAGGCGGCGTCGAAGCCGGGGGGGAGGCGGAACTCCTCGAGGACCTGCAGGCGGCGGCCGTCCGGGGTGTCGGCCCACGCAGGGATGCCCCCCTTGTCGCCAGCTTCCTTCGGCGCCACCTCGACCATCACGTCGGCCTTCGTCTTCACGAAGAGCCCGAGGATCGCCGAGTCGATCGAAGCGCCGAGGTTATCGAGGTTCGCGATCCACACCGTGCGCCCGCCGGAGGCGACGAAGCGCTCGAGCAGCCCGGAGCGGCGGAGCGCGTCGGGCAGGTCGCCGTGCCCGGGCGAGTAGGTCGAGGCCGCTCCCTGCTCGTCGCGGAAGAGCGAGCCCTCGGGCGTGAGGCGCAGGCCGACGTCCTGGCGGAAGGTGGCCACGTGCGCGGACGCGTTCGCTTTCTTCAGTGCCTCGCGCGTCGGCCCGTCGGTCGCGTCGCTCGTCATCAGCCACAAGGGGACGGGGCGGCCGGCGCGCGCCGACCACGTCGCGTTCTCCCGCAGACGCAGGTCGAGGAAGGTGTGCCCGTCGAAGGCCTCGACGAGCGCCTTGACCACGCCGCCCATGCGCGTCGCCATGCCGCCGGCCAGGACGCAGAGCGCGAGCTCGCCGCGCCGGATCGCCTCCAGCCCCCCGGCTTCGCACGCAGCGTGCTCCGGCGAGCCTGGCTGCGGCGCGTCGAGGATGTCCGACGCGCGCGGGGCCTCGACGGCGCCTCGGACGCGGTTTCTCTCGTCCTTCTGCCCGGATGCGCCTGGCGCCCTCGACCAGAGCGGGCGCGCGAGCGCGACGAGCCGATCCGCGTCGAAGCCGCTCTCGTCCAGGTGTCGGCGCAGGTCGGCGGGGAGCGACGCAATCTCTTCGCGGAGAGTCTTCTCGTTCATGTCGTACCCCGAGGGAAGCGTGGGGTCCCCCGGCGCGTACGGGATGGTAAGCTGGAGGCAAGGGTCCGCCATGGGGAAGCTGCGCGCGGCCATCGTCGCGTTGCTCGCGTTCGCATTGCTCGCGTCTTGCGGGCTCGTGTCGGCTTGCGTGATCGAATCCGGTCCGCAGCCGCCGCCGGGAGTCGCCGTCAGCGCGCCGCCGCCCGCGCCGATGCAGGAGCCGCGTCCGCCGCCGCCGTCGCCGAAGTCGACGTGGGTCGCCGGCTACTGGCACTGGACGGGGATGCAGTACACGTGGATCCCCGGCCACTGGGAGAACGCGCCGCCGGGATCGCACTGGCGCGCCCCGAGCTACTCGATGCGCGACGGCACGTACTTCTACGAGCCCGGTGGGTGGACGAGATAACTTGAGGCGGTGAGGCGCTCGCTGCTCGCGGTCGTGCCGCTGCTCGTGGTGAGCACGGTGGCGTCGGCGCGCACGCCCTCGCCGGTGCTGCACGAGCAGATCCCGCCCGACCCGCGCGAGGACCTCGCGATGCACGTGTCGCTCGAGGGCGACCTGCCCGCGGCGATCCAGACGCCGAGCGGGCTCGTGTCGGCGCCCGACCCGCGAGCGCCGACCTCGCCGTCGGACACCGCGTACGGCTCGCGCTCCGAGAGCGACGTCTTCCAGCCGGACCGCGACACGCGCCGCCCGCAGATCGCGGCGTACGACGAGCCGTTCACGCCGTCGACGGCGCCCTTCAAGCGCATGGTGGCGTTCGACGCCGTGCGCGAGGACTACCAGCTCTACGTGCGCGACACGCGGCTGCAGCCCGTGGCCAGCGGGGCGCCGCCCGCCGCCGGCGACGAGGCGTTCTACGCGGACATCATCGTGGACCTGCCGCAGACGGGGAACGTGCGCATCCCGAGCGTCGGCCCGGGCGCGCACGTCGTGCGGTCGCACCTGGGCGTCGGGCCCGAGGATGTGCCGCTTCGCGTGATGCACGACGGCGCCGACAACTGGTTCCTGCAGGCGGCCGGTCCGCGCGGCCCCACGCGCGCGCGCCTCGTGATGGAGCTGGCGATCCCGCGCGCCGCGTTCGGCGGCGAGATGGGCAACCCCTCGTGGAGCGAGCTTCCCGTGGTGCCCCCGCTGCCGGACAGCGTGGCGCGCGACGCGGCGATCGTGCGGTCGGCGATCGGCGTGAGCCGCGCGATGCGCCCGCGCGACGCGATCGCCAAGCTGGTGCAGTACTTCCGCGGCTTCGAGGAGAGCGACGAGCCGCCGTCGCCGCGCGGCAACGTGTACCTCGACCTGGCGCTGTCGAAGAAGGGCGTCTGCCGGCACAGGGCGTTCGCGTTCCTCGTGACGGCGCAGAGCCTCGGGATCCCCACGCGCATGGTGCACAACGAGGCGCACGCGTGGGTCGAGGTGCACGACGGCACGCTGTGGAAGCGCATCGACCTCGGCGGGGCCGGGCACATGGAGCAGCCGGCTTCGAGCGCGCTGCCCGAGCGTGCGGTGTACCGGCCGCCGCAGGACGTGTTCGGGTGGCCGCAGGACGCGTCGCGCGGGGACGACATGGTCGCCGACGCGCGGGCGCGGGCGCAGCAGATGTCGTCGGGCAACGGGCCGGGATCGGCGTCGGGCAACGGGCCGGGATCGGCGTCGGGATCGGGGACGGGATCGGGGTCGGGGTCGGGGTCGGAGTCGGGGTCGGGGTCGGGGTCGGGATTGGCGTCGGGGTCGGGATTGGCGTCGGGGTCGGCCGACAGGGACGACCGCGCGCCGTCGATCGTCACGCTCGCGGTCACCGACGCGGACCCGCATCGCGGCTCGCCCCTGCACGTGCGCGGCGAGGTGCGCTCCGAGGGCGAGGCGTGCCCCCACGTCGCCGTCGAGGTGTGGCTTCGCGAGACGAGGACCGGTCGCATGCTGCTCCTCGGCACGCTCGCGACGGGCGACGACGGCTACTACGTGGGCGGCATCGTCGTCCCGGGGTCGACCCCTCTCGGCGACTACGACGTCGTCGCACGCACGCCGGGCGACGCCCGGTGCGGCAGCGGGGGAAGCAACTAGCTGTTAGGGTGGCCCTTCGCCTCGAAAGGAGGGTCCATGTTCACGAAAAAGGGGATTGCAGTGTCCATCATCGGTGCGTGCCTCGTCGCGAGCACGCAGGTCGGAGCCGCGGAGCCGGTGTACTTGACGGTGCGCGGTCAGAGGCAAGGGGACATCAAGGGTGACGTGACGCAGAGGGGTCGCGAAGGCTCGATGGAAGTGACGAAGCTGGAGCTCGGTAGCAGCGGCTCTGCCGGGGCCCGGAAATGGGAGTCGCTCAAGATCACGAAGCACGTCGACCAGGCCACGCCTCTTCTGCTCAGCGCGTACTTCACCAACGAGAATCTGACGACCGCCACCCTCAAGCTGTGGCGCCCGGCCGCGAGCGGCGTGGAGGAGCAGTATCTGACGATCTCTCTCGTGAATGCGCAGATCGCCTCCGACCGAATCGTGAGTGATTCGACCCTCACCGCGGACGGAAAACTGCCGCCGTCGCCTCCCCTCGAGGAGATCGCGTTCACCTTCCAGAAAATCACGGTGACGTACACCAATCCGAACAAGTCGGTCTCCGACGACTGGCACTGAGACGGGACGCCCGGCGTGCTATTGAACGAGTCTCAGTGAGCACGTTCCGCCGTTTCAAGGGCACGCCGGGTTACCTGACCAACGAGTCGCTCGAGGCGGCCGTCGACTGCGCGCTCGCGCTCGAGCGTCCCCTGCTCGTGAAGGGCGAGCCGGGCACGGGCAAGACGCTGCTCGCGCAGGCGATCGCCGAGGCCCTCGGGCTCGACCTGATCCACTGGCCCGTGAAGTCCACGACGCGGGCGCAGGACGGCCTGTACGTCTACGACACCGTGCAGCGCCTCTACGACGCGCGGTTCGGCGACGGCGACGTGAAGGACATCCGCCGCTACATCAAGCTCGGGCCGCTGGGGCGCGCCTTCGCGTCGAGTCAGCGCATCGTGCTCCTCATCGACGAGGTGGACAAAGCGGACCTCGAGTTCCCCAACGACCTGCTGCACGAGCTCGACCGCATGCGCTTCGTCGTCCCCGAGACGGGAGACGAGGTCGTCGCCTCGCAGCGGCCGGTCGTCATCATCACGTCGAACAACGAGAAGGAGCTGCCCGACGCGTTCCTCCGGCGCTGCGTCTTCCACTTCATCGACTTCCCCGATCAGGAGCTGATGAAGCGCATCGTGCGCGTCCACCATCCGCGCGTCGAAGACACGCTCGTCGACCAGGCCGTCGTCGCCTTCTACGAGCTTCGCGCCGTGCCGCGCCTCCGCAAGCGCCCGTCGACGAGCGAGCTCGTGGACTGGATCGCGGTCCTCATGCAGAGCGACGCCCCGCGCGAGCGCCTCGTGCGCGAGCTCCCCTTCCTCGGCGTGCTGCTGAAGAAGGAGCAAGACGTGGAGCTGCTCAAGGCGGTGCGGGCCGCGGCGGGCGGCTCGCGGCGCTGAGCCTCACCTGGGTAGCGATTCGAATCGCATCAGCACG
>DATJYG010000834.1:0-7660 GCA_035499695.1 Polyangiaceae bacterium
GAGACTCCGGGACCGATTCAGCGGTCGAATCGATGCGGTCATTCCGACTCGTGCGCATCGAGCTCCTCCTGCGCCTTCTTCCCTCTTGGGTCGCGCGTCGCCGAGGGACCAACGGGACGGTCCCTGAGCCGCTCTGGTACCCTTCACCCGTGTCGCGCCGCACTCTCTTGCTCCTCGGCGTCGCCGCGGTCCTCGTGGTCGCGGGGCGCCTCATCTCGACGTCGGGCTCGGGGACGCCGTCGGGACCCAAGACGCCGACGATGATCTACGACGCGTCGCCGCCCCCGGCGCCGAAGCCCGTCGTGAAGCCCCTCAAGCGTCCGTCCAACTCGGTGGTCGAGTTCGGCGTCCTGACGGACAGGAAGCTCCCGGACCTCGACGAGCTGTGCGACGACCGGACGGTCGTCGCGAACATGGTGCGGGCCAAGTACTGCGGCGACGATGCGACGTGTGGCGTCCTGGCCGAGGTGATCCTCGACCAGCAGGCGACGACGCTGCAGCCGGCCGAGTCGGCGGACTGGAACCTGAGCCACGCGGACTTCGACGCCGGTGCGCGCGGCCTGACCGCGGCGCAACGTGCGCGCGTGAAGACGCTGCCCAGCGTGGTCGTCGTGCACGTGGCGGCGCCCACGGACGCGCGACAGCTCGCGCTGCGCACGGCCACGGCCCTCGCGGGCGCGCTCGCGGAGAAGCTCGATGGCATCGTGTGGGACCAGCTGCTCGAGCGCTTCGAGAGCCCGCAGACGTTTGTCACCCACGCGGTCACCGAGGCGCTCGGCGAGCCGACCTTCCGGCGAGACCGCATCGAGCTCCTCTACGAGCCGAAGGAGCCGGGGATCGTGCGCATCCTCACGAGTGGCCTCTCGCGGTGGGGACAGCCGGACATCGAGGCCGCGGCGGTGCCCACGGCGGCGACCGAGCGCGTGGGCGAGATCGTCCTCGGCGTGGCGTCCGCCGTCGCCAACGGCGCGCCGGACGGGCCCGTCGTGCTGACGCGCAGCGATCTCGCGCACGCGCGCGGCAAGGACTACGCGGCCGATGCCGGCATGCCCGCTCCGGAGAAGGTGCAGGTGGACGTCGCCTCGGTTCACCCGGAGTCGGGCGATCCCAACGATTACATCGCGCGCATCTCGGGGCCGGCGGGCGACAGCGCGATGGCGATGGTCGACCTCGCCGAGCGGTTCTTCGGCCCCGTGCTCGCGGCGTCGCCCGGCAGCGACGTGATGAACGCGCGGCAGAAGAAGGCGCAGGAGGACCTCGCGGCGGCGCTCGCCAAGTGGAACGCGGGGCACGCGAGCGGCACGAGGCTCCTCGTGCAGCTGCCGTTCACCATTCCCCCCGATGCGGGCACCGAGTCGATGTGGCTCGAGGTCACCGGCTTCAACGCGCGCACCGTGACCGGGCACCTCGTGGACGAGCCGCTGGGCGCGACCGACGTTCACTTCGGGGACGAGGTGACGCGCCTTCGCGCCGACGTGGAGGACCTGAAGCTCAGCGGGCCGTGAGCCCGAACGGGGGCTGGATCACCTCTGGGCGGGGTGGCTATGGTTCGCCGCCCCGTGAGCAACCCCGAACGCAACCGCCAGGCGCTCCTCGGCCTCGCCGCGCTCTTCGCGATCGGCATCGCGTCGTGGCTCCTCTTCTCGCGTGCGAAGGAGGCTCGCGAGGCGCAGTCGCGCGCCGTCGAGGACGATCTCGAGATGCTCGCGCGCATCGTCGACGGGAGCGCCATCGCGGCGATGCCGCGCGACCGGCTCGTCCTGGGCGCGTCGAGCGCGTACGTGCTGCTCGCCGCGCCCGGCGTCATCGAGAGCGTGCCGCCGGCGGGCGCGGAGATCGGGGTGCTCGGGCGCGTGCCCGCGCCGGCGTCGGACATGGCGCTCGGCGGTGACTCGCTGTGGGTGACCGGGGGCGGAGGAGTCACGCGCGTGCCGCTCGACGGCGCGCCCACGTCGCTCGTCGCGGCGGGGCTGTCGCGCCCGCACGCCATCGCGAGCGACGGACGCTGGGTGTTCGTCGTCGACGTGGACACGGCGCCCACGGGCATGCTGCGGGCGAGCCGCGTCGTGAGGATCGCGGCGTCCGGCGGCGCGCCGACGGTGATGGGCAGCTACCAGGGCGAGGTCACCGACGTCGCGCTCGACGGCACGAGCGCCTACTGGGGCGACCGCCTCGAGGGCACCATCCTCGCCGTGCCCGAGTCGGGCGGTGAGCCGCAACCGCTGGCGCACGACCGCGGGCTGCCCGAGCAGGTGCTCGTCGACGCGAAGTCGGTCTACTGGGTCGAGAAGCGCAGCGAGTCGCTCTGGAAGATGCCGAAGGCGGGCGGCGCGCCGGTGCAGCTCGCGCAGGACTTCGCCGGATTCGCGCACGCCGTGGTGCACGGCGAGTCGATCGCCTGGGTGAACGAGGCGGCGGTCGACGGCGGCTTCCGCGTGCTCTCGGTGCCCATCGCGGGAGGCGAGGTGCGCACCGTGAGCGACACCGTCGACGCGATCGATGCGCTCGCGAGCGACGGCGCGCACCTCTACTGGCTGCGCGGCGGCGCCGTCTCGGAGGTCGCTCAGGAGCCGAAGTGAATGCCGCCGAAGGCGAAGAAGCCGACGGCCGGCCCGCCCGGGACGCTCACGAAGCGGATGTCGCCCCCGATGAAGAAGGGGCTGCCGGCGAAGTCGTATAGGACGCTCGCGCCCGGCCAGACCACGAAGCGGGTCATGCTGCCGCTCGCGGTCGTGCCGCCGCCGTTGACCGACCAGTTGAAGAAAGCGAGGCCGAGCCCCACGTACGCCCGGAGCACGACCGCCTTCAGGTCGAAGTCGTAGCCCCCCTCGGGGCCGAAGTAGACCACCGAGGCCGACGACGTGTAGTTGCCGACAGGCCCGGCGTACGCCGCGTAGGTGTCGCCGGCGAAGTGAAAGACGGCGCTGCCGCCGACGTAGATGCCGCTTCCGAACGTCTTGCCGCCGCGCACGCCCAGGCCGAAGTTCAGGTAGTCGGTCGAGAGGCCGACCATCGCTCCCAGCGCCCAGCGCGTGTCGAGCGCGCCGGCTGATTCCTCCGGGGCGGCCGCGTCTGCAGCGCCGGTGCTCGTGGTGGCTGCCGGCGCGGGCTGCGCCTTGGGCTTGGGCGCGGCCTGCGCCTTTCCGGGCGGCGGCGCGGGCGGCGGAGGGAGCTGCGCGGGCGTGTACGGATCGGCGGCGAGCGCCGTGAGGGAGAAGAGAGACGAAGCCGCGAACGCGGCCAACGCGATTCGCATCACCTCGCGCGTCTACTCCCTTCGGCGCGAGACGCAAGCCTGAAAGACGATGCTCGAGAGGACGCACGCGCCGCCCAGCAGCGCGGCGTGCCCCGGCGTCTCGCCCGTGGCCAGCGCCACCCACACGGGATTGAGGATCGGCTCGACGGTGGGCAGGAGTGACCCCTCGAGCGCCGTCAGCCGCTGCATCGCCGCCGCATAGAGGACGTACGGCACGCCGATCTGCACGAGGCCGAGCGCGATGACGAGCGCCCACGCGCGCGCATCCGGCGGCGGCGACGCGATCATCGAGGGCGCGCACGCCAGCACCGCGAGGACGTCGCCCGCTGCGATGGCGAGCGTCGGGGCGAAGAGGGCCACCTGCGCATCGCTCGCGTGGCGACGCTGGTCGGCCCGCAGCGACAGCGGCAGGCCCGCTGCGCCGAAGCTCGACACGACGGCCACGATGTTCCCCGCGCGGGCCGAGGCCGAGAGATCGCCCGAGAAGAAGAGCACCATGCCCGCCAGCACGCCGACGCACGCCACCCCGTCGCGCCACGTGACGCGCTCGCGCAGGAGAGGCCACGAGAGCACCGCGACGTAGACCGGCGACGTGTACTGGATGAAGATCGCGTTCGCCGCCGTCGTCAGCTTCGTCGCCACGACGAACGCGATGACCATCACCGCGTAGCTGGCCGAGGCCGCCCAGGCCCCGGGCGACGCCGCGACGCGCCTCCACGGAAGCTGCCCGGCACGGCGCGCGCGCACCGCGACCATTCCGAGCAGCACCGGCAACGCGAACAGCCCCCGGTACCCGGCCAGGGCGAGCGGTGGCAGCGGGGTGCTCTTGATTCCCAGGCCCCCGCTGCTCCACAGAACGGCCGCGATCAGGACGAGGACGACGCCCGTCGCACGCGAGCCACGACGCGGCGCTTCCATGGCAGCGCGCTTGGTTATCACACCGCGGACGGCGATACTCGGTGCCCACATGCCGCGGAAAGCCATCTCGCGCGAGGCCAGCGCTGCAGCCACCGGGGTGACCGTCATCGGCGCGCCGCCCGTGTCGCTGCGCGACGTGTACCACCTGTTCCTGCGCACGAGCTGGCCGGTCGCCCTCGGCGCGATCGTGCTCGCGTGGCTCGCGATCAACGCGGTGTTCGCGGACCTCTATCTCACGGTCGGCGGCATCGCGAGCATGCGGCCGCGGTCGTTCTGGGACGCCTTCTGCTTCAGCGTCCAGACGATGGGCACCATCGGCTACGGCTCGATGTACCCGACGACCGTCGCGGCGAACTCGATCATGATCGCCGAGTCGGTCACGAGCCTCATCGTGACGGCCGTGGCGACGGGGATGATCTTCGCGAAGTTCTCGCGCTCCACCTCGCGCGTCGTCTTCTCCGAGCGCATCGTCATCGGGCCCATGAACGGCGTGCCGACGCTCATGCTGCGCGTGGGCAACGCACGCGGCAACTCGATCCTCGAGGCGACGGTGCGCATCGCCTACACGCGCACCGAGCGCCAGAAAGAGGGCACGTTCTTCTACCGGATGATCGATGTGCGCCCGACGCGTGACCGGTCGCCCGCGATGGCCCGCACGTGGACCGTGCTGCACCCGATCACGCCCGACAGCCCGCTCTACGGTGCGACGCCCGAGTCGGTCGCGCGCGAGGACGGCGAGTTCCTCGTCACGGTCGTGGGCATCGACGACACCTCGCTCCAGCAGGTGCACGCCCGCGCGCGCTACCTAGACAAGGATCTCGTGTGGGGCGCGCGCCACGCCGACGTCCTGAGCGAGGACCGCGACGGCAACATCGTGCTCGACGTGCGGCGCTTCGACGACATCGAGCCGACCGAGCCGACCGAGGGCTTCCCGTATCCGAGGGACGCGCGCGCATGAGGCGAGCCTGCGCGTGCGTGCTGGCTGCGGCGCTCTTCGCGCAGAGCAGCGCGGCGCGCGCGCAGGCCAACCCGCGATCGGCGCCCATCGGGGGACGCTCGGCGCTCATGGGCGGCACGGGCGTGGCGCTCGCGCGCGACGGATCGGCGCCGTTCCTCAATCCGGCGACCATCCTCAACATCAGCGACTCGGGGCTGGCCTTCAGCGTCAACTTCTACACGTTCCAGGCGACCAGTCTCGGGAGCTTCCACCAGCCCGGCGCCGTGGACACGGCGCGATACGGGGCGCTGTCGCTGCCGAACACGTCGCTCGACTCGTCGCGGGCCGACGCGCTGCCGTCCACGCTCTGCCTCTTCCTCACCATCGGTCACTGGGGAGACAACGTCGAGCAGCCCGAGCCCGACACGGGTCATCGCAAGGGCCGGCGCAAGCTGGCCGCGTGCTTCGGCAGCCTGGAGCGCCAGGCGTTCTCGGCGACCGCGTCGGGCTACTCGGGCACCTCGCCGCAGGGCGTGACGGCCGCGCAGGCGGTGTCGATCCAGCGCTCCTGGAACCGCATCTACGTCGGGCCCTCCTACAGCGTGTACGTCAGCGACGACGTGGCGATCGGCGCGGCGCTCGACGGCATCGGTACGCTCGCGTCCTCCACCTGGAGCGTCGACACGCAGGTCGGCGGCCCGCGCGTGGCCACGAGCGGCTCGGCCTACGACACGGCGATGAGCGCGTACTCGACCGACCTCGGCGCCATGCTCGGCCTCATGTGGCGCGTCGACGACGCACGCGTCTTCGGCGCGAGCGTCTCGACGCCGGCGCTGCACCTCTTCGGGCACTACGACGGGACGGAGGCGCTGCAGTCGAGCGGCCGGGGCGGGACTTCGAAGCTGGCGACGTCCTCGGGCGGCTTCTCGGCGCCGCCGCCGGTGCGAATCGGCCTGGGCCTCGGGTCGCAGACGCGTCGGCTGCGCCTCGAGGGCGACGTCGGCGCCTATCTGCCGCTCACGGATCTGGCGCACGTGGACGTGCAGAGCGCGCCGAATCCGCCGGCGGTCAGGTCGCAGCCGGCGGTCGACGCGGCCATCGGCGCCGAGTACTTCGTCTCGCCGGGCTTCAGCTTCCTCGGTGGCGCGAGCACCGACTTCACGACGCTCGCGCCTCTGCCGTCTTCGCCGCCGATAGGCACGCTCGCCGAGAGCCGCACCGAGCGGGTCACCGGCTCCTTCGGCATCGGCTCCTACGGCGACGGCAGCGAGCTGCTCCTCGGGATGGAGCTCTCGTACGCGTGGGGGCGATCCATCGCCGTCGATCCGTTCGTCGAGCCGACGAGCCTCGCCCTCGTCGACCAGCACACCTGGACCGCGATGTTCATCATCGCCGGAAGCGCGAGCCTCTCGGCCTTCCGGCGCACGCTCCGGGACCTCGGCCGCGTCGTGCGCATCCCCCAGGGGCAGTGAGCCATGTCGTAGAGCGCACCACGCGCTCGCACGAATCTTCCCGGCTCTGCTCGAACGGACGCGCCGCCGCTCGCTAGGGTCGCGGTCTTCGTGCGCGCCCTCGTCCTCGCCGTGGCTGCTCCGCTCGCGTTCGCGAGCATCGATGGCGGCCACCTGGCGAGCCTGCCCGCGCCGCCGGGGCCGCGCGGCGCACGCACCGTGATGCAGGCGGCGATCGAGGGGAAGCCCTTGTGCATCGGCTCCTCCGTCGAAAGCGCCGGCGCGCTGGGGGACGTCCTCTACTACCGTGCGACGACGCTCTCCGACGGGCGCGTCGCCGTGGGCTACTTCGCGTTCTTCTCGCAGGAGCGGCCCTGGGGCAACAACTGGCTCACCTGGACCGTCGTGCCCGCGCTCGCGGTCGACATGGTCTATTCGCGCGCGCTCCTGGTCGCGCCGGGCATCCAGCGCGCCATCTACGGAGCCGGCGACGTCGAGGGCGTCTCGATCGTCTACGACGTTCGCCCCGACGGCTCTCTCTCCTTCGACCACGCGACCGCCGACGACCGCGACGAGCGCCCCATCGTCATCTCGCGCGAGCGCGCCTTCGCGATCGACCCCGAGCGCCCCGTCTTCTACAGCGACATCTGGAGCCATCAGCTCGGCGGCCACGCCGCCAGCTCACGCCGCGACCTCGCCTATCTCCGCTGCTACGAGGGCGATTCGATCCGTCCGCTCCCCGACGACGTCGCGCGCAGCTACCGCGTGGAGAATCGCGCCGGCCCGTCGCACATCGAGCGACTCGGCGGAATCGCGATCGACTGACGTCAGCGACCGAACGCTTCCGCGCGGTTGACGATGTGCGGGGTGATGAAGATCACGAGCTCGTTGCGCGCGTCGCTCGCCGTGCGGCGCTGGAAGAGCACGCCGAGGATCGGGATGTCCCCGAAGAACGGGATCGAGTTGAGGTTGCGACCCGTGTTGCGCGTGTAGATGCCGCCGATGACCGCCGTGTGCCCGTCCATGACGAGCAGGTCGGTCTCCGCCTCGCGCTTGAGGATCGTCGGCGCGCCGTTCGGCGCGGTCTGGTTGAAGTTC
>DATJYG010000835.1:0-2889 GCA_035499695.1 Polyangiaceae bacterium
GCGCTGGGGTCTCTTCGGCGGCGCCGCCTTCGGACGCGTCGACTACGCAGCCGAGCGCGAGGACGGAGCACGAGAGCATCGCGAGGGGAGCCCAGAGCAGAGTGCGCATCACATCCCCCTACCCTCCGACACATCCCCGCGCCATGCGACCTCGTCTGAAAACCCGGCTCGATTCCACAAGCGTCAGATCATTTCGGACTCGCCGTACGCTGCCCGTCGGGTTCTGCCTCGCCGCCCTCGTCGCCTGCGACCACGCGCGCGTCGGCTCGGTACCCGCGGTCGCGTGCCCGAGGATCGATCCGCCGCGCCTGGGGCGTCGCGAGTCTTGCGGCTCCACGTCATCGTGCTGCCCGCGCTGCACGGACTCGGGAGCGGGACGCCGCTGTTCGATCTCGACGGGGGGCCCGGCGTGGGCGACTGGCACGTTGCGCCACTCTACGCGACGGCGTTGAGGGAGCTCCGTGCGCTCGGCGACGTGGTGCTCGTCGATCAGCGCGGCACCGGGTACTCCGCGACGCTCGCATGCCCCGCGCTCGACGACGCGCCGCGCACGCTCTACCCCGAGGCCACCGACGCGGTCGCGTCGGACATCCCGGTGCTCGCGGTCGTCGGCGACCGCGATCCCGTCACGCCGCCCGCGTGGGCCCAGCGCGCGACCGTGAACATGCGACACGCGCGCGTGCTGCGCGTCCCGTGGATGGGGCACTTGCCCGACGGGCTCGCGCACCTCGATTGTCTCACCGAGCTGCAGGCCGCGTTCTTGCGGGATCCGGGAGCGCCGCTCGACACGTCATGCGTCGCGACGATGACGCCGCCGCCGTTCGCGACGAGGTGAGTATGCTGGAGATCCGCGCGTGAGCACGTCTGCGCCGCTCCTGGTCGTCGAGGAAGCCTTCGCCGTGCGTGGCGGGTCGGTACAGCTCTCGCCGCGCATCACCGTGGCGCAGGACGCACCTCGCGCGCCTTTTCCCGTGCGGCTGCGCCTCCCCGATGGAACGGAGCGGGAGGCGATGGCGACCCTCGACGTCGCGCACATCCGGGGGCCCCATGGCGCCTTCGCGCTCGTGCGGCTGCTGCACCTGCAGCCGAGCGAAGTCCCCGCTGGAACCGAGGTCTGGCGGCCGTGAGGCGGCAACTGTCCAGCTGCGTCGCGCTTTCTCGGCGTTGTACGATGCCAGCGTGAACTACCTCTTCGGAGACTCGACCGAGTCGCCGTTCTCGTCGAACGTGCTCGAGTTCCTCCGCGACGCCTTGGACTTCGCGGTGTTCGTGCTCCAGGCCGACGAGCAGGTCACGCTCGAGCACGCTCGCGTTGCCGCGACGAGGCGGCAAGCGGACGCCGACGTCGGGCACCTGGCGCAGTTCTTCGGGCGGATCGTCGGCTCCATCGATGGCGCGGACAAGGGCCTGCCCGACTCGCCGACGGCCCGCTGTGCCGCGCAGGTCAGGGCGGCGCTCCTTCATTCCCACGGTGCCTGGGAGGGCGCCCTTCGGGGCGACATGGAGACGGCGATCGGCCACATCCGGGCCGAGGAAGCAGCGCTGCGCGCCGAGTGCGGGCGTGCACTCGCCGCCCTTCTCCTCGAGCACGATCCCCCCGGTGCCGCGATCTCGAAGCAGGTGCTTCTCCGGTCCAGGGCGTACCAGGCCACGCTGGTGGGTCAGTCGGAGTTCGGGCTGGGCTGGACGATCGAGCTCCTCGTCCCCGAGTCGTGGTCGGGTCCCACCCGCGTGGAGCGCTTCGTGCCAGCCCTCGAGATCCGTGCGCCACAGACCTCCGGGTGGCTCATGAAGGAGGTGACGGTACGACCGCAGAAGCTCGAACGGCACGTCCTCACGGAGCTCGCTTGCGACCGCGAGACGACGACGTTCAAGCTGCGCACCGAGCCGGACGTCGAGACCGGATTCGACGTGACCTCGGGCCCCGCTGTCGTGAGCGCCGTCCGCGTGGGCCCGAAGGACGACGCGGCCGTCGGCGCATTCGAGCTCCAGCCCGAGGACGCGCAAGCGCTGCGGGGTCTCGCCCACAAGCTCGAAGAGTGGGTCTCGGGGCTCGCGCGGCAGACGCTCCTCTCCGCGTCCTACGATGGAGCGGACTTCCTGACGTTGCCGGTGTTCGCCCCGCTGGTGCAGCGGCTCGTCGCGATGCTCGCACCCACCGTGGAAGAGATCGCGCGCCGCTCGCCGACCACGACCGAGCTCGTCATCCGTCGTCTGCTCGCGGACAATCGGCGCGAGGAGATCTTCGTCAGCAAGGCGACCCTCCGTGCCAAGTACGCGGAGCTCCCGGACGAGCAGCGCGCGTTGTTCGCGTCGCTCGGTCTCGATCCGCCGAAGCTACCCGTTCCGCCGCCGGCGACGCGCGATCGCGAGGTGACCACGACTCGGGCGGAGGTTGCGCCGTCGGTGCCACCCCCGCGGTTCACGTCGCGTCCGCCGCGTGCGCCCAGTCTGGCGCCGCCCGCTGCAGTCACCGACGCGAGTCTGGCTCCGGCGGCCACGACCAACGGGGTCGCCGCCGTCGGGCCGAGACCCGCCGACGACATGAAGAACACCGAGCTGGC
This sequence comes from Polyangiaceae bacterium, assembly GCA_035499695.1. GTDB lineage: Bacteria > Myxococcota_A > Polyangia > Polyangiales > Polyangiaceae > Palsa-1150. The sequence goes on from DATJYG010000835.1 coordinate 2,565, forward strand.
CAAGACGCTGAGGCTCATCTTCAACACTGCGCGCAGCGGACGGACCGAGTACGCCTATGGCAAGCTGGCAGAGCTCTACTCGAGCGCGGCGTTCGCCGAGTACGCGCCGGACGACCAGCGCGAGGCGCTGAGGTTGATGGTGCACGCGCGGAATCCGCCCAAGAAGGAGTTCGTGCTCGCCGCCAACCGCGCCGCGCTCGTGCACCTGAGGAAGCTCGCCGAGATGCTCGCCGAGCCCACCGACTACGAGATGCTCGGACTCACGAACCAGCGCCTCGACGACGCGGGTGCAGCCAACGCCGCGTTCGAGAAGGCGCACGAGCGC
>DATJYG010000836.1:0-4708 GCA_035499695.1 Polyangiaceae bacterium
GGACTTCGACGTCGCGACGAACGCGCGTCCCGAGGACGTTCGCGCCCTCTTCCGGAACTGCCGCATCATCGGCAGGCGCTTCCGCCTCGCGCACATCCTCTTCGGCGCGGGCAAGGTCATCGAGGTGGCCACCTTCCGGCGCAACCCGGCCATGGAGGCGCCCGAAGAGGCCGAAAGCGAGGTCTTCGACGACCTGCTCATCCGCAGCGACAACGTGTTCGGCGAGGCGCACGAGGACGCCCTGCGCCGTGACTTCACGGTGAACGCGCTCTTCTACGATCTCGATCGCCGTCAGGTCCTCGACTGGTGCGGCGGGATGAAGGACATCCAGGGGCGCCGCATCCACACCATCGGCGAGCCGACGACGCGCTTCCGCGAGGACCCCATCCGGATCCTGCGAGCCATCAAGTTCGCGGCACGTCTCGACCTCGGCATCACGCCGGACGTGTACGACGCGATGGTGGGCACGCGCGACGACCTCGCGAAGGCGGCGCGGCCCCGGGTCTTCGAGGAGATCCTGCGCCTGCTGCGAGGCGGAGCGGCCCACCGCTCGATGTGGCTGTTCTGGGAGACCGGGGGGATGGCGGTGCTCCTGCCCGAGCTCGCGGCCTTCCTCGACGACGACGAAGCGACCGAGGGCGGGCAGGCGCGTTTCTTCGCGAAGATGGACGCGATCGACGCGATGACCCGCGCCCGTGGCCGGGCTCTGGACGACGTGGTGCTCTGGACGCTGCTTCTCGAGGAGCCCCTCGAGGAAGCGTGCGCCGGCGAGCGGGATCGCATCCGCGCGGCCACCGAGTTCCTCGAGCCGATCATCGAGCGCGTCGCAGTGCCCCGCCGCATCGCCGACGGTGTGCGACGCATCGTCGCGATCCTTCCGCGCCTCGCATCGGGCCGCGCCGGCCGCTTCGCGCGGACGGACCTCATGGGCCCGGCGCTCGACGTGCTCGAGGCGCAGCTGCTCGCCGCCGGCCGCGGAACCGACTCCGTGCACAAGATGCGGTCCTCGGTCGTCGTCGCGCGCCCGGCACAGGGACGCCCGGGATCGACCCGGCCGCCGATGATGCACCGCGATCCGCGCGGCCACCGCGAACGCCGCCCGTGAATTACGTCCGAAGGAGCTTCGCCAGCTCCTCGGAGCTCTGCACCGGAAGCGAGCACGTCCTGCCGCGGCAGACGTAGGCGGCAGGGTGCGGCTCCGCGGGCTTGCCGTCGGCGAGCAGACGGCACGCCTCGATGCTCGCCGGATCCGACGGGTCGACCCACGCCATGACGCGGTCCGGGAGATACGCACGCAGGGCCTCGCGTTCGAGCAAGTGCGACCGCGTGGCCTCGCTCAGCGCCACGAGCACCACGTCGACCGTTCCGCGCACCAGGCGATCGACCAGACACACGGTGCCGCTCATGCCCATCGGGTTGTCGGCTGCGGCTCCAGCGAGCTTCTCGATTGCGCGAGTCGCCGCCCTCGCGTAGCGCTCGTCCACGAGCGCACCCAGCCGCAGCAGCACTCGGCTCGCCACCGTGGCGGCGCCTGGAACCGCGTGGTCGTAGGGGTCCTTGGCGCGAACGAGGATGCTCTCCCCGTCGTCTGGCGTGAAGAAGAAGCCGTCCTCCTCGGGGTCGTGGAAGTGCGCCAGGATCGATTCGGCCAGCCGGCGAGCGAGCTGGACGTACCGGGGCGCTCCGGTCGCGTCGTAGAGGTCGAGCGCGGCGTCGGCGACGTACGCGTGGTCGTCGAGGAACCCGTTCCCCTTGGCGACGCCGTCCTTGGAAAGGCGAAGCACGCGAGCCCGAGCTTCGCCCTCGGGCGTCACGAGGACACGCTCGACGTACTGCATGGCGCGCACTGCGGCTGCGGTCATGGTCGGCTCCGCGAGCGCGCCGCCGGCGTCGGCCAGCGCACCGATGGCGAGCGCGTTCCAGCTCGCGAGGATCTTCTCGTCGCGGAAGGGCTTCGGCCGCTTCTCGCGGACGTCGAACATCGCACGCCGCGCACGCTCGAGCGCCGCCACCTCGCCGGGAGCCTGCGGCGGCGAGACGAGCGAGAGCACCGTCCGTCCGCTCTCCTCGAAGTTCCCGTGGGCATCGATGCCCCACGCGCGCTTGGCCGCGCGGGCAGCGTCGGCGTCACCGGCGCAGGCTTCGTCCACCTGCTCCGGGGTCCACACGAAGAAGCGGCCCTCCTCGCCCTCGCTGTCGGCGTCCTGCGTCGCGTAGAACGCGCCCTCGGGCGAGGTCATCTCCCGGGCGAGGTACGACGCGATCGATCGCGCCGTGTCGGCGTATGGCTCCTCGCGGGTCGCCCTCCAGGCGTCCCCGTACAGGCGCATCAGGAGGGCGTTGTCGTAGAGCATCTTCTCGAAGTGCGGCACGAGCCATCGCTCGTCGGTCGAGTAGCGGTGGAACCCGCCGCCGAGGTGATCCCATATGCCTCCCGCGCGCATCCCATCGAGCGCCTTCCGCACCCGCGCGACGTCGCCCGTCCGAAGGAGCACGTCGAGGCTCATCGTGTTGGGGAACTTGGGCCGGTGTCCGAATCCGCCGTGCACGTCGTCGAACCGCGACACGAGCTTCGCCGCGGCACGTTTCACCAGATCGGCGGATGGGGCCTCTTCGGAGGCGGAGACGGCGCCCCCGCGGCGACGCTCTCCCGCGCTCACCTGCTCGATGGCGCGAGTGATCTCCGCCGACTGCGCGACGACTTCGTCGCGCTTCGAGTGGTACGCCTCCCAGATCGCCTGGAGCACCTTGGGGAAGCCGGGCATGCCGTACCGGTCGACGGGCGGGAAGTACGTGCCGCCGAAGAACGGCCTCTGGTCCGGCGTGAGGAATACCGTGAGCGGCCAACCACCGCTCCGGCCCATCAGCTGCACCACCAGCTGGTAGACCTGATCGAGATCCGGCCGCTCCTCGCGGTCCACCTTCACGTTGACGAACCAGCCGTTCATCAGGTTCGCGATCTGCTCGTCCTCGAAGCTCTCGCGCTCCATGACGTGGCACCAGTGGCACGCCGAGTACCCGATGCTGAGGAGGATCGGCTTGTCCTCGCGCTTCGCCCGCTCGAGCGCCTCGGGTCCCCACGGGTACCAGTCCACCGGGTTGTGTGCGTGTTGCTGCAGGTAGGGAGACACTTCCCGGGCGAGCCGATTGGCCATGGGATAGCGCAATGACCCGTCCGCGAGCCGGCGGCAAGGGGGCAACGAGCTGCTAGGCTGCCCGACCTCATGCGAGCCAGCTTGCTTTTCGTCGCGTCCGCTGGGCTTTTCGTGTGCGCCGAGGCCTTCGCTCAGGCCGTGCCCACCCCGCCGGCAGCGCCGACGGCGCCCGCGGCACCGGGGTCGGCGGCGCCTCCGCCGACGCCTTCTGCAGCGCCAGCGGCACCTGCCGCGCCGACGGCTCCGGCCGCACCGGCGTCCTCGGTGGCGCCGGCAGGTTCGAGTGCGCCGCCGGTCACGGCTGCGCCCCCTGCGAGCTCGGCACCTGCGGCGGCACCCGCCGCCCCGGCCGCGCCGGCGACGAGCGCACCTCCCGCGGCTGCGCCCACGCCTCCAGAGGCTGCTGCTCCCCCGCCGCTCATGCAAGCGGATGCCTTCGCGCACCACACCGGACCGGAGGCCGCAGCCTCGGACTGGGACGTGAAGGGGTTCCTCGGCTGGGAGTTCGAGGCGCGCGGTGGCTTCGTGCTGCCCGATTCCGCGTCGCCGGTCACCGCGCCTGGTCTCATTCCGGGCCTGGCCGGCCCGGGCAACCCGACGGGCGACATCCTCAACGGCACCGAGAATCCCTACAGCTACGACCCGTTCGGATTCTCGCTGACGGGGGGCTACCGGTTCCTTCCATTCCTCAGCGCTGGCATCTTCTTCGATTACGCCAACTTCCAGACGAACGATCAGACGGACACCGGCGGCTACGTCGACAGCACGTCGCAGCTGCAGCGCCAGGTGTGGCAGCTCGGCGTCTACGGCCGCTACTACCTGACGGCGCTGTCGCGCCGCTTGCACCCGTGGGCCGAAATCGGTGTCGGCCCGACCGAAGACACGGCGAGCTACACCCGCATCCTCGGAAGCACCGCCGCCACCACCAACTACTATCTGACGTACTGGGGTCTCGCGACCGCCTTGAAGGTGGGACTCGACTGGCGCCTGAGCCCCTACTTCTCGGTCGGCCCGGTGCTGGGCTACTCGCGCACGTTCGGCTTGAGCGGGAACGTGCAGGTGTGCCCCCAGAGCAGCAGCGAGTCGGGCAACTGCGACACGTCTTCGCCGAACAACAAGAACACGTCGAGCTCGCCGGTGACCACGACCGGGTACGGCATGTTCTTCGGCGGCATCTTCCTCAAAGTGACGCTCGGGCCCTCCCTGCGCTAGCTTCGTTGCACCAGCTCGTGGCGCGCGCAGCTCCTCCCGCCGATTCCACAGCGCTCGCGCGCCGCACCCTGCTCGAGGGCGTTGGCGCCGAAGTGGCCGCGAGCTTTCCGGGCATCACGCGCCTGGGCGGTCAGATCGTGGCCGCCCTCTACCTCGCCGAGGGAGCGCGCTCGATGGACGAGCTCTCGGCGGAGCTCGGGCGCAGCAAGAGCAACATCTTCGCGAACCTGCGAGGCCTCGAGGCGGCGGGGATCGTCGAGCACCACCGGCTGCCCGGAGCGCGCCACGATCGCTACCGCCTGCGCGGCAAGTACCCGGACGTGGTCATCGGCGCCTACGTC
>DATJYG010000837.1:0-19046 GCA_035499695.1 Polyangiaceae bacterium
CTCGTCCAAATCGCAATGTGTCTTGGCTTCTTCGCAAAGCGGCTTTCATTTCTCGCGCAGAGTCTCGGCTTCGAAGATCTGTGTCGCGTCCATGTCGCCATGACGCTCGGCGAGTCAGTCGGTCGTCATTCCTAGGAATCCATGATGCTTTCCTTGGAAGCGATGACACTTTCCCAGCTCGCCGGTAGGCGCGCCCTGTCCGACCACGTGCAATCGAGGTGGGATAGTATCGGCTGGATGGGGACGTCGCGCCTCGCCGCCTTCTTTGCTGCCGGTTTGCTCGGTCTTGCCTGCTCGTCATCGTCGTCCTCGTCGGGCGACAACACCTCCATCCAGGCCACGTGGTGCGGCCAGGGGACCCCGAGCGGCGATCTCATCTTCGGCCCGAACGGCGCCTGCTTCTACCGGCTCGAGTTGCAGTCGGGCAGCATCTGCGGCTCGGAATGCAGCTACAAGCTGAGCGCCGACACGCTGACGATCACGACGACGTCGTCGTCGACGCCGGACGGCGGCGTCGGGACCGGGCAGGACGGTGGCGCCGCGACGACGACGTGCAGCTATGCGCTCACCTTCTCGAACGGCGGCAACTCGCTCGAGTTCAAGAGCGATGGCGGCCAGGCTGGGTGCCCCAGCCTCGACATCACTTCCGACCGGGTCGGCCTGGGCACCGGTAAATCCTGCTCCTTCGGCTGTTGATCAGTCGCGCTCGCGCAGCGCGTCGCGGAGCGTGTCGGCGACGCGGAGCCACATGCTCTCGTTGAGGTCCTCCTCGAGAGGCATGTGGGTGACGCCCGAGAGGGGCACCAGCGTGAAGGGACGCTTCGCGCGCTCGAGGGCGTCGGCGAGCTTGAGTGAGTTGAGGAACCACACGTTGTCGTCGGCGGTCCCGTGCAGGATGAGGAGCGGGCGCGCGGCGGCGTCTCCTTCGACCGGCTTGCGCGCAAAGGTGAGGAGCGACGACTCGTCGTAGGCGGCCCCACTCTCCTGCGGGAGCCCGAGGTAGCGCTCCGTGTACGCCGTGTCGTAGTCGCGCCAGTCGGCGGGAGGTGCCCCGGCGGCGCCCACGCGGTACACGTCGGGCCGCGCGAGCACGGCGAGGGCCGAGAAGTACCCGCCGAAGGACCAGCCGTAGACGCCGACGCGCGACAGATCCATCTCGGGGTGCTTCTCGCCCAGCGCCTTCAGCGTCGCGACGTGCCCCTCGAGCGGCACGGCGCCCAGCTTGCCCGCGATCGCTCGCTCCCAGTCGTGCCCGCGCCGCGGCGTGCCGCGCGCGTCCATCGAGACGACGATGGCGCCGGTCGCGTCGGCCATCCACTGCGTGCGGACGTAGGCGAGAGCGCTCTGCGACACCACCGTCGCGTGCGGTCCGCCGTAGGCCGAGTCGATCACCGCGTAGCGCCGGTCCGGCCGGTACCCATGGGGGCGGACGATCGCGACGCGCACGTGGTCGGGCCCTACCTCTTCCATCTCGACGCCGGCGAGCAACTTCGGCGCCTCGGAGAGCGAGGGCAGCTCGCGGGCCGTCGTGCCGTCGAGGCTGCGCACGAGAACCCGCGGCATCGACTCGAGCGACTCCTCGCGCATCACGAACATCGTGTGCGACTCGTCGAAACGCGCCGAGACCTCTCCCCTCTCGGGGCCGATGCGCTGCGGTGCGCCGCTGCCGTCGAGCGAGATGCGCCAGAGCGACGTCGCCGTCGGGTCGGCGCTTGCTTCGATCACGGCCGTGCGGGTCTTCTCGTCCACGTCGGCGACCGCGACGTAGCCGAACCCCGCGGGCAAGAGCGATCGCACGAGCTTGCCCGACGGGTCTCGCAGCTCCAGGCGCCAATCGGGCCCTCCGGCGTCGCTCGCCCAGAGAAAGCCGGAGCCGTCGGGCAGCCAGCGAGGCACGGAAGGATCGATGTTGACCCACGCGTCGTCGCGGTCCTCCACGAGCACGCGCGTCTTGCCTGTCGCCGGATCGACCGCGAGCAGTTGCCCCACGCGCTGCAGCCGCTCGAGCACGTAGAGCAGCGGCGGCCCCCCCTTGGGCCAGGAGACCTGCGCGACGTACGGGAAGCGCGAATGGTCCCACTGCACCCAGGTGGTCGCGCCGCCCGCGGAGGAGACGATGCCGAAGCGCAGGTCGGCGTTGGGTCGACCGGGTCGGGGGTAGGCGATGCGCTGCGCGGGCTGGTCGGTGTGGAACGGGTCGGCGATCGTGAGCACGTCGACGTGCGTCGTGTCGGCCTCCTCGTAGAGGAAGCGCGCGCCGTCGGGCGACCACCAGAAGCCGCGGTGGCGATCGAGCTCCTCGCCGGCGACGAACTCGGCGAGACCGTGCGTGACGCGCTCGCTGCCGCCGCGCGTGATCTGCGTCTCGCGTCCGCCGTCGACGGGCGCGACGTGCAGGTCGTCGTCGCGCACGAACGCGACGCGCTTGCCGTCGCGGGAGAAGCGAGGGTCGATGGCGGCGCCCTTGCCGGTGGCCACCTCGGTCGTCTTGCCCGTCGCGAGGTCGACCACCCAGACGCGCCCCGAGAGGGTCACGAGCGCGCGGGCACCGTCCTCGCTCAGCTCGAGCGAGGTGAACCCGCGCGTGCGCACGCGCATTCGCTCGCGGCGGACGCGCTCCTCCGGTGAGAGCGTCTCGGGCCCGGCCGTGAGCGACGCGGGCGACACGAGCTCGCGCGCCGCGCCGGTCGCGAGGTCCATCGCCCAGAGCGACTGCACGGGGTCACGCGAGGGAGAGCGCAGGAAGAGCACCGTCTTGCCGTCGGGCGTGAGGTGCGCGTCCGAGGGCATGCCTAGCCGGAAGCTCCGCGTCTGCGCGAGCTGGCGCAGGATCTCCACGTCGGGCGCGGCCGCGCGCGGATCGTAGGGGCTGGGGTGCAGCGAATCGTCCTTCTCGGCGACGGCGCCCGCCGACGGCACGGGCGCCACCACCGCCGGACAGGGCCTCGCGCCACCTGCCGCGCACGCACTCAGCGCGACGAACGCGCCGACGCCTAGCGCCCGATGCCGAACGAGAAGGGGAACGTCGCTTGCGACACGCCATCGCTCGAGGGGAAGTGCCACGTGCGTACCTGGCGTAGCACACACCCCTCGACGCGCGGGTTGTGGATCGTGGACCCGGCGAGCCCGGCGCTCGTGACGGCGCCCGTCGCGTCGATGGTCCACGAGACGGTGACGCCGCCCTTGAGGGTCGGGTCTTTCTGCGCCTCGATCTCGTAACAAGCCTGGAGCGCCCCGCGGTGCGCGATGACGACGCGGCGGATCTGCTCCGGGTTCAGGCCGCCGTGCGCGGCTCCGGGGCCCGCGCCGCCCTGGACGCCGTGCTCGCCCGGTCCGTTGCCGCTGCCGTTCCCGGTGCCGTTGCCCCCGCCGGTGCCCCCGCCCGTGCCGCCGCTGCCGAAGCCGCCGGTCCCGCGTCCGCCCGGTCCGCCCGCGCCGGAGCCGAAGCCGCCGCCGTTGCCGGGGCCCCACCCGGTGTCCATCGTGCCCGAGCCGAACATGACGCCCGCTCCCGTGCCACCGCCTCCGCCGCCGGCACCATGAAGCCCGGTACCCGAGCCGCTGCCGAGCACCACGTTGTTCGAGTTGAGACCGCCGAGCGCCTCGGTGACCGTCTGGATCTGCGCGAGGGTCTTCTTGATGTCGGTGCCCGTGTCGGCGAGCGCTTCGCTCAAGCCGCCGTAGTTCGTGGTCGGATGGATCTCACCGGGCAGCTCGGTGTGATCGTCCTTGCTGTTCATGCCGGCCTTGCCCTCGGCACCGACGATCTTGCGCCCGCCGCCCATCTTCTTCGGGTCCTTGGCGCCGGGATCCTTGATGCCCGTGCCGCCGCCCGCGTTCTTGTCCTTGTCGGTCGCCGCCTGGACCATGTCGTCCAGGGGTCGCGAGAGATTGAAGCGGGCCGCGAGGTCCGGATCGAGCTCCGGCGGCGGCGGGATGAACGGCTTGCCGGGCGGCACGATGATGAAGAGGCTGATGAGCCCCACGTGGAAGACGAAGCTCGAGAAGAGCGACAGCGCGGTGAGCGGCTCGAGCTGGAACGGCGTCTTCAGCTCCGGCGCGGCCGTCGTGTACTGGAAGAAGATGGAGAACAGCCCGTACTGGACGAGACCGTAGTCCCCGGGGAGCACCGGCACGGGCGCGCCGGACTTCGACACCGAGAGCAGATTCTCCTCGCGCCCGCGCAGAACGAGCACGCCGCTCACGGCGCCGCGTGAATCGAGCTCCCAGCCTCCGGAGACCGCGCGGAGCGGCACCTCGGGGGCCTGCAGCTCCTCGGGCATCGGGGCGAGGGCGTCCGGGCCGTTGCCGAGCAGGCAGGACTGCCCGCGCGCCAGCAGCTTCACGCCGACGATGGTGGTGCCCCACGCGGCGGCCACGCGCAGGACGGGGGTGCTCGGGCTCGCGAGCGGTGCGCCGCCCGGTGCGATTGCTGCTGCTCCTGCGGTCACTGGAAGCTCCCTTCCTTCCGCGTCTCGCTCATCTCGCGCATGAAGCTCCGGTGACCGAGCTCGCCGGCGGAGAACTCGGCGCGCACGCGCCGCAAGAAGTAGACGAGCTGCGGGCTCTTCAAGCGTCCTTCGATGTCCAGCTCACTGAACTTGAAGACGTGCGTGCCCCCATCTCCCACCGTCCTCGACTCGACGACGGCGCCCGCGTCCCACGTCGCCGTGGGCGCGACGGACGGCGCCGTGCCGGTGGAGGTGGGCGCGAGGGTTCCGGCCGTCGGTATGTCCGTTCCGCCGTCGCCCTTCGCGGCGCTCGCGCGGCCGGCCGCGTGGGGCTTCGGCGGCGTGCGTCGCGTCTGCCCGAGGGCGACCTGGCCCACGAGTCCCAGCATCGCCGGCGCCGCGAGGACGATGGCGAGCATCAGCAGGCGCTTGCCCATCGGACTCAGTGTACCTGGGCCGGCCCTTGCGCGGGAGCGGCGGGAGGAGATGGGGCCGCCGATGTAGCAGGCGGTGTGTTCGCCGACGCCGCCGACACGTATCGCTCGGCGTCGGGGCGCAGCGGGCTGTCGCCCGGCGCGTCGGAGAGGAACCGCTTGAACAGCGGCGCGGCGTCGCCGGGTCGCTTGAGGAAATCGGCGTACAGCACGCCGAGATTGAACTCGGCGGCCGTGTCGTGCGGGTCCTGGGCGAGCACCTTCTCGAGCAGCGACCGGGCCTCCTCGAGCTTCTGCGGGTGCTGCGCGTCCGCTTCTCCGCGCAGGGCCGCCGCGAGGCCCACCTGCGCCTCGACGTCGTCCGGCGAGACCTTGAGGATCTCGCGATACTGCTCCTCGGCCTTCGGGTACGCGCCCGCCTTGAGGAGCACGACGCCCATGTTGAGGCGCGACGTCGTGTCGTGCGGGTCCGCCTGCGCGGCCTTGCGGAACTCGGCGAACGCCTCGGCGTCGTCGCCGTTGGAGAGATCGAGCAGCCCCGTCGCGCGGTGGGCGACGGCGCTGCTGGGATTCGAGTCGATCGCCTGCTTGCTCAGCAAGGCCGCGGCTTCCTTCTCTCCCCTCGCGAGATGCGCGAGCGCGAGCTCGGCGAGCGCCGTCGCGTCGGACGGCTTGCGGACGAGCACCTCGCGCGCCTCGCTGATCGCCTTGTCGATCTGTCCGCTCTCGCGCAGCGCGGCGACGTAGAGCGTGCGGGCGTCCACTGCGTTGGGGTGATCCTGCACGAAGTCGGCGAGTCCCTCGGCGGCGAGCTTGTGCTCGCTCCGACGCCGGCGTGTCTCGGCGAGGGCCGTCGCGATCTCCTGCGAGTCGGGCGCGAGCTTCGCCGCCAGCGCGAGCTGCTCCTCGGCGCCGGCGAGATCGCCGGCGTTCGCCAGCACCACGCCCAGGTCGTAGCGCGCCTCCCACAGGTTCGCGTCGATCCCGATCGCCTCGCGCAGGAGCGACGCCGCGCGCTCGCGCTGCCCGTCCTTGGCGGCCTGCACCCCTTGCACCATCTTGCCGACGGCCACCGGGTTCGCCGGCGGAAGCGCGACGGCCGTCTGCGCTCGTTCCGCCGCCGTCTGGTGATGGCCGCATCCGACGAGGAAAACAAACAGGAAGACGGGAAGACGGGAAGGTTTTGTGCTTCCCACAAACCAAACTTCCCGCCTTCCCGTCTTCCTGTTCATTTCTTCACCGGAGGGGTCGCTGGCGGGGCCGCTGCCACCGCGCGGTTCGGAGCATCGATCAGCGCGGGCATCGGCAGGGGCCCCTGCGAGCGCACCTCGAACCCCGTCTCCTTGAAGGGCGCATAGAGCTCGCTGTTCAAGCGCCCGAGCGCGTCGCGCATCTTCGCCGTCCATTGGTTGTAGATGCCGAGGTCGAGCGCCTTCTTCCAGCCGTTCTCGTACGCGTCGAGGCTGCGCTCCTCCATGGGCACGGCGAACTCCTCGATCTGCGACTGGTAGTCGGCCTTCTGGTCGTCCGTCTTCACTTCGGGCGGCGGCGGCGAGTCGCGCAGCGACTTGCCGAAGGCCTCGTACATGTGGCCGATCTGGTAGAGCGCGGCCGTCGTCCACTCGGCGACGCCCATCGACACGCAGTCGAGGAAGATCTTGGCGGCGTCCTTCAGGAGCTCGGTCTTCTGCTTCAGGCGCGCCTTGAGCTGCTTCACGTCGCCGGCGATCTGGATCTGCTCGAACTTGGCGAGCACGCGCTCGCCCTCCATGTACCGCGCGTGCGCCGCGGCGTACTTGCCTTCGGCCGAGAGCTGCCGCCCGTTGCGCTTGCCCAGCGTCACCGCCTCGGCGAGCGACGTCTCGGCGCCCTTGGTGTCGCCGTTCTTGATCTGCGCCTGCGCGAGCAGCACGAGCCCCTGCGCGCGGTGGTCGAGGTTCTTCGCGCGCGTGATGTACCGCTTGTAGAGGTCCGCCGCGTCCTTCGGCCGCCCCGCGTTCTGCTGCGCGCGGCCCATCTGGAACACGACCTCGTCGGCCTCGGCCGAGGTGCCGTAGGTGGCGAGGAACTTGTTGCCGTCGAGGACGGCGCGGTCGTTCTCTCCCGTCGCGGCGCGCAGGACCACGGCGTTGTACGAGGCATCCTTCTCGTGCTCGAACTTGGCGTAGTTCGGGTGCTCGCGGTCCCCGAGCGTCTGCATCTGCTCGGCGAGGTCGGCGGCCTCGGCGAAGAGCCCCATCGCCTGCAGCGTGGTCGTCGCGATCCACGCGCCCTGCGGCGACTCGGGCCTGTCGCGGTAGCTCGGGCCCATCGCGAGCTGCGCCGCCTCCTGCAGCGTCTTGGCGTCGCCCGAGAGCTTCGCCTCCTGCTCGGCGTTGACGCAGGCCTGCGCAGCGCGCGCGTCTTTCGGGAACTCCTTGGCCGCGCGCAGGTACGCCGCCGCCGCGGCCGGGTGGTCGCCCGCCGCCGCCTTCTGCTCGCCCTGCTTGAACACGGCCTGCACGATGAGCGCATCGAGGCGCTCCTGCTGCTTCTGCGCGCCGAAGCTCGGCAGCGCCTTGAGCCGCCGCGCCCAGGTCTCGATGTTCTCGTAGTTCTTCGCGCGGTTGAACGACTCGAGGATGCTGTCGCCGGCGTCGGCCGCCTCTTTGCTGTTCGGGAACTTCTCGAGCAGCATTCCCCAGATCTTCACGGCCGAGTCGTAGTTGCCGTTCTGGAAGTAGTACTGACCCTGCCGGTAGAACATCGCGGGCAGCTGCGGATCGTTCGGGTAGAAGCGCGCGTAGAGGTCGAGCGCCTCCGCGTACTTCTTGTCCGCCTCGGTCTCGCCCTGCTGCTTCGGGTTCTTCTTGACGTCCATCTCGCGCGAGAGCGCGACGAGCGCGTTGTAGAGCGCGTCGTGCCGCATGTCGGCGAGCGGTCCGCTCGTCTCGCCGGGCGGGATGCCCTGCGCCGCGGCCATGTAGTGCGTCGCCGCGTCGAGGTTGCGGTCGAGCCGGAAGAAGTCGATCTCGCCGACGTAGAACTGGATCTCGTACGCCTTCGGCTCGCCCGAGAACTTCGAGAGGTACGTGTCGTAGAGCGCGGCGGCGCCCTCGAACTCGGCGCGGCTCACCCGGTCCTTCTGCGCCTTGGCGTGCAGATCGACGCCGTCCTGCCGCAGTTGCTTCGCGATGGCCGCCGTCGTCGCCGCGACGTTCGCCTGGTCTCCCTGAGCGCGCGACCACGGGCTGCCCGCCGTGTAGTCCTTGATGGCGCGTTCGAAGGTCGCCTTCGTCCGGTTCCAGTCCTCGATCTGGTCGTATCCGGCGGCGATCTGGAGGATCCATTGCCCCGCGTCGCGGCTCGTGGGCTCGAGCTTCAGGAGCAGCTCGTAGGCCTCGATGCCGCGCTCGTAGTGCGCCTGGTCGTAGTACTGCTCGGCGAGGCGCCGCACGATCTTGCCGCTGAAGCGCTCGCCGCCAATCTTCGTCAGGAACGAGTAGAGGTCGCTCGCCGTGTTCTGCTCGTTCTCGGTGAAGACCTCGACGACGTACTTGAGCGCCTCCTCCTGGAGCTCGTCGAGCTGCTTGCGCTGCGCGGCGTTGACGCCCTTCTTCCCCCCACCCTCGGTGTCGGTCGCCTCGAAGACGCCGACGAACCGCTTCGCCGCCTCGTCGTTGTTCCCGAGGCGCCAGTAGCACCACGCGCTCTTGAAGAGGGCGAGGCCGTAGAGCGCGGGATCGATCTTGCCCTTGAAGGCGAGCACCTTCTCGTACTCGGCGAGCGCCGCGTTGTAGTCGTAGTGCCCGTTGAAGATGGCCTCGGCCTTCGCCATGTGCGCGTCGGGCGTGAAGCGCGACTGCGGGTACTCGCGCAGGATGCGCTCGAAGCGATCGCGCGCCTCGTCCTCCTTGCCCTGCTCGAAGGCGAGGAAGCCGTCGACGTAGAGCGCGAGGTCCATGTCGGGGAACCAGGGGTAGTCCTTGATGACGCGCCCGAGCATGTCGCGCGCGACGCGGTAGTCGAGCTCCGGCGCCGGGCCGCGCTGGTCGACGGGGCGCTTGTCCCACGCCTCGAAGCGCAGGACGAACGACTCGCGCTCGTTTTCCCACTGCAGCTCGGCGAGGCGCACCAGGGCCTCGGGCATCTCCCGAGCCTCACGCGGCGTCTCGGCGACGAACTTGTTCAGGAGGTCGATCGCCTCGGTGCGCAGCTCGCGCGACCGCGCGACGTCGGCGGCGATTCGGGCATCGAGCTTCGATTGCAGCGCCTTGCGCAGCGCCTCTGGGATCTTCGGTCCGCGGATGGCCGGCTCGCCGGCGCCGCTTTCGTCGCGCGTGACCGCGCGTCCGCTGCCGACGGGACGTTGCGAGGGACCGCCGGTGATGGAGCGCTCGGCCGCCGGTTTGATGCCCTCGGGGACCGGAGACGCTGGGGAGGCACCGCGGGCGGGCGCGGGCGTCGCGGCCCGACTCGGTGCGGCAACCAGCAGGATGGCGGCCACGGCGAGCGGGCCTGAGATCCCGCCGAAGGCGGGGCGATCGCGCCTCTCGAGTAGGCGGCGCGCTAGGCGAGAGCGCATGCCGTTGTGATTGTACGCTTCTTCGACACCGAAATGCGGGTCGGAACCGCCCCGGGTGCGCCCTTGCTCGAATCCAGTGAGACCACCATAATGCAGCCTCGTCGGAGGAGGCTTCCATGTTCGTCCGCACGGCAGGCCGGTGGGCCTGCATCTTCGCGCTCGTTTCGGGCGCCGCAGTCGTTGCCGTGTCCTGTGGAGGCTCGAACAACACGAGCGTCTTCAACGGCGGGGGCGACGACGGATCCGCCGACGCCACGAGCAGCTCGTCGTCCGGCGGCAGCGGCAGCAGCTCCGGCGGCGGGCTGACGGGGGGTGACGACGGCGGCGGGGGCGGGTGCAAGCCGAAGACGTGCGCGCAGCTCGGCTACAGCTGCGGCCCGAACAACGACGGCTGCGGCAACGTCATCATGTGCGGCTCGTGCACGAAGCCCGAGTTCTGCGGCGGCGGCGGCTACAGCAAGTGCGGCGAGGGTGGTGGCGACGGCGGCCCGTTCATCGGTCCCGACGGCGGCGTCGTGTGCACGCCCACGACGTGCCCGAAGCTCGGCTTCAACTGCGGCCCTGCAGGTGACGGGTGCGGCGGGCTGCTCCAGTGCGGCACGTGCGGCATGGGCGAGATCTGCGGCGGTCAGTCACCGGGCGTCTGCGGCACCGGCATGAGCTGCACGGGGCTCTGCAAGCAACAGGTCGCGTGCGACGGCGGAACGTCCACGACGGTCACCGGCAAGGTGGTCGCGGGCACGCTGCCGACCTACGGCACGCCCGACCCGGTCCCGGGAGTGCTCGTGTACGTCCCGAACGCGCCCATCCAGCCCTTCACCGCGGGAGCTTCCTGCAACTGCCCGCCCGTCACGGGCAACCCGCTCGTGTCGACGACGACCGCGGTCGACGGGACGTTCACGCTGAAGAACGTGCCCGTGGGTACGAACATCCCGATCGTCATCCAGCTCGGCAAGTGGCGACGGCAGACGACCTTCAACAGCCCGACCGCGTGCACGAGCGCGCCGGTCGTCGACAACATGGGCGGCGGCGCCGCGGCAGGAACGATCCACATGCCGCGCAACCGCACCGACGGCGTCGGCGGACAGGCGGACATCCCGCTCACCGCACTCTCGACCGGCGACGTCGATGCGATGGAGTGCGTGCTCCTCAAGATGGGCGTCGACGCCGCCGAGTTCACCGATCCGGCGGCGACGGCGGGACAGCGCATCCACCTCTACGTCGGCAACGGCGCGAATGCCTCCAACGGGGCGACGCAGGAGACCACGCTGACGAGCAGCCTCGCGACCCTCGAGAAGTACGACCAGGTCCTCTTCCCGTGCTGGGGCGGCCCGGTGGACAAGCCCGCCGCGGACCTCGCGAACGTGGTCTCGTACACGAGCGCCGGCGGGCGCATGTTCGCCACCCACTACAGCTACACGTGGCTCTACACGAACGTGCCCTTCAGCACGACGGCGACGTGGGACCCCGACGCCCAGTACGGGTCCGACGTCGGGAAGATCAACACGACGTTCCCGCGCGGGGCGACGTTCGGGCAGTGGATGGAGCTCGTGGGCGCCGCGACGGGAACGCCGCCCACCTTCGGGATCACCAGCCCGCGCCAGGACTTCATCAACCCCGTGGCGCCGTCGCTCACGTACGTGAACGCGACGCAGAACGGCACCTTCCCGCTGCACTACACGTTCGACACGCCGTGGCAGGCGCAGTCGACGTGCGGACGCGTCATCTACAGCGACTTCCACGTCGCGGACCTCACGAGCGCCGGCACCTTCCCGAGCGAGTGCGACGCGACGGGGCTCAACGCGCAGGAGAAGGCGCTCGAGTACATGATCTGGGACCTCGGGCAGTGCCTGACGCCGCCGGTCCCCACCTGCACGCCGCTCACCTGCCCGCAGCAGAACATCGACTGCGGTCCTGCGGGGGACGGGTGCGGCAACGAGATCATGTGCGGCACGTGCACGCCGCCGCAGACGTGCGGCGGCGGCGGGCCGGGGAAGTGCGGTCACCCCGAGGCCGGCTCGTGCGTGCCGACGACGTGCCAGAAGCTCGGCATCCAGTGCGGGCCTGCCGGCGATGGGTGCGGTGGGCTGCTTCAGTGCGGGATGTGCACCGCGCCGCAGACCTGCGGCGGCGGCGGCACCCCCGGCAAGTGCGGGGGCAGCGGCTCGCAGTAGCGTTCAGCGACGACGCCGGCGCACGACCGCGCCGGCGATCGGGAGCAGGGCGAGAGCGAGCAGCGATCCGGTCGTGCCGCGCTCGCCGGCGAGGACACAGCCGCAGCCGCTCGAGCCCGAGCCGAGATTCCAAGTATCGCCGCTCCCGTCAACCGCTCCGCCGCCACTGCTCGAAGGCAGGCCGCCGTCGACCGAGCCGGAAGAGGAGCCGCCGGAGGCGCCGCCGCTCGATCCGCTGCTGCCCGAGCCACCGGATCCGCCGCTGCCGCTGCCCGAGCCGCCGCCGGGGTTGCCGGGGGAGGCGCTCGTGGCGTCGGTGACGACGCAGCCGCCCGAGGCGGTGCCGACGTCGAACATGAGCGGGTGGCCGGTCAGCCCCTTCCCCGAGCCGGCGGTGATGGTCACGACGCATCGACCGGACTGCGCGGCCGCCGTCACGCTCGACGAGCCGTCGCTCGCCTCGGCCGCGTCGTAGACGACGTGACGCGCGGACGTGGCGCCCGGAGTGCCGTAAGTCAGCGTGCCGCTCGTGAGCGCGCCGTCCGTGCCGCTCGAAGCGACCACGTAACTCTGCTTGCCGCCGCGCGCGATGCTCGCGCCGATGACGCCCGTGTTCGCGCCGGACGGGTCCACCGTCGCGTCGCTCAGCGAGGCCACGGTCGCGGGCGAGTCGCTGCTGCCGAGAGCGTCGATCACGTGCACCGCGACGGCCCAGGGACCGGGGACGGTCACCTGGTACTCGTCGACGGCGAAGCGCCCCACGCTGCAGGTGCCGCAGGGGTAGTTGCAGCTCAGGGAGCAGCACGCGTCGCTCGAGTTGCTCGAGCAGTCGGTCGGCTGCTTCACGCCCGGCGTGCCGCCCGAGAGGAGCACGGCGTGGATGGCCACCTTGGAGCCGCCGACCGTGCCCGTCGCGACGCCGTTGGCGAGCGTGAGCCCGCCGCCGCCCGTGTTCGTGTGGAACTGGACGTACATGTTTCGGCTCGAGTCGCTCGTGTGCACGCGGTCGATGGTCACGACCTCGCCCTCGGGCAGCATCGTCCACTCGCGGTGCGCGTACGTGATGTCGCTCGCGGTGCCGTTGAAGTCGAACGCGTGCGCGAAGTCGCTGCGCGCGCCGTACGTCGCGTCGGCGGTGCCGCGCGCCCACGGAAGGTCGGCCAGACTCCAGACGGTCTGGCTCGGCGCCCAGTCGCCGGTGACGACCGACGAGTCGGCGGTGACGGCGTTCGACTCCCACGACGACTCCTGGCCATATGGCGTGGGGTCGACCACGAGGTCGTCCGCCCCGTGGCTCAGGACGAAGTTCGACGCGTCGAAGTGCTGGTGGTCGCTGTTGAGCTGAGGCTCGCTCATGAAGACGCCCCAGGTCGCGCCCGCGTCCCAGCCGCTGCGCGCGTAGAGCTGGCGCGTGCCGCGCGCCACGTAGAAGAGCGAGGGCGCGGGGGACTGACTCGCGTAGCCCTGCGGCGTGACCGCGCGAGCCTCGCCGAGCGCGTTGTACACGAAGCTCCCGGGGTGGAGCGCTTCGCTCTGCTTCGCGGCGAGCGCCCACCCGGCCGCCTGGTCGCTCGAGGGTCCGACGAGCACCGCGTCGAGCTCGTTCGGCTCGAGCGCCTTGTTCGGCGTCGTGATGTCGCAGTCGCCATTGCCGCAGAACGCAGACGCGCCGCTCGGCGTCGTCGCGTACAGGTTGCGAAGCACGAGGCTGCTCGCCCACGTCTCCATGGGCGGCAGGCTCGCGCCGTAGTCCTCGAGCGCGCGGGCGGACGCGGCGTATTCGAGGACGCTGAGCGCCCCGTACTGCCATCCCTCGCCCCAGTCGCCCCCGACCATCACGCCGGCGGGGGTGCCGATGTTGCCGGTCATGCCCGAGAGGCCCGTGCCCATGAGCAGCTTGCCGAAGTCCTGATCGATCACCTGCGTCCACAGGTGACCGTCGGCGCCGCCGTCGTTGCCGATGGCGATCGCCGCGAGCGCCTTGGCCACGACGTAGCCGGCGTTGTAGTTCGCGCCGGCTTCGTCGTGGTGGTAGCCGTACCCGCTGTACCAGTCGATCCAGTTCGTGAGGCAGGTGGTCGTCTGCGCCTGCAGGGCGGCGTCGACGTTCGGCGCGCCGTAGAGCCAGTCGTACACGAGCGCGATGTCGGGTCCGTACCAGCGGATGGGGTACCCCGTGTCGTGCGTGATCGTGAGCAGGACCGGTGGCGCCGATCCGCTCTGGCCGCCCTTCGCCCAGGACTGCCAATCGGTGGACACGCCCTGCACGCAACCCGCGCCGTCGCCGATGGTCTGGTCGTCGTTCAGCGAGGCCTTCCAGTAGGTGAGCGCCTGCGTGAGGTACTTGGAGTCCTTCGTGGCCACGTAGGCGAAGGCGCATGCGACCGCAGACTGGGGCCAGTAGTTGCCGTCGCTGCCGCCGCGGCTCGAGTAGCTGCTCGGGTCGTCGATGATGTCCTGGCACTGCGCCACCAAGCCGGCCGCCGCCGTCCCCTGCTTGCCGGCGTTGGCCTGGTACGCGGCGAGTTGCGCGGCGCTCATGAAGAGTCGCGGGTGGGCCGCCGCCGGCGGCGGCGGGTCGGCTGCCGCGACCCCCGATGCCGACACGATTGCTCCGAATGCACCGCTCCCCACGAGCGCGACGAAACTCCTCATCACCACCTCCTCGACACCAGGCTGTACAAGGGGTGGGCCAGCGGGCGCGAGGGTGTGAAGCCCTCTATTCGCCGGGGTTTTGCGCTGAGGCAGCTCTGCCGACCCTGATCGGAGCGATCACCTCACGATCGGAGCGATCACGCGCATGGGCCCGCACCCATGTCGCCACGATCGGGGCACAGAGTCTCGGAGCAGCCTGCCTCCAACCTCGCGGACCCGCGCCGTGCCACGCCCACGCACGGGGATTGCTGCCCGCCCGAGCCCCGCAGCAACCACCAAGGAGATAGCGACATGAACTGGGACCGGATCGCAGGCCAGTGGAAGCAGATCGGCGCGCAGGTGAAGGCGAAGTGGGCGAAGCTGACGGACGACGATCTGATGGCGATCAGCGCGCGCAAGGACGCGCTCGTCGGCAAGATCCAGGAGCGCTACGGCATCCGGCGCGACGAGGCCGAGAAGCAGGTCGACGAGTGGATCGCCCGCATGCCTCCGGGAGCCGGCGATCAGCAGCGCACGCCGCAGCGGTGACGCCGGTCAGCCCTTGACGCCGCCGGCGGTGAGCCCCGCGACGAGCTGGCGCTGCGCGACGTAGAACAGCGCCATCACCGGCACGCTCACGAGGATCGCCCCGGCGGCGAAGGGCCCCCACGCCGTGTCGTGCTCCCCCACGTAGCGCTGGAGCACGACGGGCAGCGTGAAGGCCGCCTCGCGCGAGAGGAGCGTGGCCGCGAGGATGAACTCGTTCCACGCGCTCATGAAGGCGAAGAGCGCGGTGACCGCGATGGCGGGACGCACCGCCGGGAGCGCGACGCGCCAGAATGCGCCTGCTCGCGTGGCGCCGTCGACCATCGCGGCCTCCTCGAGATCGACCGGGATGGCGTCGAACGCGCCTCGCATCTGGAAGATGGCGAACGGCACGGCCGTCGACGCGTAGACGAGGACGAGTCCCGCGCGCGAGTCGAGCAGGTGCAGCGCCTCGAGCAGCAGGTAGAGCGGCACCGCGCTGGCGACCGCGGGGAACATCTGCGTCGCGAGGAGCGTTCGCGTGCCCCACGTCTTGCCGACGAAGCGGAAGCGCGCGAGGGCGTACGCCGCGGGCGTCGCGACGGCCACGGCGACGGCGGCGGTCGCGAGCGAGACGACCAGCGAGTTGACCACCTGGCGCGCGAAGACGGCGGAGTGGCCGTCGCGCAGCCCCAGCACGTCGGCGAAGGCGTCGAAGGAGGGGCTCTCGGGCCAGGGAAGCGCGCGCGGGTGGCTGCTCATGGCACCCGGCGAAAGAGCGACCGAGACGACCCACAGCAGCGGGTAGACGGCGAAGACGACGCCGGCGACGACGGCGAGGTGCGCGAGGACGGACTCGAGGCGCTTCACGTCGTCGCCTCGCTTCCGTCCCTCGCCGGGGAGGCGCCCACGCGCGAGAGCAGGCGCGAGCCCGCCGCGAGAATGAGGAAGATGAGGACCGCGTACGCCGCCGCGTAGCCGTACTGCGCGTCGCGCGTGAAGGCCCAGCGGTAGGCGTCGCTCACGAGGATGTCGGTCGTCCCGTCCGGCTCGCCGCCCGAGACGAGGAAGACGACGTTGAACATGTTGAAGGTCCACACGCTGCCGAGAACGACCGCCGGGAGCATCGTCGGCTTGAGCAGCGGGACGGTGACGCCGCGGAAGCGCTGCCAGCGCGTCGCGCCGTCGACCTCGGCCGCCTCGAGCACCTCGCGCGGGATGCTGGTCAGGGCGCCGAGCGTGACGACCATCATGAAGGGGAAGCCGAGCCAGGTGTTCGTCGCGACGTTCGCCGCGAGCGCCGTGGAGAAGTGCGAGAACCAGCTCACCGGCTGGACGCCGAGCCACGAGAGGATGGCGTTGATGGCGCCGAACTGCCGGTGGAACATCCCCTTCCACGCGAGCGCCGTGACGTAGCTCGGCACCGCCCACGGGAGCACGAGCAATACGCGGTACAAGCTCTTGAGCCGCATCGCGGGGCGCGAGAGCACGACACCGAGCGCCACGCCGATGCCGACGTGGAGCGTCACGTTGCACACGGTCCAGAGCACCGTGACGAGCAGCGTGACGTAGAAGGAGCCGTGGCCGAGCAGCGAGCCGCCGCGCGCCGTGAGGATCGCGAGGTAGTTGCCGAGCCCGACGTAGCGCGGGTCGGCGCGCGTGCCGGCGAAGAGCGACGTGAGCGCCCCGGCGGCGAGCGGGAGCACGACGAGCACGACGACGACGACCGCCGCGTGGGCCACGTAGCGATACGCCGTGCGCGACTCGCGGAGCTCCTGCCGGAACGCGGGAGCACGCGCGCGCCGCACCGCGAAGAGCGCACCGACGAGCGCGAGCGCCCCGAGCGCGAGCGCGAGCGGCGCCGGTGACGGCGGAGGCGGCGGGGGCTTCAGGGCGTCCTCGAAGCGCCGCTTGCCGTCGTCCAGAGCGAGGCGCGCGTCCTCGCCGCGGAAGACGCGGCGCATCGCTTCCTGCACGGGGACCCACACGGCGCGCATGCGAGTCGACGTGGGCATCGGGTCGGCCGCGCGTGCCTGCTCGTGGAACGCGGCGAGCAGCGGGTCCCCGGCGACGCGCGGGTCGTGCCACGCGGGCTCGCTGGCGACGACCTGATGGGCCTCGGTCGCGCGGACCAGCGCCGCGTCGGCGCCCCCGAGCCACCGCGCGAAGGCTCGCGCCTCGGATCTGCGGGCGCCGCTCGGCGAGAGCATCACCGCCTCGACGGTGAGCAGCGGGCGCATGCGGCGCCCGGTCTCCTGGACGACCGGCAGCGGCTCCACGTGGTAGTGCAGCGACGGCGGAAGGTCCGCGGCGAGCCACGGGCCGTCGATGGACGTGCGTGCGCGGCCGCTCGCGAAGAGCTGCTTCACGAGCGCCCCGTTCGCGTCGCCCGGGATCTCGTGCTTCGCGATGAGGTCGCGCACGTAGAGCACCGATCGCAGCGATGCGTCGTCGTCGAACCCGTAGGACCCGTCGGGTGCGAGGAGCGCGCCGCCGAAGGCCGAGAGCACGGCGGCGTGGTGGTACGGGTTCTCCGCCTCGTACGCGAGCGGGTAGACGTCGGGCGCGCCCGCGGGCACGCCGTCGTTCACGTAGAGAGCGAGGCTCTTGGTCGAGAGCGGGACGCCCCAACGCTCGCCGTCGAGCGTCACGGCGTCGAGCGCGGTCGGCTCGTAGGAGGCGACGTCCTCGGGCGGCATCGCGTCGCCCACGGGCGCCACGACACCCTCGCGACGATAGATGCCGAGGCGCTCGTGCGCGTCGATGAACACGTCGGGCCCGTGCGCGCGCGGCACCGCGGCTTGCAGCTTCGCCGAGTACGCGTCGAAGGGCAGCCCGAGCAGCTCGACGTGGATACCGTGCTCGCGCTCGTAGCGCTTCGCGAGCTCCACGAGTGCTCGCTCCTCGTCCCCCCGGTACGAGTGCCAGAGCACGAGGCTCGGCGGCTCGGCACACGCCGGCACGAGCGACACGATCGCAGCCAGGACGAGCAGCGCGAACAGCCGCCGCAAGGGTCAGATCCTGTCGAGCGCGAGCCCAGTGGTGGGGTCGAAGAGGTGCACCCGCGCGGGGTCCACCGTGAGCGGGAGCTGGTCGCCGGCGCGCACGCGCTTGGCGTCGCTCGCTTCGAGCCGCGCGACGACGCGCGGACCGCTCGCCCGCAGCCAGCCATAGGCGAATGCCTCGAAGCCGAGGGCCTCCACGAGCTCCACCTTCAGGGTGCACGCCGCGGCGCCGCCGCGTGCGACGCTGAAGTCGTGCGGGCGCACGCCGACGACGACGCGTCGTCCCGCCTCGAGCGCGTTGCCGAAGCGCTCCTCGTCCACCGGCGCGCGCACCCCGCCGCCGTCCACCATGAACGCGCCCCCCTCCTTCACGATCGCCGCGTCGACAAGGTTCATCTGCGGCGAGCCGAGGAAGGTCGCGACGAACTTGGTGCGCGGGCGCTCGTACACCTCGAGCGGCGTGCCCTTCTGCTCGACCACGCCGCCGTTCATCACCCACAGCGTGTCGGCCAGCGTCATCGCCTCGACCTGGTCGTGCGTCACGTACAGCGTCGTGGCCCCGAGGCGGTCGTGCAGGCGACGGATCTCGACGCGCACCTCGGCGCGCAGCGCCGCGTCGAGGTTCGAGAGCGGCTCGTCGAAGAGGAAGATGTTCGCCCGCCGCACGATGGCGCGGCCCATGGCGACACGCTGGCGCTGCCCGCCCGAGAGCTGCTTGGGCAGCCGGTCGAGCAGCCCGTCGAGCCCCAGCATCGCGCTCGCCTCGCGGATGCGCGACGCGATCTCGGCGGCCGGCACCTTGCGCAGCTTCAGGCCGAACGCGAGGTTGTCGCGCACCGTGAGGTGCGGGTAGAGCGCGTACGACTGGAAGACCATCGCCACGTCGCGATCGCGCGGCGGAAGCGCCGTCACGTCGCGCCCGGCGAGCTCGATGGTGCCGGCGTCGGCCGTCTCGAGCCCCGCGACGAGGCGCAGCAGCGTACTCTTGCCGCACCCGCTGGGGCCCACGAGCACCGCGAAGGCGCCCTCGGGGATGTCCACGTCCACGCCGCGCAGGATGGGGTTCGCACCGAAAGACTTGCGGACGCCGCGGACGGCGCAGCGCACGGGGCGAGCCACCTCGGGCAGCTGGCGCTCGCTGTCGATGGAGCTGCCCACGGCGGGGGCCTCGACCCGCAACGGAGCGACGGTGCTGGCCCCCGGTTCGGACATGCGGATGCTCGGATTGTGCGACGTTTCGCGGGGCGGCGGGCCGAATT
>DATJYG010000838.1:0-4374 GCA_035499695.1 Polyangiaceae bacterium
AGCGCGGGAGCCAAGCGGATCGCCGGCACCGACGGACGCTTCTCGTCGCGCGCGCTCTACCACCCCGAGGACACGGGCGGCGCCTTCGAGTTCTACGAGCTCTGGCTCGCGGGCCACGCACGCGAGGACGCGGAGGCGCATCCGCGAGGCACGCGCGAGAACCTCGTCGTGACGTCGGGCAGACTGGTCCTCGAGATCGGCGGGCAGCGCCACGAGCTCGCCAAGGGCGACGCCATCGCCTTCACCGCCGACGTGCCGCACTCGTACGTCAACCCGGCGAACGAGGAGTGCTGGATGAACCTCGTGATGACGTACCCGGGCGGCCTCTCGGCGAAGGCTTGACAGCGTCTGTTATACGAGACATGCTCGTCGCCAGGTGAACGCGCAGGCGAGCCAGACCCTCCCCCTGGGCAAGCCTTCCTCCTGACCGTCGCGACCCTCGACGGCGCGTTCGCCCGCCGGTCCCCGCAGCGTCGAAGCACGGGGACCGGCTCTTCTTTTTTCGAGGTGGCCGCCGCGCTAGCTCTCGACCTCGGGATCGCCCGACTTCTCCGAGAAGCGGTAGCCGATGCCGCGCACCGTCTGGATGAAGCGTCCCGCGCTCCCGAGCTTGTCGCGCAGTCGCTTCACGTGCGTGTCGACCGTGCGCGAAGTGACGCCGGGATCGAGCTCCCACACGTCCGCGAGCAGGGCGGAACGCGTCTGCACGCGCTCCTTGCGCTGGGCGAGCGTCGCCAGCAGCTTGAACTCGAGAGGGGTCATCGGGATCTCGTTGCCCGCGACCTCGACGCGGTGGGCGTCGCGATCGAGGCGCAGCTCGCCCAGCTCGACGACGGACGGCTCCTTGGCCTCGCTCCGGCGCAGCACGGCGTTGATGCGGAGGATGAGCTCTCGCACGCTGAACGGCTTGACGACGTAGTCGTCGGCGCCGAGCTCGAGGCCCACGATGCGGTCCACCTCGTCACCCTTGGCGGTGACCATGATGACCGGGATGGCCTGCGTGTGAGGCTCGCGTTTCAGGGCCGTGCACACGGTGGTTCCGGGACGGTCCGGCAACATGAGGTCCAGCAGGACGATGTCGGGCATCGTCTCGCGTACCAGGCGCAGCCCGGCGTCGGCCGAGCCGGCCACGTGAACGCGGTGCCCTGCCTGGGACAGGTTGTACTGCACGATTTCGCGCAGATCCGGCTCGTCCTCGATGAGGACAATGCGTGCCATCGGCTCGGGACGCTAGAGGCGCACTGCGTCGTCCGCGGGGACCGCAGGTTACGTTTTCGTCACGAAGGGGGCGCAGCGGGCGGGTGCACGTTTTCGCAGGTGGCCGCGACGGTCAGCATCGTGGCCTCGTCCAGCGGCCGCGCGACGATCTGCAGCCCCACGGGCAGGCCGCTCTTCGTCGGGGCGCAGGGAACGCTCATCGCGGGGACGCCCGCGAGGCTGGCCGGGAGTGTGTAGACGTCGCTCAGATACATCGCGAGCGGATCGTCGACGCGCTCGCCGAGGCGGAACGCGGGCGTCGGCGACACGGGCGAGCAGAGGACGTCCACCTCGCGCAGCGCCGCCTCGAAGTCGCGCCGCACGAGGGTGCGGACCTTCTGGGCACGCAGGTAGTACGCGTCGTAGTAGCCCGACGAGAGCACGAAGGTTCCGAGAAGGATGCGCCGCTTCACCTCGGGGCCGAAGCCGGCGTCGCGTGTGGCGCCGTACATCGCACGCAGGTCTCGGCGCGGATCGACGCGTAGCCCGTAACGGACCCCGTCGAATCGCGCGAGGTTGCTCGAAGCCTCGGCGGTAGCGAGCACGTAGTACGTGGCGACCGCGTAACGCGTGTGCGGAAGCTTCACCGGCTTCACGATGCACCCGCGCTTCTCCAGCTCGCCGATCGCTGCGCGGACGCTCGCGCCCACCTCGGGGTCGAGACCGTCGGCGAAGTACTCGTCGGGCACGCCGATGCGAAGGCCCCTCACGTCGCGATCGCACGCGGCCACGAGGTCCGGCACGGGCGCGTCGAGCGACGTCGCGTCGCGTGCGTCGTGTCCTGCGATGACCGACAGGACGCGTGCGGCCCCGCGCACGTCGGTGGCGAAGGGGCCCACCTGATCGAGGCTCGATGCGAACGCGATGAGCCCGTAGCGCGAGACGCGCCCGTAGGTCGGCTTGATGCCCACGGTGCCGGTGAGCGCAGCGGGCTGCCGGATCGAGCCCCCCGTGTCGCTTCCGAGAGCGCAGGGAGCGAGTCTCGCCGCGACTGCAGCGGCACTTCCGCCGGAGGAGCCACCAGGCGTGCGCGTCGTGTCCCACGGATTGCGCGCCGGCCCGTACGCGCTGTTCTCGTTGGACGAACCCATCGCGAACTCGTCCATGTTCGTCTTGCCGATGAGGACGGCGTCCGCTGCCTTGAGTCTCTCGACGACGCCCGCGTCGTATGGCGGCACCCAGCCCGAGAGGATCTTCGAACCCGCCGTGGTGGGAATGCCGCGCGTGCAGATCGCGTCCTTGATCGCGATGGGAACACCCGCGAGAGAGCCGAGGGCTCGTCCACTCCTGCGCTTCTCGTCGACGGCGCGCGCTTGCTCGAGCGCCTTGTCGCCTGCCACGTGGAGGAACGCATGGACCTTGCCGTCGCCGGCCTCGATCCCGGCGAGCATCTGCTGGCACACCGCCTCTGCGGTCCGCTCCCCACGCTGCACGGAGGAGACGAGGTCGCCGACGATCACTTTTCCTCCACGAAGGAAGTGACGGCGAAGCCCTCGTTCTCGACCCGGGGCGCGCCCGCGAGGGCTTCCTCGTGAGAAAGGCAGGGCTTCAGCTCGTCGGGTCGAAGAGGCATTCGATCGATCTGGACATGCGCAGTCGGAGGAACGCCGGACACGTCGAGCTCTTCGAGCTGCGCGACGTACTGCACGATCTTCGCGAGCTCCACGGCCAGCTTGTCGGCGTCCGAATCGCTGATCGAGAGCGAAGAGAGCTTTGCCACGTGCTGCACGAGCGATCTGTCGACGCGAGGCCCGGCCATCACGGCCTGTCTAGCAGGCTGCCGACGAGCTGCCCAAATCCGCCCGGGCTGGCCGTGTCCAATGGGAATGACGCAATCGAGCTCGGTTCTCTTCTCGCTCCAGGAACTGGAGCGCATGGAGGAGGAGCGTGTGCGTGGGCAGGCGAGAGCCGAGTCCGCCGCGCGAGAAGCCGCCCGTCGCGCCGCGCACGAGGCCGAGACACGAGCGAGGGAGGCAGCGGAGGCCGAGGAACGTGCCCGCGAAGCAGCCCGCAGAGAGATAGAGAGGCGAGCGCGGGAGGAGGCGGCGAAGGTCCAGGCCATCCGTGACGCCGCGGCGGAGGCTGCGCGTGCGGAGGCGTTCGCGCGCGTCCAGGCGGAGGAGAGGCAGAAAGACCGCCAGCACGCGCTCGAGATCGCCCAGGCGCAGGCGAATGCGCGAGGGTCACGAGGGACGGTGGCCCTCGCCGGATGCCTCGGTGCGGTCCTGGCCGCCGGACTCGGCATGGCCCTGTACTCCGGGGTGGCGGCTCCTTCGGCCAGAGCGGCGGTCGCAGACGCCCGCTCCGAGACCGCCTCGCGTGACCAGATGATCGACCAGCTTCGCGTGCGCGTCAGCGCCGGCGAGGCCAGGGAGCGCGGGCTTCAGGAAGACATCGCGGCGCTGCGCGACGAGAACATGCGTCTGCGCGCCGACCTAGACGCCGCGCGAAGCCGTGTTCCTTCAGGACGCGCGCCGACGCGAGGTACACCGCAACCCCGGCAACCGGACCGTTCGCTCGACGGCTTCACGACCTGCGCCCCAGGCGTGAGGGACCCGATGTGCATCCGCTGATCGGCGGTGCGCGGCGCTCTAGACGCCGTGCACCGTCACCTTGTTCATCTTCACCGGCGAGACGGGGCGGTCGTCCGCGTCCGTCTTGGTCTTCTCGATCTTGTGCACGACCTCCATCCCCTTGATGACGCGCCCGAAGACCGGGTGCTTGGAGGGGCCGGGCGTGAACCAGTCGAGATACTTGTTGTGCACGGTGTTGATGAAAAACTGGCAGCTCCCGCTGTTGGGCTGTCCGGTGTTCGCCATCGACAGGGTGCCCGGCTCGTTCGAGAGCTTCGCCGTGGGCGGATGCTCGTCCGGGATCGTCCCGTCCGGGCCGTCGCCGGTGCCAGCCCGGGGGCTCTTCGGGTCGCGGCTGTGGGGACAGCCGAACTGCAGCATGAAGCCGTCGATCACACGGTGGAAATGCAGGCCGTCGTAGAAGCCGCTCTTGGCGAGCTTGATGAAGTTCTGCGCCGTCTTCGGCATCTGGTCGGCGAAGAGCTCGACCTCGATGGGGCCGAGCGACGTATCGAGGGTAGCGGTGGGATTGGCCATGGGGGCT
>DATJYG010000839.1:0-7437 GCA_035499695.1 Polyangiaceae bacterium
GTACCAGACGGCGGACGGGTACATCCGGACGGTGGTCTCGACGGTGAACGACGCGAAGGTCGCCTACCTGCCGCTCGGAACGCAGGATCAGGACGCCGCGGCGCAAGGCTGCGAAGGGCATCCGACGGTAGCGACTCAGGCCGCGGTCGCCGGCAAAGTGATCCTGGCGCTCGAGCAGGCTCTCGGCTGGTAAAGGCCCGTCCTCGTCGCGTTGCAGGGCGCGCGCCCGTCTGTTAGGACCGGCCTCGCCGCCGTGCCCAACCGCCTTGCACAACGCCTCGACGTCGTCGCGCCGAGCGCGACGCTCGCGATGAGCGCGCGGGCCGCGGAGCTCCGCGCCAAGGGGGTTCACGTCTTCCCGTTCGGAGTGGGCGAGCCCGACTTCGAGCCGCCGGATTACGTCCGCGAGGCGGCCAAGGCGGCGATCGATCAGGGCGCGTCGAAGTACACGGCGGTCACGGGCATCCCGGCGCTCAAGCAGGCGATCTGCAAGGCGACCGAGCGCTCTCGCGGGTTCTTGCCCACCCCCGCGCAGGTGACCGTCTCGGTCGGCGCGAAGCACGCGCTCTTCAACCTCGCGCTCGCGCTCTACGAGCCGGGCGACGAGGTCGTGATCCCCAAGCCGTACTGGGTGACGTACCCCGAGCAGGTGCGCATCCTCGGCGCGACGCCGGTGATCGTCGACACGCGCGAGGAAGAGGGCTGGAAGATGCCCCCCGAGCGACTCGAGAAGGCGCTCACGACGCGCACGAAGGCGGTGGTCCTCTGCACGCCGTCCAACCCGACCGGCGCGGCGTACACCGAGGCCGAGACACGCGCGCTCCTCGAGGTCCTGCGCAAGCACGACTGCTGGCTCGTCGTGGACGAGATCTACGCGGAGCTCGTGTACGACGGCTTCAAGTTCGTGTCGGCCGCCAAGATCGCCCCCGACATGCTCGACCGCATCGTCATCATCGACGGCGTGAGCAAGACCTTCGCGATGACCGGCTGGCGCATCGGCTGGTCGCTCGCGCCGCCCGCGCTCACGAAGGCGATGGACGTCGTGCAGGGCCAGAGCAGCACGCACGCGGCGATGGTCGCGCAGCACGCGGCAGTTGCGGCGCTCCGCGGCGATCTCAGCGACTTCCCGAAGACGCGCGAACTCTTCCAGAAGCGGCGCGACACGATGGTCGCGGGGCTCGAGTCCATCCCGGGGTTCCGGTGCCGCAAGCCCGAGGGCGCCTTCTACTGCTTCGCCGACGTGCGAGGGCTCTACGGGCTCGAGACGGAGAAGAAGACCCTCCAGACCGACGAGGACGTCGCCTTCTGGCTGCTCGACAGTGCTCACGTGGCGGCCGTCCCCGGCTCCGGCTTCGGAATGGCCGGCTACATGCGCTTCAGCTACGCCGCGAGCGAGGAGCGCATCAAGGCCGGCATCGAAGCGATCCGAAACGTCGTCGACCGCGCATGGCGCGCCGACCGTACGGGGCGCACGAAGCTCAAGTGAGCCTCTACGCCGCGGGCAGCGGCAGCCCGCACTTCGTACAGAAGCGACCCCCCTCGTGGGGACTGCCGCACGCGGTGCAGAGGATCGGTCCGCGCGCCGGCTCCTCGTCAAAGCCGCCCTCCATACCTCCATCGCCCTCGATCCCGGGGCAGTACGAGTAGGTAGCGACTCCACGCGTGACGCCCTGGATGCCCGTACCCTCCAGAGTGGTGTAGCGGAAGCTCGCCCCCTCCACGGTGGCCCCCGAGACCTGCGCGCCCCGGAGTTCGCAGTACTCGAACACCGCGCTCGAGAGGTTCGCTCCGGCGAGGATGGATCGCTCCATGGGGCAATACCGGAAGCGCGCGCCTGACAGGTTGGCCCCCGTGAAGGTCGCCCCCTGGACGTTGCAGTACCCGAACGAGAGCCCCGAGAGATCGAGTCCGCTCAGGTCCTTCCCGGCCCAGCTGGCGTAGCTGGTGCGCCTGGCGACACTCTCCCGGGTGGGCCGACCGAATCCGAACAGGGCTCCCTCGTGAGCCGAGCATACCGGGGACGTGATTGAATCCCCAGGGCATGCAAGCCAGCTTCTGTACGTCCTGCGGCACGCCGATCCCCGACGTCGTGGCCGCGGCGCCATTCTGCCCGTATTGCGGCAACCGCAAGGGAGAGCCATCGCAAGCGCAACCGCCGGCGCGCGCTCCCGTGGTGATCCAGCGCGCACCCGCAGCGCCCAAGGCTCCCCCGGGCCCGTTCACGGCCCCGGTCGACAGCCTGTACATGACCTTCGATCCGCGCGCGGGCTACGCGCTCATCGGCGCCTACGCCCCCGACGACGAGCAGCCGCGCCTTCGCGCCTACGACGTGTGCGGCAAGCGCGTCGCGTGGGACACCTTCACCGGCGAAGAGGCGGTGGGCGGGCTCGATCACGAGTCCATCACCGTGCGAAACGGCAACGTCTACGTGGGGGTCGGCCGCTCCTTCCGCGCGCTCGACCTGATGACCGGGCAACAGAAATGGGGCGCGGAGCTGACCGACCTGCTCGAGCACGAGAGCGATCGCGTCCGGGGTCGTGGCGCGCGCGTCGTGGATCCCGCGCCGGCCGGCGCGCGCGGCCCGGTCTGGACGGTCGTGGTGGACGGGACCATCTCGGCGTTCGACCGCGACACGGGGCAGCCTTTGTGGAGAGAGACGCGCGAGAACATGCCGGAGCGCTTCCACCCGTACGAGTCGGGGCTGCTGCTGCTCGAGTACTCGGAGAAGGTGGAGCTCGTCGATCCGGGCACGCGCAAGGTGCTCGACACGGTGGGGCCCCGCACCCGGCGCTTCGACCTCGCCGGGCGCCACGGCCTGATGCAGGTGCGCAGCTGGGGATGGCGCGAGCGCGATGGGCTCCTCGTTCACGACTTCATGACGAAGAAGGAGGCCCTCTTCGAGGCGGTCGAGAATGCCGAGTACGACGTGCAGACCGTGGCCGGGCAAAACCGGGTCTTCTGCGCCACCGAGAGCGGCGCCAAGCTCTTCGCGGCGCCGCATGGCAAGGCCGTCGAGCTGATGGCGGGCCTGCACATCCAGTCGCTCGTGATGTGCGGACCGACGCTGGTGGCGCTCCTGCGCAAGGAGCACGGGACGAACTACCGGCGCCTGCTGGGTGTGGATCCGCAGACGCTGACCGTCCGCTTCGACCTGGGCGAATGGACCCCGGAGCCCAACGACGACTGGACGGGACAGGTGTGCTCCAACGGCTATGTCGCCGTCGCCGTCACGAGCCCGACGGGCAACGACCGCGACTGCGAGCTGCTCGCGGTCGATCCGGGGGGGCGCGTCGTGTGGAAGCTGCCCGTGGGTCGCTGGAAGTGGCACGCGTTCCTGGGCGGTCACCTCGTCGTGGAGTCGTCCAGAGCCTGGCGGGTCGTGCGGCCCGACACGGGTCAGGTCGTCGCGACCTTCGAGGGGGACGAACACTGGAGGGACTGACGTCAGCCGACCGGCACTCGGTAGAGCATGACGTACACGAGCACGCCCGTGACCGACACATAGAGCCAGATCGGGAACGTCCAGCGGGCGATGGTTCGATGACGCGCGAACCGGTCGCGCAGGGCGAAGTACAGGCTCGTCACGACGAGCGGCACGACGAGCATCGCCAGCGTCATGTGCGTGACGAGTACGATCAAGTAGGTCACGTGCACCCACCCGTGGTGCGGATCGGCGTGCGTGCCCGTCAGGGCCACGCGCGTGAGATAGCTGCAGAGAAACAGGGCAGACACCGCGAAGGCCGTGAGCATCAGCCCCCGGTGCACGTGGCGCTTGCGCTTCGCGATGGCCACGCGTCCCGCCAGCAGGAGGACGGCCGCGGTGCCGTTGAGGATCGCGTTCACGAGCGCGAGTGCGTCGCCGAGCTCCACGCGGCTCACGGCTTCTCCGTGGCGAGGCGCTCGGCGTCCTCGATGACGTGCTCGATGTCGCGCTCGTCGTCCGTGGGGTAGTAGCCGCGGATGCGGCCCGCGGCGTCCGTCAGTACGAACCAGTCGCCGTGCGTGACCTCGCTGTCGCTCGCGCCGCGGGCGATCTTGGCCGCCGACACCTTGAATCCCTGCACGACGGCGCGGATCACGTCGTCGGCAGGGCCGGTGACGAAGGTCCAGCGCGCGGGATCCGCCCCGGAGCGCGCCGCGTAGTCCGAGAGGACCGCCGGCGTGTCGTTGTCCGGGTCGACGGAGAAAGAGACGAGCCGGGCGTCGCTCCTGTCCTTCGCGAATCGCTTCTGCAGCTCGGCCATCTGGGCCGTGAGACGCGGACACGAGGAGGTGCAGTGCGTGAAGACGAAGTCCACGATGGTCGCATGCCCGAGCATCGACGCCGTCGTGTAGGGCGCGCCGCGCTGGTCGACCAGCTTGAACGACGGCACCTGCCCGTAGAGCGCCAGCTGCTGCTTCGGCCGCATCGAACGCGCCAGGAGCGCCACCGCGATCGCCATCGCCAGTCCGCCGACGGTGACCACGGTACGGCTCATGGGTGGACCTCAGGCGCGATCGAGCAGGAGCGCGATCAGGAGCACCGACAGGTACGGGATGGAGTACGCGAAGACGCCCTTG
The DNA here is from genome assembly GCA_035499695.1 of Polyangiaceae bacterium. Taxonomy (GTDB): domain Bacteria; phylum Myxococcota_A; class Polyangia; order Polyangiales; family Polyangiaceae; genus Palsa-1150. The sequence goes on from DATJYG010000839.1 coordinate 4,561, forward strand.
GCCCAGCTGCGCACGTTGCGCCGCGGGGACATGACGACCCCGCGCAGCGCGAGCGCGAGGAACCCGGCGCCGAGCACCGTGGCGATCCACGTGTACGCGCGCCCGGAGAGCCCGAGCGGCCCGAAGAACAGCGACGCGCCGACGAGCAGCACCGTCCACACCGCGATCGTGCGCCGCGCGACGCGCTCGCCGTGCTGGACGCTCACGACCTGCAGGCCGGCGCGCGCGTAGTCGTCCGCGCGGAAGATCGAGATGGCGGCGAAGTGCGGCACCTGCCACAGGAACAAGACTGCGAACAGCAGCATTCCGCCCGCGCCGAGCGATCCGGTCACCGTGGTCCAGCCGAGCAGCGGCGGGATGGCCCCGGGGACGGCGCCCACGAGCAGCGCCAGGTGCGTGTGCCGCTTGAGCGGCGTGTACGCCGCCACGTAGGTGACGAGTGCCACGAGGCCGAGCAGGCCCGTCGCCATGTTCACGAGGAAGAGCATCGGCGCCGAGATGCACGCCAGCGCGAGCCCGAAGGCCAGCGCCAGGTCCGGCGACATGCGTCCCGCGGGAAGCGGGCGACTCCGCGTACGTGTCATGAGCGCGTCCACGTCGCGCTCCCACCACATGTTGAGCGCGTTGGCCGACCCCACGATGAGGGCCGTGCCCAGCAGCGAGAGCAGCAGCTTGCCGGCGCCGACGCGACCGGGCGCGAGGCACGTCCCGGCCGCCCCCGTCAGCAGCACCAGCGCGGTGATGCGCGGCTTCGTGAGGACGACGAGGTCCCGGAGCAACGGCAGCACGCGCGATCGCGGCCGCGAAACGACGAGCAGCTCCGAGTTGGCCACGGGGGGCCTTTCATGTAGAGCGCGGCCGGCCCGTTGGCAAGCCGGCCGCGCCGGTACGGCTCAGGAATCCGCGAGCTTACGCTGCCGGTCCTGGATCAGCGTCCGCCACATCGAGCGCTCGTCGGCGCTCGCGAGAGTCGCCCACCCGGCGGCCGCCACGCCGCAGAGGGCCCTCAGGGGCGCGTCGAACGCGCCCCGCGAGACGAGCGCCAGGGAGAACGCGGCGACGACGGCGACCACCTCGTTGGGCTGGCCCGCCGCCACGAGCGCCAGCAGCAGGGAGCACGGCACGAGGAAGATGGCGAACGACTGCAGCCCGTAGGGCGGCGGAACGCCGGCAGCATCGGCCAGCGCGGTGTGGAGGATCGACTGCCAGAGCGCCGCCCCCGAGTGCAGCCCCTCGCGCACGCCGTAGATGACGACGACGGCCAGCACCACGGCGACGACCGCGCCGACCTGTCCGGCGAGCTTGGTGCGCGTGCCGAGCCACGTGACTGCGACGAGCTGGCCGGCGGCCTCGAAGACGACGCCCGCGGTCGCGAGCCCGCGGCTCACGCCGTAAGCGGAGAGACTCGCTCGCTCGCTCGCGTAGCGTGCGAGCTCCCACGCGCCCAGGCGTGCGATCGACGCGAACGCCGCCGCAAGCAGCAGTCCGGAGAGGGCCCGCGTGTGCGGCGTGCGAATCGTCGACGTGGCCGCCGCGAGCGCGGCCGCCGCTGTCGCCGCCGAGACGGCGACGGCGAGCAACTCGGGAAGCCTGTCGCGCAGCCCGAGCCCGGAGAACGCGATGACGAGGCCCGCGATCGCGATGAGCGCGATGCGCACGGGCGCCCAGACGCCGCGCGCTCGGACCAGCTCCGCCGCCGCCCACAGCGTCACCGCCACGAGCAGCGCGAGGAGGAAGTACGACGCCGCCGCGGCAGCCTTCTCCGCGTTCTCGACGACCCTCTCCCCCGCGTTGCCGCGCACTCCCGGAGCGACGATGACGCCGAGCGCCCCCGAGACGACCGCCGTGACGGCCGTCACGCGCAGCAGCCACGCCGCCGACACGACCGGCGACGACGGCGGCACGTTCGAGCGGATCGGCGCGGGCTCGTCCTGTTCTCGGGCCGTCGCGTCCACCGTGCTCATGACAAGGCGCAGCAGGCTACCCCATCACGTCGAGCGGCGCGCGATCGCCGGAAGCGCCGGATCGAGCCGCCCCTCGCGCGCGTCGTTCGGGCTGCTCGGGGCGCCCTTCTCGCGCGCCGGTCCCGGCTGCGTCGGCAGGGACGGCGGCTGAGTCGGTTCCTCGTTCTTGGGCGCCGGGGTGTTCAGGATGTACGGCCGCGCCCCCATCGTCGAGCACGCGTAGACCTCGTCCCGGTGGAACTCCCAGTGGAGGTAAACGTTGCCGTCGGGCGACACGATGGCGCCGGGCGCGGGCCCGAAGGGTTGCGCGCGATCGACCGCGTCGAGCGCCGCGATGTCGAACGCGGTGATGCCGCTCGTCTTCACGATGCCCATGCGCTTGAGGTGCCCTTCCTTCGTGAGCACGATCTCGAGGCGCGTCACCAGGTGCTGGTCGTTCATCGGATGGTTCGCCGGCAGCCCATCGAGCGACTCGAGGAACGAGTCGGCGAAGATCGGGTGGATGCGGTTGTGCATCCCGTTGAGGTACGAGGCGAAGGGCACCGCCGCCGTGTTGAGCGCCGTCTGGTTGCCGGGCTTCACGCTCGACACGTAGTTCTCGATCGCGCTGCGCCACCGCTCGAAGTTCGAGGCGACCCACGACCCGCGGTGCTCGCTCTTGCGGCGCTCGCCGTCGGCCTCGCGGAGCTTGCGCAGGTGATCGGAGCCGACCACGGCCGCGATCTGGCTCGGGTTGAGGTTCGTGTTGATGGCCCCGGGCGGCGCGTTCGCCCCCAGCCCCGCGATCGTCCAGAGCTTGCCGCCGGGCACCGTCGGGTTCGCGGCCCCCGCGCTCGGCGCCGGCGTCACGCCGGGCGCGCCGCCGGGGCGCGCGGGGTTGAAGGTCCACCCGCCGTTCGCGGCGCTCTCGACC
>DATJYG010000840.1:0-2057 GCA_035499695.1 Polyangiaceae bacterium
TACGCGGAGCACGCCGTGATCCACAAGCGGCCGGGGCGAGAGCACTTCCAGGGGCGCTTCGAGCCGCTGGAGCGGGGAAAGCCGGTGCCGAAGCTCGTTGGAGGCACTGGAGAAGTGCAGCTGCTGGACTTGGATTAGGCTGGTGCTCCTCCGTGAGCTGGGCGGCCAAGAGGGTGCTGGTAACCGGTGCCGGGGGCTTCATCGGAAGCCACTTGTGCGAGGCGCTCGTGGATGCCGGCGCGCGCGTGACGGCGCTGATCCGGTACTCGAGTCGTAGCGACTGGGGAAACCTGGAGCACCTGCCCCGGCCGAAGAGGGATGGCCTGGAGGTGGTGCCCGGCAACGTCGAGGACTCTCACTTCGTGCTGCGGGCGGTGGAGGGGCACGACGTGGTCTTCCACCTGGCTGCGCTCATCACCATCCCGCACAGCTACGTGGCGCCGGGCAGCTACCCGCGCACCAATGTGGAGGGGACGCTCAACGTCCTGGAGGCCGCGCGCTTCCACGGGACGCCACGCGTGGTCCACACGTCGACGTCGGAGGTCTACGGCACGGCGCAGTACACGCCGATCGACGAGAAGCACCCGCTCCAGGCGCAGTCTCCGTACGCCGCGTCGAAGATCGGGGGCGACAAGATGGCCGAGAGCTACTGGAGGGCGTTCGGCGTCCCGGTCGCGACGCTGCGGCCCTTCAACACCTACGGGCCGAGGCAATCGGCGCGCGGCGTTCTCCCGTCGATCATCAGCCAGGCGCTCTCCGCTGGCGAGGTCCGCCTCGGCAACGTTCGACCGGTGCGAGACATGACTTACGTGAGCGACACCGTCGCCGCATTCATGGCCATCGCGACGTGCGACGCGGCCATCGGCGAGGTCGTCAACGTCGGCAGCGGCACGGGCATCTCGATCGCCGAGCTCTCCGAGAGGGTCCTGAAGATGATCGGCAAGGAGCTGCCGGTCGTGACCGACGAGGAACGAGTGCGGCCGGCATCGAGCGAGGTCCACGAGCTCGTGTGCGACAACCGCAAGGCAACGCGCCTGTTCGGCTGGGCGCCGACTGTGAAGCTCGACGAAGGGCTCGCCAGGACCGTCGACTTCGTGCGCGCCCACCCGCACCTGTTCAAGCCGGACGTCTACGCCCGGTAGAGCGGGCGTCAGCGCAGGTCGAGTACGGCGAACTGCGGATTCTCGTAGACGACCGTGTGCCCGAGAGCGGCTGCCCTGGACCGCGTGACCACGGCGTACGACAGACCGTACTTGCCCTTGAGCGCGTCGAGACGCCCGCGGTCGAGCGCCTCGTACCCTTCGATGATCTCCTCGCGACTGCGAGGTCCGCGGCGCCCGGAGACGTCCTCGAGCCGGCGGTACCACTCGACGAGCTCCGACGGCGCGTACGTCGACCCCTTCCAGTCCACGACGATGGGTCGCTCGCCGATGAGGCGAAAGCGTTCGAGACCCGGGGGCGAGAGGATCGTCGCGTCCTTGGGCGTGTTGGCGCGCAGCCAGTCGTACAGGTCCGTCTCGGGGCCGCGCATCCCGGTGTACAGGTTGGACCTCGCACGGACCCCGTCGAGGGGACCGTGGACGTGGTGGATGAAAAGCGCTGCGGCTGCGACTGCGGCAGCGCGCGGCACCTGGGGCGCGACCCACGCGGGCAGGCGCTGCAACGCATCTCGCACACGCGGTAGGGCGAGGCGGACCAGCATGCCTGCTGCCCCGACCAGCGTCACGAGCTCGAGCCACTCCACCACGGGCCCGACCTTCACGTAGGCGACGGCCACGACGACGGCGGACGCGAGGACGAGCGCCACCTGCGACGTCGACCAGCGAGGTCGCGCCGCTGGAACGAGCAGGGCGTGGACCACCGCAGCCGCGACGAGGAGCTGCATCAGGAGATCGATGTACGGGGCGAAGCGCCAGACGAAGAGCTGCGTCGCGCGGCGCGAGTCGAAGACGACCGCGAAGAGCGTGCCGAGCCAGACGATGGCGACCATTCCACCGAGGATTGCGGCGAAGCGCCTCCCGCGAACCCCCGCACGTCGCAGGATCCATCCGCCCGCG
>DATJYG010000841.1:0-4432 GCA_035499695.1 Polyangiaceae bacterium
CGCCCCCAGTGCTTCTACGACCTCGTCGTCGAGGTGGCGATCGTCCGCCCCGGCCCGATCCAGGGCGGGATGGTGCACCCCTACCTGCGCCGGCGCACCGGCGAGGAGAAGGTCGACGTCCCGCACCCCAGGCTCGCGGCCATCCTCCAGCGCACCCTGGGCGTGCCGCTCTTCCAGGAGCAGGTGATGCAGATCGCCATCGCCGGCGCGGGCTACTCGGGCGGCGAGGCCGACCAGCTCCGTCGCGACATGGCAGCGTGGCGTCGCGACGGACAGCTGCAGCGGCACCGCGAGAGATTGCTCGAGGGATTCGCGAGGAATGGGATCGCCCGCGAGTTCGGCGAGCGGATGTACCAATCGATCGAGGGCTTCGGCGAGTACGGCTTTCCCGAGAGCCACGCGGCGAGCTTCGCGCTGCTCGTGTACGCGAGCTCGTGGCTGAAGGTGCACCACCCGGCGGCGTTCGCGGCGGGGCTCATCAACAGCCAGCCGATGGGCTTCTACTCGCCCGGAACCATCGTGAAGGACGCCGAGCGGCACGGTGTCGAGGTGCTCCCGGTACGTGTCGATGCGAGCGACTGGGACTGCACGCTCGAAGGCGAGGACCACGCGCTGCGCCTCGGGTTGCGGCTGGTGAAGGGACTCGGGGAGGAAGCGGGCAAGCGCATCGAGGCGGCGCGTCGACAGCGCCCGTTCGCCGGCGTGGAGGACATGGCGGCACGTGCGTCTCTCGACAAGCGAGAGATCGAGGCGCTCGCGCACGCGGGTGCCCTCGTGGCGTTCGGCTTGGCGCGGCGCGAGGCAATGTGGAAGGTGCGCGCGCCGCGCGGGGACGACCTGCTCGCGGGGCTCGAGCTCGGCGACGCGGTGCCGGAGCTGCCGCCGCTCTCGCGCGCAGAGCAGCTCGTGCTCGACTACGAGACGACCGGTGTCGCCGTGGGCGACCACGCGATGAAGGTGGTCCGCCCACGCTTGCCACGGCAGTACAAGAGCGCGCGCGACCTCGGCGACGTCCCGCACGGCGCGCGCGTGAGCACGGCGGGCATGGTCATCTGCCGGCAGCGCCCTGGCACTGCGAGCGGCGTCGTCTTCGTCACGATGGAGGACGAGACGGGTTTCATCAACCTGATCCTGTGGGCCAAGACTTTCGAGAAATGGCGCCACATCGCGACGACGAGCTCGATGCTCGTCGCGCACGGCAAGGTCGAGCGTCAGGGCGACGTCATCTACGTGGTGCCCGACCGCCTCGAACCACTGAGCCTCATGAGCGTTCCGGCGATGAGCCGGGATTTTCACTGACGTCGCGCAGGCTTTCACGCACGTGCAGGAACACGCTCTGCGCGATGGACATCGTGGGCACTGCCAGGAGCGCGCCCATGGCTTGGAAGAAATGCTCCCCGACGAGCAGCGCGAAGATGACGAGGATCGGATGGATCTTCGCCGCATCGCCCATGATCTTCGGGTTCAGCACGTTGGCCTCGAGCTGGTGGATGCCGACGATCCACAGCAGGACGAACGAGGCCGTCCCGAGGCCCTGCGTGAGGCCGATCGCCACCGCCGGCACCGCGCTCGCGATCGACCCGAAAATGGGCACCAGCGAGAAGACTGCCGCGACGATGGCCATCACGGGCCAGTACTTGAGTCCGATGAAGGCGAACCCGATGGCGCTGAGCACGCCGTTGATGCAGCAGATGACGAGCTGCCCGCGCACCACGCCGGCGAGCCCGCGGTCGATGCGCGCGAGCAGCGCGTCGAATCGGGTGCCCGCATCCTCGCCGACGAGGGACCGGAAGAACCCCAGGATGCGCTCGCGCGTCATCATCGTGTAGGCGGCGAGCATCAGGGTGATGAAGAAGATGAATATGACGCGACTCACCGCGACGAAGAGGTCGCGCACGGCGCGCGCGATCTCGAGCGAGTTCGCCTGCGCGTACGCGAAGCTCTTGCCGACCACGTCGGCGATCGCGCGGTTCGGGTCGAACGCCGGCTCCTTCTTGTTGTCCGGCGCCGGCTCGACCACCCAGCCATGCTTCGTCTCGCTCACGACGACGCCGCTTCCGACGTCGATGGCGAGCGACCCGTCCGCCTGCGGGCGGGCGACGAACGCCGCCGCCGGTGGCGCCTCCTGCGTCTCGTCCTGCGGCGGAGGCTCGGCCGGTGCGAGGCCCATGACACGCAGTCGCGCCGTCATCGCCGGCACCCACTTCGTACGCGCCTCCTCCGCGAGGGAAGGCAGCTCGGCGCGCAGGGTGCGGAACTCGTACGCGACCCGCGGCGTCGCGCCGCGGATCCCCAGCCCGAGGGCACCCAGCACGACCGCGTAGACGAGAACGATTGCGAGCGGGCGCGGCACGCGCCGCTGCTCCACGCGTGCGACCAGCGGCGTCAACACGTACGCGATGACCGCCGCCATGATGAACGGAAGCATCACCTCGTGCGCCGCGATCATCACGGCGATCGAGATCGCCGCGCTAGCCCCCACGAAGACGCGACGCTTCCAGAGCATGTCAGGTGCCTTCGGGATGTCGACCCGGCAGATCCGCGAAGAAGGGGACCAGCCGCTTCCACGAGTCTTCGAGGTATTCGGGCATCGCGCGCACGTCTGCGATGACGGGCATGAAGTTCACGTCGCCGACCCATCGCGGCACCACGTGCCCGTGCACGTGCTCGGCGATGCCGGCGCCCGCCGCCTTGCCGAGATTGAAGCCCACGTTGAGCCCCTGCGCGCTCGTCGCCTTGCGCACGCGCTCGATCGTCCCGCGCAGCAGCGTCATCACCGCGGTGTACTCGGCGTCGTCGAGCTCCGCGAGGTCCCCGACGTGCCGCCGTGGTGCCACGAGCACGTGCGACGCCGCGAACGGATAGCGGTTCATCACGACCAGCGCCCGCTCCTGCACGAGCAGCACGAGCTTTTCTCGGTACGCGCTGGGCGGCGCTGCCGCGAAATCACAAAAGATGCAGGCCCCCTGTTTGTCGCCGAGGATGTACTCCATCCTCCAGGGGGCCCACATTCTCTGTGACAAGGACTACTCGCTCTTCGGCTCGTCTTCCTTCTTCTCGGCCTCTTCGGCCTTCTCCGGCGAGATGCTCGCGAGCTTGCTCCCGAGCTTCTGCTTGATGAGCTCCCCGATCGTCCCGCCCGCAGCTTCCGCCGCGGCGGTCTTCTTGGGAGCCTTCGACGGCGCGCGGGCCGGCTTGGCCTCGGCCGCGGCAGCGGCCGCGCCCTCGCCCATGCGCATCGACAGAGTGATGCGCCGCTCCTGCGTGTCGATGTTCGCGACTTCCGCGTCGACCTCGTCACCCGGCTTGAGCTGACGCTCGGCGCCGCTCTCGTCCTTCGGTGCGACGATCTCGTTCTGCGGGATGAGACCCTCGACGCCCTCGCGCACGCGCACGAAGACGCCGTAGTCCACCACGCTGAGCACCTTGGTCTTCACCGCCTTGCCCGGGGGCAGCTCGGTGAAGATGGTCGGCCAGGGGTCGTCCCACAGCTGCTTCACGCCGAGAGACACCTTCTTCTCGTCGTGGTTGATGCTGAGGATGATCGCCTCGACGTCGTCGCCCTTCTTGTAGAGGTCCGACGGATTGTTGACCTTCGCGGTCCACGAGATGTCGCTCTTGTGGACCATCCCGTCGACGCCCTCTTCGATGCCGATGAAGACGCCGTAGTCGGTGATGCTGCGGACCTTGCCGCTGATCTTGGCGCCCGGCGAGTACTTCTCGGTGAAGAGCGTCCAGGGATCCGGCTCGAGCTGCTTGAGGCCGAGCGAGATGCGCTTGGCCTTCGCGTCGACCTCGAGCACCTGCGTTTCCACCTCTTGGCCGACCTCGAGGACCTTGCTCGGGTGCTTGACCTTCTTGGTCCACGACATCTCGCTGACGTGGATGAGGCCCTCGACGCCCGGCTCGAGCTCGACGAACGCGCCGTAGTCGGTGATCGACTGCACCTTGCCGCGGACCTTCTTGCCGGGCGGGTACGCCTCCTCGGCATGGCTCCACGGGTCTTCCTGCGTCTGCTTGAGGCCGAGCGACACGCGCTCGGTCTCCGGATTGTACTTGAGGACGCGGACGGTGACCTCGTCGCCCACCTGGAAGAGTTCCGACGGGTGGTTGACGCGGCCCCAGCTCATGTCCGTGATGTGGAGCAGGCCGTCGATCCCACCGAGATCGACGAACGCGCCGTACTCGGTGATGTTCTTGATGACGCCGCGGACGACCTTGCCCTCTTCCAGCGTCTGGAGCGTCTTGGTCTTCTGCTCGTCGCGCTCCTTCTCGAGGAGCACGCGGCGCGACAGGACGATGTTGCCGCGCTTCTTGTTGAACTTGATGACCTTGAATTGGTAGGTCTGCCCGATCAGCTTGTCCAAGTTGCGGATCGGCCGCAGGTCGACCTGCGAGCCGGGCAGGAAGGCCTTGACTCCGCCCCGGATGG
>DATJYG010000842.1:0-3036 GCA_035499695.1 Polyangiaceae bacterium
CCTTGCCCCCTGCCTGATCGTCGCCTGCGCGGACAACCCCCCTCCGGCGCCCGCGGCGCTTCCGGTCACGGCGCCCCCCCAGGCACCCGCGGCGACGGCGGCGCCTGCACCCCCCGACGACGCGCCGCTGCGCGCCAAGATCGCCCAGTTCGTGCCCGCCGTGATCACGGCGGACGTGTCCTCGCTGCCCGAGCCCGAGAAGCAGGCGATGCAGAAGATCATCTCGGCGGCCAAGCTGCTCGACCCGGTGTTCGACCGGCAGGCGTGGGCGGGCAACCCGGTGCTGCGCACCAAGCTCGTGACCGACACGACCGATCACGGCAAGCTGCTCCTGACCTACTTCGACCTCATGCGCGGTCCGTGGGACCGGCAAGACCACTTCAAGCCCTTCGCGACGGACCAGGCCCACCCCGCCGGCGCCGGCTTCTATCCCGAGGACCTGACGGCCGACGCCTTCAAGGCGTACGTCGCGGCCCACCCCGACAAGAAGGACGCGCTCGAGAGCCTCACGACCGTGGTGGTGCGAGACGGCTCCGACCTCAAGGCCGTGCCGTACTCGCAGCAGTACGCCGACTGGCTCAAGCCCGCCGCGACGCTCCTCATCGAGGCCGCGGGCACCACGCAGAACAAGTCGCTCGAGAAGTTCCTCACGTCGCGCGCGGCCTCGTTCGCGAGCGACGACTACCGCCAGAGCGACAAGGACTGGATGGATCTCGACTCGCGCGTCGAGCCGACCATCGGTCCGTACGAGACCTACGAGGACGATCTGCTGGGCCAGAAGGCGTCGTTCGAGGCCTACGTGACGGTGAGCGATCCGGCCGCCTCGGCGAAGCTCGTGCGCTACAAGAAGCTCCTGCCCGACATGGAGCGCAACCTGCCCATCCCGGCGGGAGCGCACGGCAAGCGCGGGGGCGACAGCCCGATCCGCGTCGTGGACCTGGTCTACACGAGCGGCGAGGCGCGCATCGGCGTGCAGACGATCGCCTTCAACCTCCCGAACGACGAGGTGGTGCGCAAGGAGAAGGGCGCCAAGAAGGTGCTCCTGCGCAACCTCATCGAGACGAAGTTCGACCGGATCATGCGCCCGCTCGCGGAGAAGATCCTCGACCCCTCGCAGACCGCCCTCCTCTCGGCGGACGCTTTCTTCGACGAGACCCTCTTCCACGAGCTGAGTCACAGCCTGGGCCCGGCCTTCGTGAAGGACAGCGGCGACAAGAAGGAGGTGCGCGTCGCGCTCGAATCGACGTTCTCGGCCATCGAGGAGTGCAAGGCCGACGTGATGGGCGCGTACAACCTGCTCTATCTCATCAAGCGCGGTGAACTGCCCAAGGAGCTCCACGACCAGCTGCTCGTGTCGTACTTCGCGGGTCTCTTCCGCAGCACGCGCTTCGGCGTCGCCGAGGCCCACGGCAAGGGAGCGGCGCTGCAGATCAACCGCTACCTCGAGGAGGGAGCGGCGAAGCTCGACCCGTCCACCAAGAAGCTCACGGTCGATATCGCGAAGCTCGAGACCTCGATCGGCAAGCTCGTGCACGACCTGTGCGTGCTCCAGTGGAACGGCGACAAGGCGGGCGCCGACGCGCTGCTCGCCAAGTACGGCGTCGCGAGCGACACGATGACCGCGGTGATGACAGGCCTCGACGCGATCCCCGTGGACGTGAAGCCCATCTACCCGCTGGCCGGCGAATCCGAAGGGACTTGACGCCTCACTCGCTGTCCACCGTCACCCGGGCGAGCACGATGGTCTCGCGGCGCTGGAGCATGCGCGCCACGGGCCGCAGCGTCGAGAGGTAGATCCACGCGATCGCCGTCGCGACGACGAGCGACAGGAGCACCTCGACGACGCCGGGCACCGACCATCTCGCGCGATGCCACAGCAGGAACGCGAGCGAGGGAACGAACGCGGGCAGGAACAGCATCGGGAAGAAGAGCTGGCACCCGAGCACGGCGAGAAACGCCGAGGGGGGCAGTCCCGTCGCCTTCAGAGAACCGGCGGCCATGCGGTACGGGACCAGGACCGAAACCACGTTGCCGACCGTCGCCGCGGTGAGCAGCATCGTCGCCACCTGCAACATGGCGCTCGCGATGACGAGAGGTTCGGCTCGCAGCGTGATCGTCGCGACCACGAGGAGCGGCGTGCACGCCCCGAGACCGAGGGCGAGACACGCCGCGTTCTTGCCTATCAGCACGTCGCGGCGCTCGACCGGCGCGAGCAGGAGCGAGCGGAAGCCGTCGCGGTCGAACCCGAACTGGTTGCAGAGGAAAGGCACGAGCATGAAGATCGAGAACGCCATCACGCCCTCGAGGACGACCGGAGCGAACGCTGGCGGCACGCGCGCGTGCAGGCGGAGGATCATCGTCGCGCCGAGGACGCAGGTGACGATCATCGCGGCGCCGAAGGCCATGGCCGCCTCGGGCGCGCGCAGCACCGAGCGCAGGGAGGCCGTGGCGACGGCGGACGCTTGCTCCGACAATCCCGGGAACCGGCGCTCGACGAGGCGAGGCCGCGACTGTTTCGGCGCTCCTTGCTCGGCCGTCCCACCGGCGCTGGGTCTGCGGCTCGTGCCGCCACTCTCACCGCGGTAGAAGCGCACGGTCGCGCGATATCCGCGCCACAGCGCGATCGCGCCGAGCCCCACGAGGACGAGCGTGGCGACGAGGGCGCCCGCGTGGGAGACCGCGAGCTCGACGGCGCGCTTCGAGCCGGGGATCTCGTGGACGTGCAGAACGCTGACCAGCACGTTGGGGACCTGCCCCACGAGCACCACCGTCAGCCCGAGCCCCATGACCACGAAGCGGCGGCGCCGGGGATTGGTCATCCAGGCGGCGATCCATCCCTGGAAGCAGTACGTCCACGCCGTGGTGCAGAAGACGAGAGCGAGCGCCGGAAGGGCGATCGCGAGCTGCGCAGGCCCACTCGCAGCCGCCGCGCCGACCGCGACACCGACCATCGCGGGCACGAACAGCACGATGCTCATGCCCACGTGCGATGCGGCGTAGTTGACGAGGAAGACCGGCGCGAGCCGCACCGGGAAC
>DATJYG010000843.1:0-13160 GCA_035499695.1 Polyangiaceae bacterium
GCTTGTCGTCGATGAGGGCCCCGCCCTGGATGCTCGCGCCGAGGGCGACGCTCTCGTCCGGGTGCACGCCCTTCGACGGCTCTTTCTCGAAGAAGTCGTGGACGGCCTGCTGGATCTTCGGCATGCGCGTCATGCCGCCCACGAGGAGCACCTCCTCGATGTCCCCCTTCTCGAGGTGCGCGTCCTCCAGCGTCTGCCGGCAGATGTCGACGGTGCGCTCGATGAGGTCGGACGACAGCTCCTCGAGCGTCTTGCGGTCGATCGAGCGCTGCAGGTGCAGGGCCTCGTTGCGGCCGCTGGAGATGATGAACGGCAGGTTCACCTCCGTCTCGCGGACGCTCGAGAGCTCGCACTTGGCCTTCTCGGCGGCGTCCTTGAGGCGCTGCAGGGCCATGCGGTCCTGCCGCAGGTCGATGCCGTGCTCCTCCTTGAAGCCGTGGACCAGCCAGTCGATGATCCGTGCGTCGACGTCCTCGCCGCCGAGGAACGTGTCGCCCGCGGTCGCCACGACCTTGAAGACCCCGCTCGACCCGATCTCGAGGATCGAGATGTCGAACGTGCCTCCGCCGAAGTCGTAAACGGCGATCGTCTTCTCGGCGTTCTTCCCGTAGCCGTACGACAGCGCCGCGGCCGTGGGCTCGTTGATGATGCGGATGACGTCGAGCCCGGCGATCTCGCCGGCGTCCTTGGTGGCCTGACGCTGGTTGTCATTGAAGTACGCCGGGACGGTGACGACCGCCTTCGAGACGGACTCGCCGAGGTAGTCCTCGGCGATGAGCTTCATCTCCTGCAGCACCATCGCGCTGATCTCGGAGACGCTGTACTCCTTGTCGCGCAGCACGATGCGCACGTCGGCGTGGGGGCCCTGCACGATGCGGTAGCTCGACGTGGCGACGGCGTTCTTCACCTGCGGCGAGTTCCACTTGCGCCCGATGAGGCGCTTGGCCGCGTAGACCGTGTTCTCGGCGTTCGTGATGGCCTGCCGCTTCGCGATGTGTCCGACCAGTCGCTTGCCGGCCTCGGTGACCGCCACCATCGAGGGAGTGGTCTTGTACCCGCCTCGGTTGGGAATGACGGTGGGAACTCCGTTCTCGACGATCGCGACGCACGAGTTCGTCGTCCCAAGGTCGATGCCGATCACCTTCTCCATCCGAGCGAATCTCCCTTTGCGTTTCGAACGATACGCGGGGTCAGGCGCCCCGGGGCCGGCGGTCAGGCCTTGGCCACTCTCTTGAGCATCGCCTGGATCGTATCATCATGCGGCGCGCGCTGCGCAGCCGTCTCGAGCTCGCGGCGGGCGTTGAGCGCGAGGCCCGCCGCCAGGTAGACGTTGGCCAGGGTCACGCGAAACGCGGTGTGATCCGGGGCGAGGGCGATCGCCTGCTGCGCCAGGCGGGCCGCCTCGTGCGAGTCACCCCCCGCCTTGACGATGGCGTTGGCCGCTCGGTCGTGCGCCTTCGCGTCCTTCGGTCGCCCCTTGCAGACGCGCTGCCACGAGCGAGAGGCCTCGGCCCACTGGCCCATCTTCTCCTCGTAGATCGCCTGCTTCGCGTACGTGTCGGCCAGCATCGCGTCGGCGCGGCTCTGGGTCTCGGCCGAGCGCTTCTGGATCTCCTCGTCTTGAGGGAGGAGCGACGCTGCCACCCGGAACGCATTGGCCGCCGAGACCGCGTCGTTCTTGGCGAGCGCCTCTTCTCCCGCCGCGAGGTACTTGCGAGCCTGGGCGGCGCGGGCCTGCGACTTGCGATCTTCGTAGCGGCGGCGCAGGGCGTCCATCGCATCGGCGGTCGACGGGATCGACGGTGAGCGTTGAACCGGAGGTTGGCTCGGCCGGCTCGCGGGGCGGTTCCCGCCCAGCAGACGCCTGGCGAGGGCGTCGCGCCGCGCGGCGGCCGAGACCTCGATGGTCGATGGCTTCGGCGCCTCGGGTGGTCCGGAGGCAGCGGGCGCCTTCATCGCCGGCTGCGACGGGTTGCTCTCGGCGGCCCGGGCCTCCCGCTCGGCAGTCTCCTCGGCGCGTTTCACCTCGGCCATCGCGTCGGCCAGGAGCTCCTCGATGCCGCGCGAGCGCCGCTGCTCCTCGACGTACGCGTCGTACTCGGCGCGCTTGTCCGCGTTGGTGAGCGTGTCCTGCGCCAGCGTGATGCGGCCGAACACGGCCTCCATGCGCGCCTTGAAGGAGCCGAGCCTCTTGCGGAAGTACTTGTCGGGGTGCAGCTTTGCGGCCAGATCGAAGTAGGCTCGCTTGATCGTCTTCTTGTCGGCCGCCCGGTCGACGCCGAGCAGCCGGTAGTGATCCGTGCGGTCGAGCGCTCGGTAGAGCTGCAGGATCCTGCGACGGAGGTCGACCTCGATGTCGACCTCTTCGGCCATGAGCGCCTCGTCGTCCGGCGTCAACGCGTCGCCGGAAGCTCCGGGCTGGGTCGAGAGCTGCGCGTCGGCCAGGGGGACGTCCCTCCGAAGCCGATGATACCCCGCTTCGGGGTCGAGGTCGGGGTCGAGGTCGAGGTCGAGGTCGCGTCAACCGTGCCGGGCCAAGCTGGGCCATCGATCGTGCATCCAGACCCACGCGTGCGGGAGGGCGAGGATGCGCGACGAGAGCTCGAGGTTGATGCGTCGCGTGAGCTCGATGGCCCCGTGCGCGTCCGCCGGAACGTCGCTCGTCTCGATGCGGCTCACGGTGACCTGGAGCGCGCCGAGTGCGTCGGGGGCCACGGTGCCCACGAGCACGGGACTGCGAGTGCGCAGCGCGATCCGCGCGGGCCCCACCGGCGTGGGCGCGGGGTGGCCGAGGAACGGCGCGTCGCACGAGGAGACGCGAGAGCGGAGGTCCATGGGAACGCCGAGGACACGGCCGCCGCGCAGGGCACGCAGGATGCGAGCGGATGCGCCAGGCCGCGACCGCCAGATCACGTCCACTCCGTGGCGGCCACGCAGGCGCTCGTAGATGCGCGAGAGGCGAGGGTCGTAGCTCTCGCGCGCAATGGCCACGAGGGGAATGCCTGCGGCGACGAGGGACGCGGCGACGCGCTCCCACGGGCCCAGATGGGCGGAGACGAAGAGGACGCCGCGGCCCGCGGCGCGTGCGCCATCGAATGTCGCGAGCGCACCGGGAGCGAAGGGCAGGGGATCGATGGCGCCGGGACGCATCATCGCCACCGTTTCGCCCAGCAGAGTCCCGAGTGTCGCGAAGCAGCGCTCGACGAGATCGCGCCGCTCGCGGTCGTCGAGGTGCGGGAGCGCCAGGCTCACGTTGTCCAGCGCCGTGCGCCGCGCTCTGCCCGCGAGCCGGTGCGCCGCGAGGCCCAGGCCGCGTCCGATCGCGCGCAGCACGGAGGGAGGAAGCGGTCGTGCCGCCGCCAGCGCGGCCGATGCGAGGAGCCAGATGGCCGTGTTCTTGGTGCGCTGCATGGCGGACCACGAGCCGCCCTCGCGCACGTCGCCTTCGTTCACGGGCAGGACCCGCACGAGGATCGCACACGCTCGCGCGCAGAGGCGAGCCGGTGCTGTGCGTCGTCGCAGCGCTTCTGATCGTCGGGGTCCGCCACGAGCGTGCAGAGGTGCTGCGTGGCCCGCTCCATCGACGAGAGAGCGCGGCATGCGGCGGCGCAGTCGGTTGCGGCGGCCTCCAGGTCCGACTGTGCGCGTTGGAGCTCGGCACGCGCTGCTGCACGACGCTGCGCCAGATCCCCTTGGTCGGGCGCGCCGGTCGCCGCCGAAGGGGGCGGCGCGGCGTATCCGGGCTGTGCCGGGTAGCCGCCCTGCGGGTACGCGCTCTGCGCGGGGCCGGCTTCGGCGGGGGGTGCGGGCGCTCCAGCCGGCGTGGCGGGTGGCGCTTTCTCGGCGGGCGCTGCGGCGCCGCACATCGTGAGTGGGAAGGTCAGCAGCACCGTGAGCAGCGCAGCCCCCAGCCGGCCATGAGTAGTCATTCTCGTCCTCCATCGGCGAGCGCCCGATCGATCACCTGCTCCTGCACCCGGACCGCCTCCTCGAGCAGCGAGATGGCCCGCGCCTTCGCCGCCGTCGCTTCCTCGCGCTTGCCGGCATCCACGTACGCCGTCGCGCGCGCCTCCTCGATCAGACCCTGGACCTCCAGCAGGTGCCCGCGGAAGTAGGTCGGCCCGGCGACGCGCTGCAGGCCGCCCTGCACCTCGCGGTCGGCACCGTCGAGGTCTCCGCGCGCGAGGCGCAGCTCGGCGAGTCTCGCGTGCGTGTCGGCGAGCACTTCGTCCACCTCGGCCACTGCCGGCGCGGGCATGGCCACGAGGCGCTCGAGCGCCGCGATCGCGCCCGCCGGGTCGCCCGACTTCTCGCGCAGGTCCGCCTCGTGGTGGAGCGCTCGCGCCGCCGACAGGAACGCCATGATGGTCGTGTCCACCGGCGTGCCGGACGGCTCGGAGCTCGGGCAGCCGGCGGTCGTGGCCCCCTCGTTCCGGCAAGCGATGTCGCCGAACGCGAGCGAGAGGACCAGCAGGAGCCCGAGCCAGGTTTTCATCGCACGCCCCACTTGGCGAACTGGTTTTCGCGCAGGTCGGCGGCGCGCGCCATCGCAATCCGATCCACGCGAGCCGACTCGCCGCCCGTGGGCGCGAAGGGCCGGGCGAACAGCGACTGGGTCGACCGGCTCACCGAGAGCACCGGTCCCAGGTTCGGCCCCGGCCGCGGAGCCTTGTCGGTCCACACTGCCAGGAGGACGCTCGCCGCGAGCGCGAGGATGGCGCTCGCGCCGAAGGACACGCGCACCACGGTCGCTCGCCGCGGCGCGATCGCCTTGGCCACGAGCTTCTTGTGCTCCTCGGGCGACAGGTCCTCGGGCGACCATGCCGCGCGAAGGACTCGCGCCAGCTCCGGGTCGGGGATCTCGTGCTCGTCTCTCGGATCAGGCATCGGGGGCCTCGCTGGAGGGTGGCACGTCGTCATGCCGTGCCGCTTGCTTGTCGTCGTGCGCACCGAGCGCCTTGCGCAGCGCCTGCATCGCGCGGTGCAGCACCACGTCGAACGTCGACGGCGTCACGCCGAGCTCGCGCGCCACGTCGTCGCGCGATGCCTCGTCGAGCACCCGCCGCCGTATCGCGAGCGCGTAGCGTGGGTTGATGCGCGCGAGGGCCTGCTCGACCTTGGCGCGCGCGGCCTGGCGGTCGCGATGCTCGCTCAGCTTCTGGTCGAGCGGCGTCGTCGTCTGCGCGGCGTCGAGCTCGCGCGAGACGTCGTCGGCTTCCCAGAGCACGAGCCGCTTGCGCGCGCGGAGCTGGTCGATCGCGACCCGCAGCGCGACCATTCGCAGCCACGGGTAGAAGCCGACCGCCTGCCACGTGAACTGGTGGAAGCGCTCCACGACGCGTGCGTACACCTCCGAGAGCGCGTCGCGCGCCGCCGCCTCGCTCCCGAGGCGTGGCAGGAGAACGCTGCGGTAGAGCGTCGGGCCATGCGCCGACAGCAGCTCCCCGATGGCCTGACGGTCCCCGGCGTGACCCCGCTCGACGAGGCGACGCTCGCGCTCGAGCCGCTCCGCGTCGGCATCGCCCGCCCTGGACACCCGGGCGAGGATAGTCGCACTGGGGAAGACCAGTGAGAGGCTCACGCCGTGAAAACGCTGGCGAGCCGCCGTGCCTTACACGGCACAGCCTACTGGCAGACGTTGTAGCCCGGCAGGAGCTGGCTCTGCTGACAGGTCGGCGTGGCCATGGGGCAATCCATGGCCGCCGGGTCGCAGAAGGTGATCTGCCCGGTCCCGTTGCACGACTGCCGGCACGAGACCTCGGTGTACACCATGCCGGTCGAGTCCTTCAGGCCGCAGCAGACGTAGTTCGTGGGACAGTCGGCGGTCGCCGCGCAGTGCACGGTGGTGCCGCCGGAGCAGTCCTGGCCCTGGTGCTCGCAGTTGTCCGTCTGGGTGCCGGCGCTCGGGTCACCCATGATGCAGCAGTAGTCTCCGGGGTTGCACGTCGCGGGCTGCCCCTGCATCGGGCAGAGGACGGCCGGACCCGCCGGACCGGTCTCCATCGGCTGGACGACGTCCACCTGGGTGACGTCCTCCATCGAGGCGTCGGGCACGCCGCCACTGCTGCTGCCGGAGCCGCTGCTGCTGGCGCTGCCGGAGCTGCTGCCGCTGCCGCTGCTGCTGCCGGACCCGCTGGCGCTGCCCGAGCTGCTGCCGCTGCTGCTGCCGCTCGTGTGACCGCCGCCGCCGAGCAAGTCGGTGTTGCTCGCGCCTCCGCACGCCGCCGCGACGGCGAAGGCCAGAAAGCCGAGAAAGGACGCACTGGTGCTGCGCATGGTCGGACCCCGCACACGAAGTAGACCCCACGCCCGCGCCCGTGCAAGGCCGATCTTCGGCTTTCTATGCGAGCTGGAAGATTCGGACGGGCATCTCTCGCCCGCGCACGTGCAGGGGGGCCCGCGACAGGGGCGTCTCCTCCGAGCGGCCGGAGTTGCGCCAGACCTCCTCGGTCACGAGCATCGTGGTGCCGAGCTCCTTGTTGAGCGCCTCGACCCGGGCGGCCACGTTCACGACGTCGCCGATGACCGTGTACTCCTTGCGGCGAACCGAGCCGATGTTGCCCACGACCGCCGGCCCCGCGTGCAGGCCCAGGCCGACGCGCGTCGACGGGATCTTCGCGTCGGTCACGAGCTTGTCGATGCGGTCGAGGACGTCGAGCCCCGCCGCCACCGCCTCGGAGCACGCGCTGGAGCCGTCTTCCCCGGACACGCCGAAGACCGCCATGAAGCCGTCGCCGAGGAACTTGTTGACGATGCCGTGGTGGGCGACGACGGCTTCGACGGCGTCGTCGAAGATCACGTTGAGATAGGCCACCACTTCCTCGGGGCTGCGCTTCTCGGCGAACGCCGTGAACCCGCGGATGTCGAGGAACATGACGCACACGTCGCGCTGCTCGCTCTTGGCCTCGCTCTCTCCGGGCGCCACGAGGCGCTGCACGACCTCGGGCGACACGTGCTGGCCGAAGACGCCGAGGATGCGCGAGCGCTCCTCGAGCGACTGGATGGCGCGCGAGAAGCTGCTGCGCAGACGCCCGGCGACGAAGCCGGCGGCGATGCCCGCCACGAGCAGGATGCACGCCTTGGCGAGGTGCTGCGGGAGCGACGTGAGCACCGGCTCGGCGACGGTCGTGTCCGCCGATCCCCAGAAGAGGGCGAGCGCGGCGTACTCGACGGCGGCGACCAGGCCGGTGAACGCGCTCAGCGCGAAGTCGAGGCGCAGCGTCGAGAGCAAAATGAAGACGAAGTAGACGAAGGCGCTCGGCATGAGCAGCGCCTGCACCGGCCCGAGGATCGTCGCGTAGTAGACGATGACGAGGGTCGGGAGGCTCGTCTCGACGAAGGCGTAGCCGTAGCGGCGCGCCGCCGAGGGACGCTGGCCGTTCTTCAGCATGCGCTCGGTCGCGTAGAGCACGTGGAACTCGAAGCCGGCCACGGCGCACAGGAAGAGGCCGACGGGCGCGCGATCGAACTTGCCGTGGAGCAGGGCGGTCACCACGTCGGGGTACGCGCTGCTCACCGCCAGGAAGGCGAGCATCGTCACCGTCGGCAGGACGGCGAGGAGCGTCGCCCGGAAGCGCTCCGCGGCGAGGATCTCGCGTGCCAGCCTCTGCTCGAAAGCAGCGCGCGGATCGGCCTCCGATGGAACCATGGGTCCGATGGACGACGGTACAACATGGGTGGCGTTTCGGCGCGCCGGGGCTATTCAGCTCGACCATGATGCTCCGGCTGGCCCTCGGGCTGACCGCGTCCGTGCTGGTCGTCTCGACGGCAGCGCGAGCGCAGGAGGTGAACATCCCGTTCACCAAGACGACGCTGCCGAACGGCATGGTGGTCATCCTCAGCGAGGACCACGCGGTGCCGCAGGTCGCCGTGAACGTGGCCTACCACGTGGGGTCGGGCAACGAACGCGAGGGCCGCACCGGCTTCGCGCACCTGTTCGAGCACCTCATGTTCATGGGCACCGCCCGTGCGCCGCGCGGCAAGTTCGACCAGTGGATGGAGGCCGCGGGCGGCCGGAACAACGCCGACACGGGCGAGGACCTCACCGACTACTACGACATCGCGCCGCCGACGGTGCTGCCGCTGCTCCTCTGGCTGGAGGCGGACCGGCAGATGGCACTCGGCAACGAGATCGACGCCTCGAAGCTCGGGCTGCAGCGCGACGTCGTGCTCAACGAGCGGCGCCAGAGCATCGAGAACCAACCCTACGGCGTCGAAGACCTCACGCTGCCCGAGATGCTCTGGCCCGAGGGGCACCCGTACCACCACCCGGTCATCGGCTCGCCGGCGGACCTGAAGGCCGCCTCGGTCGGCGACGTGAAGTCGTTCTTCGACACCTGGTACGACCCATCGAACGCTTCTCTGGTTGTCACCGGTGACTTCGACCCGACGCAGACGAAGGACCTCATCACGCGCTACTTCGCCGCCGTCCCGAGCAAGGGCAAGCCGAGCGGGGCGCCCACGCCGCCCAGCGGCGACTGGAAGTCGACGATCACCGCGGTGGTCCGCAAGACGGTGCCGGACCAGGTGGAGCTCGCCAAGGTGGACATCGCGTGGCAATCGCCGCCCGCGTATGCGCCGGGCGACGCCGAGCTGGATCTCCTGGCCAGCGTCCTCACCAAGGGCAAGGCGAGCCGCCTCTACAAGACGCTCGTGTACGACCAGAAGCTGGCGCAGAGCGTGGAGGCCTCGGAGGTCTCGCGGACGCTGGACTCGATGTTCATCGTGAGCGTCCTCGTGCGCCCGGGGGTCGATCCCGCGCGCGTCGAGAAGATCGTGCTCGACCAGATCGCGACGCTGAGGACGACGCCGGTGACCGACGAGGAGCTGAAGCGCGCCCGCAACGGGTACGAGATGGCGTTCGTGGACGGCCTGCAGAGCATCCCGCACCGCGCGCGCCTGCTGAACACGTACCAGTCGCAGCTCGGCGATCCGGGCTACGTGCAGCGGGACCTGGACAGGTACCGCAAGGCGACGGCGCAGGACCTGCTGAGCACCGCGAACAAGGTCCTCCAGCCGAACGCGTTCATCGTGCTCGACGTCGTGCCCCGGCCGCAGGGGAAGGCTGGAGGTGCGCAGTGAAGCTCGCAGGCTTCTTGGTCGCATCGCCGGTGCTCGGGCTGCTCGGCGTCATCGCTTGCGGCGGGCAGGCGCCCGCTCCTGCTGCTCCGCCCGCGGGTGCCGCGCCTCCGCCGCCTCCGTCTGCGTCGGCGGCGCCGAGCGCCGACGTGCTCGGACCTCGCCCCGAGCCGCCGATGGCCCCGCCCTTCCTG
The DNA here is from genome assembly GCA_035499695.1 of Polyangiaceae bacterium. GTDB lineage: Bacteria > Myxococcota_A > Polyangia > Polyangiales > Polyangiaceae > Palsa-1150. The sequence continues at coordinate 9,273 of DATJYG010000843.1, forward strand.
CCGCCGTCTCCGACGACGTTCCAGGGGCCCAACGGGATGACGGTGTGGCTGCTCGAGCGCCACGAGGCGCCGGTCGTCTCGTGCGACGTCACCGTGCCCACGGGCGCGTCGAGCGATCCTGCCGGCAAGGGCGGGGTCGCGTACGTCACGGCCAACATGCTCGACGAGGGAGCGGGCAAGCGCGGGGCGATCGACCTCTCGAAGGCGATCGACGATCTCGGGGCGCGCATCGACACCGAGGCGAACGCCGACGCGAGCTTCGTCTCGCTCGCGGTCCTCAAGCGCAACCTCGGCGACGCGCTCGCGATCTACGCCGACGTCATCGCGCGCCCGCGGCTCGAGGCGGCCGAGTTCAAGCGCGTGAAGGAGCTCTGGCACAACGAGCTGCTCCAGCGCGCGAAGGAGCCCGACGCCACGGCGCGCGTCGTCTACCGCGTGGCGCTCTTCGGGCCGGACCACCCTTACGGGCACCCGTGGGACGGGACGCCCAAGAGCGCGGCGGCCGTCGGTCTGGAGGACGTGAAGCGCTTCTACAAGGCCGCGTGGCGACCGGACCGGGCGACGCTCGTGTGCGCGGGCGACACGACGAGGGCGGAGCTCGAGCCGCTGCTGCAGACGACGTTCGGTTCGTGGAAGGCGCCTGCGACACCCGCGCCTCCGCCGATCGCGCCGCCTGCTCCGGCGGGGCCGTGGCCTCCGGTGGTCGTCGTAGACAGGCCCGAGGCGCCCCAGGTCGTCGTCGCCTTCGTGAGACCGGGCGTCGCCGCGTCGAGCCCGGACATCGCGCCGCTCTGGCGGGTGAACACCGCCATCGGAGGCTCTTTCACGTCGCGCCTCAACACGGACCTGCGCGAGGAGCACGGGTACACCTACGGCGCCGGATCGCGCTTCTCGGTCTCGCGCGGACCGGGGCTCGTCTTGTCGTCGGCCGACGTGGTGACCGACAAGACGGGCGAGGCCGTGGACGCCATGATGGGCGACCTGCGCAAGTTCGCCGACGGCGGCCTGACCGACGCCGAGGTGGACAAGACGCGCTCGGAGGCGCGGGCCGACCTGGTGAGCGCCTACGAGATGGTCGAGCGCATATCCGGCCACCTGGCCTCGGACGCGTCCCTGGGGCTGCCCGCGGACTACGAGGCCACCCTGGCGAAGGCACGCGACGCAGCCCCGAAGGCGGACCTGGATGCGGTCGCCAAGCGCCTCTACTCGCCGGACGGGGCCATGCTCGTCATGGTGGGGCCGAAGGCGAAGCTCCAGGCCGTCATCGAGACCCTGCACCTGCCCCCGCCCAGTATCCGTGATGAAGAAGGGAAGCCTGTGCCTTGACGCGGAGCGGCAAAGGCGCTTGAACCCTTCCAGCGAATGCTTGCGGACGTAACGCTGGCGCCGGGGGCGGAGGAGAACGGCTTGGCCATGATGCTGCGCGACCTCGTGCAGCAGAACCTGGAGGCCAAGCCGCACAAGATGGGGGACTTCGAGGCCCTCCGCGGCAGCGTCTCCATCGTGGCCGACGACGCCGATGTGGCGCTCACCATGCGGTTCGAGCGCGGCGGCAAGCTGACCATCCACGACGGCATCGTGGGCATCCCGGACGTCACGATCCGCGGCCCCTCGGACGCCGTCCTGGCCCTGTCGAACATGCCCCTGGCCACCCGCCTCGGGCTTCCCATCCCGGACCCCCGGGACCGCGAGGCCGTGAAGACCGTCCGGACGGTGATGGGGGCCATGCGCGAGGGAAAGCTGCACGTCTACGGGATGGCCTTCCACCTCCCCCTGGTGATGCGGCTGACCAAGGTGATGAGCATCAACGGTTGAGCCCCGACTTGACGAGACGGCCTTCGGCTCGTACCTTCCGCGCCCCGCAAGGAAATCACTAGGAATCCCCGATGGCCGTCCACATTCGTCTGTCCCGCGCCGGTGCGAAGAAGCACCCGTTCTACCGCATCGTCGTCGCCGACCAGCGAGCCGCCCGAAATGGCCGCTTTCTCGAGCACATCGGGACCTACGACCCGACGCGCGAGCCCGTGCACTTCACGGTGAACGCCGAGCGCCTCGCGTTCTGGAAGAGCAAGGGCGCCCTGGCCTCGGCCACGGTGGACAAGCTGCTGAAGCGCCAGGCGAAGATCGCCGCCGCGGCCGCGACCGAGGCGAAGTGAGCGACATGACGACGGAGGCATCCTCCTCCACGCCGCTCACGGAGCTGATCAGGGCCATCGCAGTCGAGCTCGTCGACCATCCGGACGAGGTCGACGTCGTCGAGATCCCCGGCGAGAACAACACGGTCATCGAGCTGCGGGTCGCGAAGGACGACATCGGAAAGGTCATCGGCAAGGAGGGCCGCACGGCCCAGTCGATGCGCACCATCCTCACCGCGGCGTCGACGAAGCTGGGCAAGCGCGCCCACCTCGACATCGTCGACTGAAGGGGACACGGTGCTCTCGCCCGAGGCTTGGGTGCCTCTCGGCGAGGTCGCACGTCCGCACGGCGTGCGCGGAGAGCTCCGCGTGCAGCCGTACAACCGGGACAGCGCCCTGCTGCTGCAGCTCGAGGAGGTGCTCGTGCGCTTCCCCGAGGGCGACGAGCAGGAGGTCAGCGTGGACGCGGCGCGCCGGACGAACGACGCGATCCTCGTGAAGCTCCACTCGGTGGACGACCGCGACAGGGCCGCCGAGCTGCGCGGGGCGAAGCTGTGCGCGAGGCGAGGGGACTTCCCGGCGCTCGAGCCGGGCGAGTTCTACGCGTGCGACGTGGAGGGCGCCCGGGTGGTCGCGCCGACGGGGGAGGAGCTGGGACGGGTGACCGAGCTGCGCACGTACCCGACCGTCGACGTGCTCGTCGTGAAGGCGACCGACGGGGGGCGGCCGTGGGAGGTCCCCCTGGTCGACGCCGTGGTGGCCGCCGTCGAGGTGGATGCCGGGACGGTGAGGCTGGCGAGCCTCGAGGGCGTGGAGCGAGGATAGAGGGCGGCCGTGCGCGTCGACGTCGTCACGCTGTTCCCCGAGATGTTCGGCGGGTTCCTCGCCACGAGCTTCGTGGGGCGCGCGATCGAGGGCGGGCAGCTCGCCGTGCGCTTCCGGAGCCCGCGCGACTTCGGGCTCGGCAAGCACAAGAGCGTCGACGACACGCCCTACGGCGGCGGCAGCGGCATGGTGATGCGGGTCGACGTGCTCGTCGCGACCATGGAGTCGCTCGACGCGGACGCGCCCGGAGGCGTGAGGGCGCGGCGCATCCTGCTGACGCCGCAGGGCAAGGTGCTCGACCAGGCCAAGGTGCACGAGATTGCCGGTCGCGACGCCGTGATGTTCGTGTGCGGCCGCTACGAGGGGTTCGACGAGCGCGTGCGGTCGCACGTGGACGAGGAGGTCTCGCTCGGCGACTTCGTGATGACCGGGGGCGAGGTCGCCGCGATGGCCGTGATCGACGCGTGCTCGCGCCTGCTGCCCGGGGTGCTCGGCAACGAGGCGTCCACGATCGACGAGTCGCACAGCCCCGACACCGGGGGCCTGCTCGAGTATCCGCACTACACGCGCCCCGCGGAGTTCCGTGGCGCCGGGGTGCCCGAGGTGCTCGTGGGCGGCAACCACGCGGAGATTGCCAAGTGGCGTCGCGCGCAGGCCATCGCGCGCACCAAGGAGCGCCGCCCGGATCTCTGGGAGCGCTTCCGGCGTGACCACGAGGGAGAAGAGTGAGACGCCTCGCGATCGCGCTGCTGCACTACCCGGTGCTCGACGGGCAGGGCGCCATCGTCACGACGGCGGTGACGAACCTCGACGTGCACGACCTGTCGCGCAGCGCGCGCACGTACGGCTGCAGCGATTACTTCGTCGTGCACCCCATCACCGCGCAGCGCGAGCTGGTGGACCGGATCCGCACGCATTGGACCGAGGG
>DATJYG010000844.1:0-4095 GCA_035499695.1 Polyangiaceae bacterium
CGAGCACCGGGATGTCCGACGCGACCGCGTCGGTGGCCTCGGGGTAGAGCGTGCGCGGCGCGTCGTCGAGCGCGGGGCATGCGAGCGTCGCGGATCGAATCCTCGGGCACGGGGATCTCGGCGCAGTAGAGCGTCTCGTCCACTCCCTCGACCTTGCAGGGCATCAGCTTCGTGCGCTCTGTCGCGACAGCGGGTACCGAGCCGACGCGCGCGTGGTCGCAGGCGACGAGGGCGGCGAGGCAGAACCCGACGGGCAGCGTACGGCGAGTCCGAAATGATCTGACGCGTGTGGAATCGAGCCGGGTTTTCAGACGAGGTCGCATGGCGCGGGGATGTGTCGGAGGGTAGGGGGATGTCATGCGCACTCTGCTCTGGGCTCCCCTCGCGATGCTCTCGTGCTCCGTCCTCGCGCTCGGCTGCGTAGTCGACGCGTCCGAAGGCGGCGCCGCCGAAGAGACCCCAGCGCAGCAAAGCGAGAGCAGCCTCTCCTCCACTTCGTACATGTACGTCACACCGGCGTCACCCGACTCGACGGCGCCGTTCTCGCTGCACAAGGCCAACGCGAAGCCGAGCTTCTTCTCGCCCACCAACGGCGAGGGCATCGTGACCTCGCTCCGACGCGCGGCCGACTCCACCGCCACGCAGGCGCAAGTCGATGCGCTGCTCGCCACCCCGTACGACGGCAACGGCGACCTCGCAGTGGCCCTGGTCACCGCGCGCGACGTGTCGTCGTCGAGCACCGGCATCCTGTACGAGATCGTCGACCTGTACCTGCCCCTGCAGCCCGTGCTGCTGGCGGACGTGCAGCAGAAGGACGCGCTCTACCAGCTGCAGCCGCCGGTGGGCGATCCCATCGTGGTCAGCGAGACGCAGGTGCGGAGCTACCCGGCCGCCAGCGCCGCCTCGCTGGCGTTCGACTACAGCGCGACGGTCGATCCGACGGCGGCGAGTGCCGCCGTCGGCTTGGGTGACTTCTTCTACGGCACCCTGACCGTGAAGTGCTCGAGCTTCCTGGGCTTCACGTCGTGCCACGCGCCGACCGCGGTGGCCGTGCGCGCCGTGTTCGAGGCCCCGTAGTCACTCGCAGTCGCCGCGGGAGACGGCGCGCGTGAAGGCGTCGACGTCGAGCGAGCCGACGCCCGACCCCGGGTCGTAGCCTCTCACGCCGGCGTAGAACCAGTTGTCCCCCGCCTTGACGTCGCTCACCCCGCCCCGTGCCTTCTGGGCGAAGCGGTAGAGCATCGGGTTCCACAGCCCGACGCGGCCGCCCGCGCGCTGCCGCAAGAGCGCCGCCACGCCGTTCATCTGGGGAGCGACGAAGCTCGTGCCGCCGTAACCGGCCTGCCACCCGCCGTCCGGCGTGTCGTAAACGAGATAGCCGGAGAACGGATCGGCATCGGCCGACACGTCGGGCACGTTTCGTCCCGGGAAGTGCGCCGGCAGGGTGAGCAGCGTCGTCACCGCGCCCGACGCGGGATCCGTCGAGCTGAGCGACTGTCCCGGCTCGCTCCGGCGCATACCGGGATAGCCGGCCTGGTACCAGGGGGCGCGCCACTGGACGCTGACGCCGCCACCGCCGCCGACGGAGAAGAGGCTCCAGTTGGTCATGCCGTCGACCGCGTTGGCGTCGAGGAACGCCTGCAGGCCGTCCCAGCCCCAGACCTGCTCGCCAGTCACCGCGTACGTCGCCGTGACGCTCGGGTCGCCCAGGTCCGCGCCGCTGATGGTGTACGGCGTGGTCGTGCCGCCTGCCGCCGTGATGGCGGGGTCCGCGGCCGGCGAGTCCACCGTGAGCGGGCCGGAGAAGCCGGGGATGCGCCCACTGTCGTACGCGCCCGAGTCACCCGACGCCGCGAAGATCGAGATGCCCTGCGCCGCGCCCTCGAGGAACACCTGATGGAACGCCTGGAGCTCGGTCGTGTAGTCGGTGCCGCCGTTGAGGGCCGCTTCGTAGAAGATCTCCGCCTCGCCCCAGCTCACCGACAGGCTGTCGACGACGTTGTCCGAGGCCGCCTGGTAGAACACGTCCAGGAACCCGCCGTCGGTGTTCGGCCCGTCGTAGACGACCATGTTCGCGCCGTACGCGATGCCGCCGGACTGCTCGATGTCGAGCGCGGTCTCGCCCGTCCCGGCCCCCGCGCCGATGGCGCCACCCCCGTCGACATGCACCTGGCGGATGCGGTCCCGGCGCACGCTGAGGCCGATCTGATCCCAGTACGTGTACGCGTCGTTCGGATCGATGCCGGCCAGCGTGGCGATGCCGATCGTCGACCCGGTCCCGTCGATCCCGGCCGCGTAGAGCGGATTCACGTCGTACTGGTTGGCGAAGTCGCCCACGGTGTAGCTGCCCGGCACGCCCGTCGCCGTCCCGCTCTTCGGGAGCACGACGCTCTGCGCGTACGTCGGCACCACAGCCTTCGCCGTCGTCATCTTGGGCACGAAGGCCGGCTGCGTGGAGAACCCGGCCACGACCAGCATGACGTCCGAGAGTGCGCTCGGCAGGTGCGGCGCCGACGTCGGCCGATGCCACTGCTGCGACCCCTGCTGGAAGTCGTGCATCGTGAAGGTGAACGCCTGCGTGAACTGCCCGACCGTGCCGGTGGCCTTGAGCACGAGCCGATCCGCGAGCGTGCCGTTCACCGTGATCCCGAACGAGCTCACGTAGTCGGCGACCCGCTTGATGTCGCGGGTCGACGGCGCGAAGGCGCTCGTGAAGTCGTTCACCGAAAGGAACTGGTGATAGAAGGGCGACGTCGGTTCCTGCGTCTGCTGGACGAACCACTCCAGCAGATCCGGCTGCGTGACCTTGAACACGATCGAGACCGAGACGACCTGCGTCGGATCGGTGGAGCCGAGATCGAGCGTCGGCGATCCGCTGCCACTGCTGGACGACGACAGCGTCCGCAGCGTGGCTGCCTGGGGCAGCGATCCGACGGGCGCAGGCTCCGGTGCAGACGAGCAAGCAGCAGCGGCGAGCAGCAGACAGATCGATGCTGCCGAATGGACCTTTCTCATGGCGACGAGCACTCCTTCGAGAGAGGCACCCCCCGCAGCACGCATCGGCGCGCTCGATCGGTCCCTCGTTGGACGGCGCGCCTAATTGCTCCGAGCGTGGTCGTCCGCGCAAGATGGTGTCGAGCCGACGAGACCGGATTTCAGATCGCCCGTTCCGTGGGAGATGCAATCGGAGGGCATGGTTGCAAAGGGCGGCCGCCCAGACCGCCTGCGCGAGCCGATGTTGCGCAGCTGCGCATCGTCGCGTCGCTCAGTCGAGAGCCTCGCCGGCCGCGTATCTCCAGGCTCCGTTCTCGCGCACGAACTTCGACCGCTCGGTGAACGAACGATCCCGTCCACGCTCGAAGATGCGCGCGTGGAACGTGACCTCGCCGCGCACGCCATCGTCGTGCGCCTCGAGGATCGTGAGACCGAGGAAACGCTGGCGCTCCTTGGCGCGCGAGAGCTCGACGACCAGGGTGGCTTCGTCGAGCGCCCGATCTGGATGCTCGGCGGCGAGCGTCTTCACCAGGTAGCCGCCCAGACCGAGCGAGAAGGCGGAGTATCGCGATCGCATCAAGGCCTCGGGCGTCTCGGCCTCGCGCTCGTCCCGATGGAATGCGGCGCAGCAGGACTCGTAGCGTCTCCCCGAGTGGCACGGGCAGTTCTTGCGCAGCCGCGCGTCCGTCATCCGTGCCAGGCGTAATAGCCGCCCTGATACCAGATGTGGTCGAGGACCGAAGACGCGATGCGCGGATAGCGCCTCCCGAGCTCGGCGCGCCCTTCGTCGTAGGACATCTCGCCGTGGTAGGCGCGCTCGGCGAGGGCGAAGCCGTCGCTCGTGATCTCGCGGGCTCGAGTCTCGACCTCCGCAGCGCGTTCACGAGACACCTCGGGCTCGCGCTCCACGACGCGGTCGACGACGGGCCGGGACATCTGCGGTCCCCATTCGAGACACACCTCGATGACCAGAACTGCTTCGTCGACCGCCCGATCGGGATGGTCGATGGTGAGCGTCTTCACGAGGTATCCGCCCAGACCGAGCGCGAAGGCGGAGTATCGCGATCGCATCAAGGCCTCCGGCGTTTCGGGCTCTCGGTC
>DATJYG010000845.1:0-12237 GCA_035499695.1 Polyangiaceae bacterium
AGCACGGCGATGCCCTGATCGCGTCCCATGAAGGGAACGTGCGAATGCCCGCAGACGACGAGAGACGCGCCCGCGGCGCGGGCGAGGCGCGCCGCGTCGGCGCGCAGCTTCGGACCGTACAGGGCGACGTGCAGCAGGAGCATCGTCAGCAGCGTCGCGTCGCCCTCGCGCACGTCGATCGTCACGACGTCGGGGACACCGGGCATCTTCGCGTCGATGTTGCCGCGTACCGCCGTGACCGGCGCGATCGCGGCGAGCGAGTCGAGCACCGCGGGCGAGCCGATGTCCCCGCCGTGGAGGACGTGATCCGGACGCTGCGCCGCGATGAGCGACAGGCTTCGCGCATCGGGCCGGCTGTGCGTGTCCGCGACGACGACGAGGCGCAGACTGCCGTCGCGACGCAGCGCCAGCGCCTGCTTGGCGTGCACGGTCTTCCTCAAGGCTCAGCTCACGACCGTGACGATCACGTTGCGCGCAGACCTCGGCCCGTCGAACTCGCAGAAGAACACGTCTTGCCAGGTGCCCAGGGCCAGCTTGCCGTCCTCCACCGGTATGGACACCGAGGGTCCCACGAGGGCGCTCTTGATGTGCGCTGCGGCGTTGTCGTCGACGCGGTCGTGTAGCCAGCCGTCGTGCTCGACGACGAGCTTGCGGAGCGCCGACTGGAAGTCGACGCCGATGTTGGGGTCGGCGTTCTCGTTGATCGTGATCGCCGCCGTCGCGTGGGCGGCGAACACGGTGCACACGCCGTCATGGACACGGGACTCGCTCAGCACGCGCTCGACCTCGCGCGTGATGTCGACCACCTCGTTGTGCTCGTGCGTCGCGATCGTGAACCGGCGGCGGAAGACGGCCATGGTGGTGCATGTCCTACCTGCTCGCGCCTCGACGGGCCACCCGGGGTGTAAGGTCTGCCTTAGCCGCGCGTTTCTCGGGCATGAACCGCAACGAGATCCCCATCGCGAGCCCCTGCCACGCCGACTGGTCGACGATGACCCTGGCCGATCGCGGCCGCTTCTGCGGGGCGTGCCGCAAGGTGGTGCGGGAGCTCCGTCAGATGACGGAAGCCGAGGCGCGCGCCCTGCTCGCCTCACCGCCCACCGAGGGCCTCTGCGTGCGTTACGTGCACGATGCGACCGGCGAGATCCTCTTCCGGCGCGATGACGTCGTCCCCGTCGGCAAGCTCCTGCGCCGCGCGGCGGTCGTGGCACTCGCCGCGGCGCTGCCGATGGGTTCGATGGCCTGCATGGGAGCTGCCCCCGCGCTGACCGGCTCGCCCGCGAACGTGCCGGTCGCGTCTTCGGCGAGCGCCCCGGTGCAGGCGGTGATGGGCGAACCCCCTCCGGCGGCGCCGACGCCAGCGCCTTCGTCCTCCTCTTCGTCGCCTCAGTGAAGATCGCCGCGGGCGCCCAGACGCTTCTCGTAGAAGACGCTGGTCGCGATCGCCGCGGGGACCATGGTCGAGTACGCGCCGAAAGCGGAACATCGGCGGAAGCCGGAGCGCTCGTAGAAGCGAATGGCCGCGTGGGCGCGATTGCCCGTCTCGAGGCGCAGCAGGTCGAGTCCCGCTTCACGCGTGTCTTGCTCGATCCGGTCGAGCAGCGCCCCTGCCACGCCGGTCCCGCGCGCTCCTTCGCGCACGTACATGCGCTTCACTTCGGCGAAGTCGGAGAACAGCGCGACCCCGCCACACCCGACCGCCGCACCTCGAACCCGCGCCAGGAAGAACCGGATGTGCGACTGGAAGATCGCGTCGAGCGGGAGACCGTGTCGTTGCTCCGGTGTGTAGTCCGCCGAGAGGACGCCTTCGAGCTCGCCCACGAGCGTTCGGACGTCTTCGGTCGGCCCCACGGCCCGCTCGATGGAGATCGCTTCCACGCGGTCACAGGCTAGCGCGGAACGTGGGATAATCCCTGCAGGGGTGCGGCGGGTCCACCGCCGTGTCGAGCGATGCGGGCGCCGACGGCGCGAGCTCGTCGAGCTCCGGGGGATCCAGCGGCGGCGGCTCCGGCGGTTCTTCCGGTGGAAGTTCGAGCGGCTCGGGATCCGGAAGCGGATCCAGCAGCGGCGGAGGGCACGTTCCCGTCAATCACCGACCCAGCGACGCACAGTGCATGACGACGGCGCCGGCGGGCGACTGCTCGTTCGCCAACCCGGGTGCCGCGTGCCACACCGACGCCGACTGCTTCGAGGCCGGACCGAGCGGCCGCTGCATCGTGCCGAACGGTCCCCCGACGTGCTTCTGCACCTGGGACTCGTGCACCGGCGACTCGGAGTGCAAGACGGGTCAGACCTGCGCGTGCCACGGGTCGGCCTACACCGCGGGCGTGGGGAACGCGTGCATGCCGGGCAACTGCCGCGTCGACGGCGACTGCGGGGCCGGAGGGTACTGCTCGCCGTCGGCCGCCACGAACACCTGCGGCACGCTGAGTGGCTATTACTGCCACACGCCGAAGGACCAGTGCACCAACGACAGCGACTGCGGCTCCTCGGTGCCCGGCAACATGTGCATCTACTCGCCGAGCGCAGGCTACTGGAGCTGCCAGCAGTCGGGTCTCTGCGCTGGGTAGCTCGCGTCCTCGCGGCCGCGGTAAGATATCCCGCTGCGGATAGGAGGCGACGATGCGTGGAACCCTCGGCCACTGGCTCACCGTCGCGGCGATCGCCGCGGCCGCGTGTTGCACATCGTGCTCGAGCTCGAGCCAGAAGGGCCTCCCTCCCTCGACTTCCCCCGACGCGGCCGCAGAGGCCGGGCCGTCCGCGACGACGGCTTGCGCCGACTTCGCGCAGGCCTTCTGCGACCAGCTCTCCATGTGCACGCCGTTCGCGCTGAAGGAGGCCTTCGGCGACGTACAGACGTGCGCGCAGCGTTCGGTCATCTCGTGCCCCAGGACGCTCGCGGCGAGCGGCACGAAGATGACGCCGTCCGGCCTCGAGAAGTGCGTGCAGGTCATCAAGAGCCAGTCGTGCGACGAGGTGCTCGACAATCCGCAGCCGCCGGAGTGCGCCGTCCCGGGAAGCCTCGCGAGCGGCGCCGCATGCGGGTCCGACTGGCAGTGCACGACCGGCTTCTGCGAGATCGTCGCCGGAAAGCTGTGCGGCGCGTGCGCAGCGCGCGTGTCATCCGGCGAGCGTGCGCCCGACGGCGGCGCCGCGTGCGTGGTCGACGACGACTGCGATGCGAAGCTCGTCTGCGCCGCCGGCACGTGCGTGTCGCCCGGGGCGGTCGGCGCGACGTGCAGCGGCACGCAGCCGTGCCTGCGCACGCTCACCTGCATCGGCGGCAAGTGCGCGACGCCTCTCGCCGTCGGTGTCTCCTGCTCGGCAGCGACGGACTGCAACGGTTCGACGGGCCTCTACTGCGACACCGCCGGGACGAAGAAGTGCGTGCAGGCAGGCACGGCGACGGCGGGACAGCCGTGCGGGGTCGTGAGCGGCACGCTCGTCGCCTGCGTGAGCGGCGCCCTCTGCGCCAACATCGACATGCAGGGCCAGGGCACGTGCCACGAGCCTGCCGGCGACGGCGCGCCGTGCGGCACCCTCGCCGGCATCGGCTGCGCCCTGCCGGCCGTGTGCATCGACGACACGGGCTACAAGTGCGACGTGCCCGACCCGGGCAGCTGCCACTGACGCAGCTCCGCTGCGGCCCGCGGCGAGAGTCGATACGCCCTGACCGGCTTCGCGAATCCCTTCAGCGTCACCTCGCCGTGCGGCTCCGTGGCGACCGCCCCTTCGACGAGCGCGTGCGTCTCTTCGTCGACGAGGACGCTGCCGGGTGGCGCCTGCGGCTCGAGCCGCGCCGCTCGGTTCACGGGCGCGCCGACCACCGTGTAGTCCGAGCGATGCGCAGCTCCGAAGGAGCCCACGGTCGCCGTGCCCGATCCGATGCCGATGCGGAGCTCCAGCGGTGCGCCCGCCCCGAGGCGCACGAATTCCTCGCCGAGCTCGCCCACCCGACGCTGGATGGCCAGCGCCATGCGCGTGCAGCGAATCGCCTGGTCGCGCTCTCCCGTCGCCTCCGGCGCGCCGAAGAACACCATGACCGCGTCCCCGATGAACTTGTCGATCGTCCCGCCGTGGTCGAACGCGATTCGCGAGACCTCGTCGAAGTACCGGTTGAGCACATTCGCGAGCACCTCGGGGTCGACGCGCTCGACCATCGGCGTGAATCCGCGCAGGTCGGCGAACATCACCGTGACGGGACGCCGCTCACGCCGCATCGCGAGGTCCGCTTCGGAGCGCAGGATCTGGTCGGCGAGCTGAGGGGCGACGTAGCGCTTGAGGCGCGCCGCCCGCTGGAGTTGTTCCACCTGTTCGCGCACGCGCGTCTCGAGGCCCGTGTTGAGCTCGCGGAGCGCGTGCTCGCTCGCGCGGTAACGGTTGGCCACGTAGCTCGCCATGGCCCACACCACGGCGTAGATCGCGATGACCCACAGGGCCGCGCCGAGCATCGTCGCAGACGACGCATACACCTGCTGCAGCGGTCCGGAGCGGTACATGGGCTGCGAGGCAACGACGTGCGTCACCTCGAGGAAGATGAGCCCTGCGTGCATCCCGATCGCGCAGGCCAGGGCCCAGAGCCCGAGTGACGCGTCGAAGTACACGCGGACGACGGCGACGATGATGACGAAGAACACCGTGTTGAGGTTCGGAGTTACGCTCCCGAGCAGCCACACGCCGGGAAGCGAAGTGAGGAACAGCAGCGGTACGTTCGCCCAGGCGGCGGCCCGGTGCAGTCGGACGTGGTCGCCGGCGTGCAGGAGCGCCCATGCGTTCACGGCGTAGAGCGCCGCGTGAGCCGGGAGGTTGATCGCGAGAAAGCGGTCCACGGCCGCCACGTTGGCGCCCGCATCGTGGGCGAACATGAACCGCGATCCGACGTTGAGCGCGGCGAGGCACGGCATCATCACGAGCAGGATTCGCTCGATGCGCTTCCAGTGATCGATCGAGATCGGCTCGGGGTGATCCGGGCGAACGAGCGCTCTCAGGGCCCGGAGAGCCACGTTGCCAGAGTATCATCGGCCGGTAGAGGAGATGCCATGCCCGAGGAGGGAATCGAGACGCAGGAGTTGAAGGAGAAGCTCGACGAGTCCGAGGAGCACGCGCACGGCGAGAAGGCTTCGGCGCCGTGGATCCTCTGGCTCTCGCTGTCGACTGCGATCATCGCGGTCCTCGCCGCCATCGCGTCGCTCGAGTCGGGCGCGTACGCGAACGATGCGATCGTCCAGAAGAACGACGCCATCCTGCACCAGTCGAAGGCCGACGACGCCTGGTCGTACTACCAGGCCAAGGGCATCAAAGCGGTCGTCTACGAGACGCAGCCCGACTCGAAGTGGCGCGACGCCGCCGAGAAGGAGAAGAAGGCGCAGGAGGAGCTGCGAGCCCAGGCCGAGAAAGAGCAGGACACGGTCAAGGAGATGGACGAGAAGTCCGAGCAGAGCCTCCACGTCCACCACCAGTTCGCAAAGAGCGTCACCATCTCCCAGGTCGCCATCGCCCTCGCGGCCATTGCGGCGCTCACGCGCCGGAAGCCCGTCTGGTGGGTCAGCCTCGCGGCCGGCGCCGTCGGTGCGTGGTTCTTTGTTCTCGGGTTTCTCGCCCACTGAGCGTGCCCGACTTGAAGATGGCCATCCTGCAGAACCTGCGGCGCCTCGTGCTCGCGGGGAGCGGGCTCACGTTCGGCACGATCGCGATCGCGGCAGTGGTGTGGCCGCGTACCGTGGCGGTACAGTACGGGCTACACCTCGACGGAGTCGATGCGTTCAACGAGTTCCGCGCCGTGTTCGTGGGCTTCTGGCTGGCGCTCGCTACCTCGATGATCGTCGCTGCCAGGCGTCCCGCGCTGTCCACGCTGGGCGATCTCTGCGGGATCGCGCTCGTCTTGCAAGCCATGGGTCGATTGCCAAGCGTCGCGGTCGACGGCAGGCCGAGCGTGCCGTTTCTCGGCGCAATGGTAGGCGAGGCGCTGGCCGGAGCCGTCGTGCTGCTGGGCCGCGTCCGGGGCGGAACGACCACATCCCCGACCGGACCCGCTGTAGGCTAGCCCTCCCATGCCCGTCCTCTCCATCCGTAACTGTCTCGCGAGCTCGATCCTCCTGCTTCTCGCATGCGGCGGTGCCCAGAAGCCGGCCGATGCAGTCGACACGTCGTCGCTCGAGTCGACCCCGTCGCCCTCGGCGGCCGGCGGCGATACCCCTGCGGCGTCGGGCCCGTCCAGCAGCGGTCCCTTGAGCGCCCTCAACTCGTCCGCGACGCCCTCGTCGCCGTCGTCCGACGCGGCTCCGGCGCCTGCGGCCGCGATGCATCCGGTTCCGGGGGCGACCGGCTCGATCGACGGCAAGCCGTTCTCGCCGAAGCTCGCGCAGATCGCGTCGCCGATGCAGAAGGACGGTCGCGTGACCCTGATACTCCACGAGGGCAGCGACTGCGTCGCCGCCGCCGACGCGAAGCCGGGCGACGCCTCGTTGATGCTCGTCGTGCCCTGGCAGGACGGCTACAAGACGGACCTCTCCGCCCTGCGTCGCGCCAAGAAGGGCAACATGGGCGAGGCCGCCTTCGTCCGCATCGGGGATGACGGCAAGAAGCAGGTGTCGACGACCTTCAAGCCGAGCGGCCTGGTCACCGTCGTCTCCGCCCCCACCCAGAAGGATGCGATCGGCAAGCTGAAGATCGACCTGCAGTCCGGCGACTACATGGTCGCCGGCGATCTGGACGTGAAGCTCTGCGTGGCCGCGAAATGACCCGTCGTTGAGATACACTCTCGATCGGCGTGGACGGTGAGCTGATCCCAGCGGAGTTCGCGCCCGGCAGCGTCGTGGGCGGGAAGTACCGCGTCGATGACGTCATCGGGGACGGGGGGCTCGGCGTCGTGCTCAAGGCGTGGCACCAGCAGCTCGACCAGCCGGTGGCCATCAAGGTGGTCAAGCCGGACGCGGTCTCACGCCCCGGCGTCGTCGAGCGCTTCTTGCGCGAGGCGCGCCTGGCCGCGCGAATCAAGAACGAGCACGCCGTGAAGGTCTACGACGTCGACGCAGCCGAGAGCGGCGTGCCCTACATGGTCATGGAGTACCTCGAGGGGCGCGACCTCGAGCAGATCGTGACGGAGACGCCGCTCAACGTTCACGTGGCCATCGACTATGTGTTGCAGGTGATCGAGGCCGTCGCCGAGGCGCACGCGGCCGGCATCGTGCACCGCGACCTTAAGCCCGCGAACCTCTTCCTCGCGCGGCGCCCGGGCAGCACCTCGATCGTGAAGGTGCTCGACTTCGGGATCTCGAAGATCACGTCGGCGGATGCGGACCAGCGAAAGCGCCTGACGCGCCACGACGAGCGCGTCGGCACGCCGGCCTTCATGTCGCCCGAGCAGCTCCAGGCAGCGCCCGACGTCGACGCGCGCGCCGACGTGTGGGCGCTCGGCGTCGTCCTCTACGAGCTGATCACCGGCAAGCTGCCGTTCGATGGCCTCGACGTACCCGAGCTGTGTGCGGCGGTGCTGACGAAACCGCCCATCCCTCTCTCGGCGGTGCACGCCGACGTGCCACCGGAGCTCGAGGAGGTGATCGCTCGCTGCCTGCAGAAGGACAGGGCGAAGCGCTACCAGAACGTCGCGGAGCTCGCGCAGGACCTCGCGCAGATCTACGAGGGAGAATCGCCGTCGCGCGTGCGCAACATCACGCGCGTCATCGGCGAGGCCGGGCAGAAGATTCGGCCTCCGACACCGTTCCCCGGGACGATCGAGCTGGCCTCGTTGCAGCCGCCGGCCGTCGCGCCGGCGGCCGAGGATCGCGTGCAGGCCGTCTACTCGGACGAGGCCGGGACCGCCGTGGTCGAGCTCGAGTTTCGTTCGATCGACGCGGCCTACGAGCACGCGACCAAGCTCGGTGCGAACGTGGTGCGCTGTGACGTCTACGACGAGTTCGAGGGCGTGCGCGGCCGGTTGCGCGTGACTTACGTGCGCAGCCTCGAGACAGGCCACTGGGTGCCGCAGCTCCCCTGACCCGAGCGGCTCCAGCGACGCACGCTAAGCTCTCCACGTGCCGCGCTACGCGAACCTCGACGGGACGACGCCCGACAGGGGGCTCGCCGACATCCTCAAGTGGCAGCTCGTAGACAGGCTCGCCGGCCGACGCCGGCCGGTGGATCGCAGCCCCTTCACGACACCCCGGCGGGACAACGACGGCAGCCCTCTACGGGCGCGCGACCCGCACATCACCTGGATCGGACACGCGTCGTTCGCGTTCCGGCTCGGCGGTGCGCTGGTCGCGACCGATCCCGTGTTCGCCGAACGCATGGGCCCGCGCCGCCGTCTGGTGTCTCCCGGCGTGGCGCCCGCGGCGATGCCTCCGCTCGACGCGGTTACGGTGTCGCACTCTCACTACGATCATATGGACCTGCGCAGCTTGCGCGCGCTCGCGCTGCGTGGGCGCCCGCTCTTCGTGGTGCCACGCGACAACGGCGAGGTGCTGCGAGACGCCGGCATCGACCGCGTCGCCGAGCTCGGGTGGTGGGAGTCCATCGAGGTGAGTGGTGTGCGCATCACTTGCGTCCCGGCGCAGCACTGGTCGATGCGTGTGCCGTGGGACCGGAACACGCGTCTCTGGGGTGGCTTCGTCGTGGAGAGCGAAGAGGGCACGGCGTACCATGCGGGCGACACCGCGATGAGTGAAGAGGTCTTCCGCGCGATCGCCCAGCGGTTCCCGCGCATCGACTGGGCCATGCTCCCCATCGGCGCGTACGACCCGCGGTGGTTCATGGCGCCTCAGCACATGTGCCCCGAGGAAGCGGGGCGCGCCTGGGAGTTGCTCGGCGCTCACACGCTCGTCGCGATGCACTGGGGCACGTTTCGGCTGACCGAGGAACCCGTCGGCGAGCCACCGGCGCGGATGCGCGCATGGTTCGGCGAACGTGGACACGACGCTTCGCGCCTCTGGGTGCTCGAGGTCGGAGAGACGCGCGCGCTACGGGCGCGCTAGGGCGAGCCAGATCGCGACTCCCGTCGCGGCGAGCCCGACGTAGCCGAGAATGTCGCCCGCGAGTATCTCGTTGCGCGCGGACGTCACGTCGGACGGCTTGCAATCCGGGGCGCAGCTGCCGGGGCCCGAGCGCATGCCGTCGAGCCGGCTCGTCCCGTCGATGGCGAGGTACCCGAAGCCTGCGAAGCTCGCGAGTCCGACGCCTCCGAGGATGTAGGCCGCGACGGGGATTGGACCGCGGCTTGCGGCGCGCGGTCGCTGTTCGGGGGCCGGCACCGGTTGCCAGAGGTTCGCGGGTGCCGGGACGGAGGTGGACGAAGGACCCCCTGGAGGCGCCACGGCATCGCCCGTCGGCCCCGACGCGGGAGGAGCGAGCGGCGTGAACGTCACGCGCACGATGCGGTTCTTCTCGCCCTCGCGGATCACGCTGCGGGTCTCGACAGGCGCGGCGCCGGCGACTTCGAAGTGGAAGGTGTGCTCGCCCGGATCGAGCACGACCGCACGACCCGGCTCGGTGTCCGCAAGCAGCTTGCCGTCGAGGAGCACACGCATCCCGGTCGCGTCGTGGCCGTCTACCCACACGGCCTCGAAGACGACCGACGGCAGGCTCGCGTCAACGTCCGTCACCCAGCGCGTGCAGTCCTGGCGAATGGCCTCGGGGCACACCGCGCGGGCGCACGTCACGAAGCCCTCGCGCGCCTCGCGAAGCTTGCCATCGATTCGCGCGACCTGGGCGTGCTCGACGGCGCGAATGCACGCCTCCTTGTCCTTTTCGTCGGCTGCGCTGACGCTCGTTTCCCCGGCGACGAGGAGCACGAGCGAGACGAGCGCGAGGTGCGCGGCTCTCACAGGCATTCGGGCTTGTAGTGACGAACGCCTCTGGCGTCGACCGTGTAGGGAGGTGAGCAGCCCGTGCGTTTGCGAACCGCGGGCGGCGGCGAGCGTCGGACGGGAAGCTCGTTCTGCAGCAACGGTCTTGCCTCCGCCGATTCGCTTGGCGCGGGGCCCTCGATGACCTGTGAGGATGCAGGTACGGGAGAGGACGCGACCGCCATCGCCGACGCCACCGACGAGAGCGATGCTCCAGCCGAGACCTCCGGGGACGAGCCTTGGCTGACCACGCGGATCATCAACACGAGCCCCAGCACGGCGCCTCCCGTGACGAGCCATACCAGGGTCGTCACGCGCGAACGGTGCCGCGTGAGCCCACGCGCGTTCATGTCCGACACCGAGGCGACCCCGGTTCGTGTGGGCTCCGTAGCCGGGTCGACGATCGTCTTGTCTTCGGATCGTGCGAGCCCTGGCACCGATACCGTGGGCGCGGTCGCCCCGGTCACGCTCGGCGCCGTGGGGCGGTGAGGTGGAAGCGCCCCGACCAGCACCGCATTGGTGCCCTCGGTTGGTTCTGCATCGATCACCCGGCTGAACTCCGCCTCGATGGCGGCGACGCGCTCCGCGCGCTGCGCGAGCGTGACACCGGCGACCCGCTCGACCCAGGCGCCCACCTCGATCGGGGTCGCCATCATCGCCAGGTCCTCGATCGCCAGTGCCATGTGGCGCGCTGTCGGGAAGCGCGCCGCCGGGTCGCGCTCGAGCCCGCGCATCACGATGGCCTCGAGCTCGCGCGTCACACCGGGCGCGTATTGGCGAGGCGAAGGGATCACCTCGGCCAGTAGACGGTTGACCACGTCGCCCTCGTCATCCCCCTGGAACAAGCGCGCGCCCGTGAGAGCCTCCCAGAGAACGACCGATGCCGAGAAGACGTCTGAACGCCGGGTGACCTTGCCGCCGCGGAGCTGCTCGGGCGCCATGTACGAGAGCTTGCCCTTGAGCTGGCCGACACGGGTCGTCTGCGCTCGGCCCCGTGCCTTTGCGACGCCGAAGTCGAGCACCCGTGCGATGCCGTCCGTCCCGATGAGTATGTTGTGCGGCGACACGTCCCGGTGCACGAGCTCCAGCGGCTCGCCCTTCGGGTCGCGCGCCTCGTGGGCCGCGTGCAGGCCCTCCAGCGCGCCGAAGAGTATCGCGCCCACGAGCTCGGGCGTCGCCGGCTCTCCGACCCGCCGCGCTTCGCGCAGCAAGCGCGAAAGCGAATCGCCGTGAACGTAGTCGAGCACGACGAAGAGCTCGCCCTCCGACGACTCGACGTCGAGCGTCTGGATCACGTGGGGGTGGTGG
The DNA here is from genome assembly GCA_035499695.1 of Polyangiaceae bacterium. Lineage (GTDB taxonomy): Bacteria > Myxococcota_A > Polyangia > Polyangiales > Polyangiaceae > Palsa-1150. Next base: position 11,151 of record DATJYG010000845.1, read on the forward strand.
ATGCGCGCGGCGAGTCGCGCCTCGTCGAGGAACATCGCTACGAAGTCCGGGTCCTCCGAGAGGTGCGCGTGCAACCGCTTGATGGCCACGGTGCGCGAGAAGCCCGCCGGCCCGAGAAGGCGCCCGTAGTGCAGAGTGGCCATGCCGCCCGCCGCGAACTGTTCGTACATCGCGTAGCGACCGAGCACGCGGCTGGGCAGGTGCGGGCTCGTCCAGGGCACGCCTTGGAGTCTACCCGATCCGCCTCCTCAGGGCCGGCGCGGGCGTGGGATCCCATAGGCGTTCAGCCGCGTCACCAGCGTGGTGCGCGAGATGCCGAGCACCTTCGCCGCGCGCGACTGATTGCCCCCGCACTCGGCGAGCACTGCGAGGATGTGATCCCGTTCGGGATCGATGCCCGTCGCCGGAGAGGACGCGGAGGGCGGCGGCACCGACTCGTGGCCGATGCGGTTCAGCGGCAGCGTCGACGCCATCCTCTGGATCGGGAAGTGCTCCGGCAGGATCTCGCCGCCCGGGGCGACGAGCACTGCCCGCTCGACGAAGTTCTTCAGCTCGCGGACGTTGCCTGGCCACGGGTAGCGCTGCAGCATGAGCAGTGACTCGGCCTTCAGCACGACCGGGGCGCGTCCGAGGTCGGCGCACGTTGCGCGTATGAACTCCTTCGCGAGCGGCTCGATCTCGCTCGTACGCTCCCGCAGCGGGGGGACGGCGACGAGCGCACCGTTCAAGCGGAAGTACAGGTCCTCGCGGAACCGTCCGAGGCGCACCTGTTCTTGCAGGTCGCGGTTCGTCGCTGCGACGAAGCGGACGTCGATCGTGCGCGGCGATAGCGCCCCGACGCGCAGCACCTGCTGCGACTCGAGGGCGCGCAGCATCTTGGCTTGCACTGCGAGCGGCATCTCGCCGATTTCGTCGAGCAACAGTGTCCCCCCGTCCACCGCCTCCAGCAGCCCGGGCTTGGCCTGCGTCGCGCCGGTGAACGCACCTCGCTCGTACCCGAAGAGCTCAGCCTCGAGGAGCGACTCGGCCACCGCAGCGCAATTGAGCCGGAGAAACGGCTGCGCGCGTCGGCGCGACCGCTCGTGCA
>DATJYG010000846.1:0-5600 GCA_035499695.1 Polyangiaceae bacterium
GAGCCGGCCTACGGCAAGCGACCGCCGACGAAGCCGACTCCGGACGCGATCGCGGGCCATGTGCACATGCAGCCCGCGCCTGGAGCATCGAAGGCGGGTCCACCGATGGTGTTGCCCGCACGGTCGTCTGCGGCGTCCACACCGCCTGTGTCAGCTGCGGCGGCGACGGCGCCGGCGTCCGCGAACCCTCAGGCGTCTGCGCATCCCGCGCCCGCGGTCGCCGCGGTACCGGCTCCTACGCCGACGAACCTCGAGATGCTGAGGGAGCGAGAATAGCGACCCGGCGTCAGCGGCCCTCGAACTTGGCCGGCCGCTTCTCGACGAATGCGCGCATCCCCTCGCGCTGATCGTGCGTGCCGAACAGCGCGGCGAAGGCGGTCGCCTCCAGCTCGTTGGCGGTCTGCAGCGGCACGTCCGCCCCGCGCGCGACGACGCGCTTGACCGCGGCGATGGCGAGCGGGCCCTTGGACGCGATCTTCTTCGCCGTCTCGCGCACGCGCGGCAAGAGCTCGGCGTGCGGCACCACCGCGTTCACGAGGCCGATGCGCAGCGCCTCCTCGGCGTTCACCATGTCGCCCGTCATGCACAGCTCGCGCGCCCGCGCGGCGCCCACGCGCCGGGCCAGCCGCTGCGTGCCGCCGAAGCCGGGGATGACGCCGAGGTTCACCTCGGGCTGCCCGAGCTTCGCCTTGTCGCTCGCGTAGATGAAGTCGCACGCGAGGGCGAGCTCGCACCCGCCGCCGAGGGCGAAGCCGTTCACCGCGGCGATGACTGGGACCGTGGTCAGCGACTCGATGCTGTTGCCGACGCGATGGCCCATGTCGGCGAACTGCTTCGCCTGGATGGGCGTCATCTCGCTCATCGCGGCGATGTCGGCGCCGGCCGCGAATGCCTTGTCACCGGCCCCCGTGAGGATGACGCACCGGACGTCCGCCTCCGCCACGAGCCCGTGCAGCGCCATGCCGAGCTCCTTCAGCAGCTCCGCGTTCAGCGCGTTCAGCTTGTCCGGGCGGTTCAGCGTCAGCGTGACGACGCCGCCGTCCTTCTCCTTCAGAACGAGGCTCATACCGCCCTCCCGACCTTCTGGCCCTTGTCGTCGTACGCGTAGAAGCCCTTGCCCGTCTTCTTGCCGAGCCATCCGGCGGCGACGAGGTTCTTGAGGAGCGTCGGTGCGCGGTACTTGTCGTCGCCGATGTCGCGATAGAGCACGTCGGCGATGGCGAGCACGGTGTCGAGGCCGATGAGGTCACTCAGCTCGAGGGGGCCCATCGGGTGGTTCAGACCGAGCTTCGCCCCGGTGTCGATGTCCTCCGGCGTGCCGACGCCCTCCTGCAGGGCGAAGCACGCCTCGCAGAGCATCGGGATGAGGATGCGGTTCACGAGGAAGCCCGGCGCGTCCTTGCTCGTCGTGGTGGTCTTGCCCATCTTCGCCGCGAGCGCCGCGGTCAGCTCGTAGGTCTCGTCGCTCGTCTGCACGGCGCGCACGATCTCGACGAGCTTCATGAGCGGCGGAGGGTTCATGAAGTGCATACCGATGACGCGGTCCGGACGGGACGTCGCCGCCGCGAGGCGCGTGAGGGAGATGCTCGACGTGTTGCTGGCCAGCCACTTGCCCGGCTTGAGCGCCTCGTCGCACTGCCTGAAGAGGCGCAGCTTGAGGTCGAGGTTCTCGGTCGCGGCCTCGACGACGAAGTCGCACGCCGCGAACGTGTCGATGCCGGGCGCCGCCTGGATGCGGCCGACGAGCGCCGAGGCGTCCGCGGCGGCCATCTTGCCCTTCTCGACCTGCTTGCTCAGGATGGCGCCGATCTTCTTCTTGCCGCGCTCGGCGAGCTCCACCGAGGCGTCCACGAGGACGACCTCGTAGCCCGCGGCGGCCGCGACCTGCGCGATGCCGCCGCCCATCTGTCCCGCGCCGAGTACCCCGATGGTCTTGATCGAATCGAGATGTGCCATGCTCCACCCGTCGATGAGGTCCGCGCCGGCACATAGCACAACCGCGCTCTTTCTCGCGCTGGCGCTGGGTCTCGCGTCCGGGTGCGCCGGGCCGAGCGCGACCGAGCGGGCGCAGTCGCTCGCGCGGCAGGGAAGGGACGACGAGGCGGCCGCGCTCCTCGAGAAGCGCGTGCAGGAGCACCCGGAGGACGTGCCGGCGCGCCGCCTGCTCGTGCGCCTGCTCGGCTTCACGGGGAACGTCCCGCGCGCGCGGGCGCAGGCCGAGGAGCTCGCGCGCATCCTCGGCGCCGGGGACCCGACGCCGTACATCGAGCTGGGGCACGCGCTGGAGCTCGCGCACCGGTACGACGAGGCGCTCGCCGCTTACGACGAGGCAGCCGAGGCGGCGCCGGCGTCGCCGGCCGGCCCGCGCGAGGGGGGGATGCGCTGCGCGCGCTGGGGCGAAGCGGAGGAGGCCAGGCCGCGCCTCGAGGAGGCGATCCGTCGCGGGGCGAACGACGTCGAGACGTGGCACACCCTGGGGCTCGTGCGTCTCCACCTCGGCGATTTCGCCGGCGCGGAGGAGGCCTACCGCGCGGGCACGCAGGCCGACCCGAAGGCCGCCGAGTGCTGGCTCGGCCTCGCGACGGCGGCGATTGCGCAAGGTGACGCCGAGAAGGCGCTCGCGGCGTATGACCAGGTGCTCGCCAGGCGCCCTCACTTCGCCTCCGCGGAGCTCGGCCGCGCCTGGGCTCTGGCGAAGCTCGGTCGCAAGGATGAAGCGGCTCGCGCCCTCGATCATGCGCAGGAGCTCGGCGCCCCGGCCGAGAACATCGCGAAGCAGAGGGAAATGCTGAGGGAGAAACAGGAAGACGGGAAGACGGGAAGAGATCCGTGATCGCGCCCCCAACCTTCCCGCCTTCCCGTCTTCCTGTTAAATCCTCCTCGCCATGCCGAACGAGCCGAGCACCGTCGCGGGAGTCTCCGTCACCGTCGCGAAGGCGCGCGGGGCGCAGCGTGCCTGGGCCGAGACGAGCGTCGAGGAACGCGCCAAGCGCATCGCGCAGGTGAAGGACCGGATCCTCGAGCGCGCCGAGGCGATTGCCCAGTGCGTGCACGAGGAAGTGGGGAAGCCGGACGTCGAGGCGCTGCTCGGCGAGGTCCTCCCGTCGGCCGACGTCGTGAACTACTGGACGCGCGCGGTGATCGAGATGCTCGACCCCATCGAGGTGGAGATCGATCCGCTCGCGTACCCCGGCAAGAGCGGCGTCATCCACCGCGAGGCTCGCGGGGTCATCGGCGTCATCATGCCGTGGAACTTCCCCTTCGCGCTTCCGCTGCGCACCATCATCCCGGCGCTGCTCGCCGGCAACGCGGTCGTCTTCAAGCCCAGCGAGGTCACCCCCAGGTCGGGCGTGCTCGTCGCGGAGGTGCTCGCGGGCGTCGTCCCCGAGGGCGTCTTCGGCGTCGTGCAGGGCGACGGCGAGGTGGGCGCGGCGCTGTGCGATGCGGACGTCGACCTGGTGGTCTTCACCGGGAGCGTGGCGACCGGTCGCAAGGTCGCCCACGCGTGCGCCGAGAGGTTGATCCCGTGCTCCCTGGAGCTCGGGGGCAAGGACGCGGCCATCGTGATGGCCGACGCGAACCTCGAGCGCGCCGCCAACGGCATCGTGTGGGGCGCCATGATGAACGCCGGCCAGAACTGCGCCGCCGTCGAGCGCGTCTACGTCGACCGCAAGGTGGCCGACGCCTTCATCAACAAGGTGACGCAGGTGGTCGCCACGCTGCGCGAGGGCACGGACGTGGGGCCCCTCGCGACCTCGGCGCAGCGTGCCATCGTCGCGCGCCACGTGGAGGCCGCGAAGGCGGCAGGGGCCAAGGTCCTCGCCGGCGGGGCCGACGTGAAGGAGGGGGAGCGCGCCTACCCGCCCACCGTGGTGCGCGTCGAGAACGAGGACACGCCGCTGATGCGCGACGAGACGTTCGGCCCGGTGCTCCCCGTCGCGGTGGTCGAGAACGTCGACGACGCCATCGACCGCGCCAACGCCTCGCGCTACGGCCTCACCGCGAGCCTCTGGACGCGCGACCGCCGCCGCGCGCTGCAGCTCGCGCACAAGCTGCGCGCGGGCGTCGTCACCATCAACAACCACGCGTTCACGGGCGCGCTCCCCGCGGCCCCGTGGAGCGGCCACGGCGAGACGGGCTGGGGCATCACGAGCTCGCCGCTCGCCATCGAGTCGCTCACGCGCCCGCGCTTCGTCCTGGTCGACAAGAGCCGCGGCAAGAGCGAGCTGTGGTGGTACCCGTACACGCCGGCCCTGCGCAACGTCGCGCTCGCGATGAGCACCCTGCGCTGCTCGGCGAAGGGCGTGTTCGCCCGCATCGGCGCCTTCTTCAAGCTGGTGGGCGCGATGATGGCGCGAGCGCGCGGCGCGTGACCGTCGGCTGACGCTCAGCGCGGCTCGGCGCGGTGGGTCGACGGCGGGTTGGTCGACGCGAGGGCGTCCAGCGTCTTCGAGGATTGGTCGAGCAGCTCGCAGAGCGCCGGGTAGCTCGTCGGCGTCCCGGGAAGGAACCTCGTGCCGCCGAAGATGGCCTGGAGCGCGGGGGCGAGGGACTCGTCGCGCCCGACGTCCATCATCGCCGCCTCGACGGCGCGGCGCATCTCCTGGGGCATCCGGTTCGACGCGGCGATGAGATCCGGCGGGACTTCGCCCAGCAGACCGAGCACCAGGACGTCCTTCGCCGGGATGCCAGCCTCGACCCACGGTCCGTGGACGATGCCGCCCTTCGCGGCGCAGCGCGCGAAGGTCGCGGCCACGTCTGCCCGGCCCTCGAGCGCCGCGTGGAGCGCCTCGACGTGCGAGCCCGCGAAGGACTCCGACGCGAAGGTGGTCCGCGGATCGATCCCGAGCGCCACGAGCCCCAGGCGCGCCACGATGTGACCCGACGCGCTCAGCCGGTCCACCCATGCGATGCGACGTCCCCGGAGCTGCTCGGGGACGAGCCTCGTGATGCCCGACGCGGGCGACGTGACGAGCACCGACCAGAACGCGTCCCCGGGCCGCACGACGGTCGCGACGGCCGTGGCGACCGCGCGCTGATCGAGACGCGCGAAGACGAGCGGCGGCAGCCACGCGAGGTCGATGCGCCCGGCCGTCATGGCCAGCTCGAGCTCTTCGTAGGTGTCGACGTTGCGCTCGACCACGTGGACGCCGAGGCGGTCCTGCAGGGCGTGGACGAAGAGTCGCGTCCGCGCGTCCCTCGCTCGCAGGCGGTCGGTCGGCACCAGGCCGAGGACGATGCGATCGACCGTCACACGGGAATCGTAGCGCGCCCACCGAAGAATGGGCCCAGCACCGGCGCGATTGCTCTCGCGCTCACGTCGTGGGTCTGGCCCTCGAGGCTCAGGTACTCGCCCTTCGCGAGGGCCCCGGCCAGGGCTCTCGTCGCGCCCTGCAGCCAGAGCGGGCTCTTCCTGCCGTGGACGGCGAGGGCCGGCACCCTCACGCTGGACCAGCGGCTCCGGGACAGGGGCTCGCCGTGCTGGAGCTCGCGGACGATGGCTCCATCGTATGGAAGCGTGTGCGCCACTGCCGTGAGTCTTGCCCAGACGGGGAGGCACCGCATGACGGCGATGCCCAAGGGAGGCACGCCGACGGCCC
>DATJYG010000847.1:0-7493 GCA_035499695.1 Polyangiaceae bacterium
TTGTTCGGGGAGGTGACGCCAGACGTGACGTTCACCGAGAACGTGTGGCTCGCCGCGTCGTAGTTGACGGCACCCGCCGGGAGCGCGGTCCCGTTCAGCGTGACGATGGTCTTCGTCGGATCGAGGTCCGCTCCGCCCGGCGCCCACGCGACCTGGAACGTGTAGCTCGTCGCCGTCGTCGCCAGCGAGCCTTTCACGAGCGTCAGCGTCCCGGGCGTCGGCACCCCGCACGTGATGGCCTGCAGGATGTTGTTCGTGTTCGTCCCCTGGTCGCTGGGCAGCTGGATCTGCGGCTGGCTCGGGTTGACGAGCCAGTTGCCGTTGGCGACGAACTTGTACTCGACGTCGGTGCCGTACGGGACCTGCGCCGTCACCGACCAGTTGCCGCCGCTCTTCGTCATGGCCAGGCCGTTCGACCATTTGAGGTAGTCGGCCTGCAGGACGACGTTCGCATACGAGCTGTCCGGGAGCGTGAAGGTGTACGGGCATGTCGAGGGGTGGCCCGTGCTTCCGTCGGGCGTGAGCCCGCCGTCGCCCTTCGTGGAGCCGTCCCCACCGCTGGAGGTCGCGCCGTCCTGCGAACCGCCCGACGAGCCGCCCGATCCCGACGAGCTCGCGCTTCCGTCGAACTCGGGCCCTCCGTCCGTCTGCTCGCCCGAGGAAGTGGCGCTCGAACCGCACGCCCCGGACGCGAGGGGCGCGCACGAGAGGAGAAGGCACGAGCCGAAACGGAGAAGGCGGGGCTTCACGGTTCGGCAACCTTGCCACTCGGCAGGCTCGCCCGCCACGCAAAAGTAACTCAGAGATGCGTGGCGACGAACGCCGGCCGCCGCCTGTCGAAAGTGCCCGAGAGTCCTAAACAAATGGGTACGGGCGAGATTGGGGTGGCCTCGCGCCCCCTTGCCAGACCCCGGCTAGACTCGCGGGACTTGTTCGGCCTGATCCTGCGCCTCCTCTGGCTCGTCGCGTGGCTCGTCGCGCTGCCGCTGCGGCTCGCGCGCCGCGTCGCCGCACGCACGCGGCGGGGAACGTGGCTCCTCGTGCAGATCGATGGGCCCATCGTCGAGGGGCCCGTGGCGCGGCGGTGGTGGCCGCCGCAGCGGAAGCCGGCGACGTCCCTACACACCCTGCGTCGTTTCGCCGACGCGGCGGTTCGCGACCCGCGGGTCACGGGGCTCGTCCTCATCCTGGCGCCCCTGCACGGCGGGTTCGCCATGGCCACGTCGCTCCGCGAGCTCATCGCCCGCGTCCGCGCCGCCGGCAAGCAGGTCGTCGTCCACCTCCCGATGGGCGGCGGGACCCGCGAGGCCTACGTCGCCGTCGCCGCAGACCGCGTGTTCCTGGGCCCGCGGGCCGTGTGGCAGGCCGTCGGTCTGCTCTCGAGCGCGCGATACGTGCGAGGCGCCCTCGATCGCGCCGGGGTCGTTCCCGAGGTCCATGCGCGCGGCAGGTACAAGACCGCCGCCGAGCGCATCGAGCGCACGTCGATGAGCGAGCCGCAGCGCGAACAGGTCGAGACGGTGCTCGACGGCATCCATCGCGAGCTCGTGCGGGCCGTCGCGGCGGGACGGCACGTCGACGTCCTGCGCGCGCGCGCCTTGATCGACGACGCGCCCTACACCGGCGACGAGGCCTTCGTCGCCGGTCTGTGCGACGGCGTCGCCTACGAGGACGAGCTGGCCACCCGCCTCGGGGAGGGAGGCGCGCGCGCTCGGCTGCGCCCGGCAGCGCCGTGGTGGAATGCGCGGCGCGCGCTCTCGCCACGGGCCCTCCGATCGCCCAGCGTCATCGGCGTGATCCGGGTGCACGGCGCCATCGCGAGCGAAGGCGGCATGCCCCTCCGCGGCGTCGCGGTCGACGAGCGCGTCATCGCGGCCATCCGCCTCGCGCGGGCGAACCCCGTGGTGCGCGGCGTCGTGCTGCACGTCAACTCGCCCGGCGGCGGCGCCCTCGCGAGCGACCGCATCTACCACGAGCTCGTGCAGCTCGCGGCGGACAAGCCTCTCGTCGCCTGCATGGGCGACGTCGCCGCCAGCGGCGGCTACTACGTCGCCGTCGCCGCTCCGACCATCGTGGCGCAGCCGACGACCATCACCGGCTCCATCGGCGTGGTGGGGGCGCGTGTGCTCATCGACCCGCTGCTCGCGCGCATCGGCGTCGCCACCGAGGTGCTCCAGCGCGGAGCCCACGCGCGACTGCTCGACCCGCTGCTTCCTCTCGGCGACGAAGAGAAGGCCGCGGTCGACCGCCAGATCGACCGCCTCTACCGCGCCTTCGTGGACATCGTGGCCGAGGGCCGCAAGAAGCCCACCAACGAGATCGAGGCCCTCGCCCAGGGACGTGTGTGGACCGGAGCCGACGCCCACGCGCGCGGTCTCGTCGACCAGCTCGGCGGCTTCGAGGACGCCGTGGACCTCGTTCGCGCGCGAATCGGGCGCGGCGCGACGCGGCTCCGCGTCGTCGAGATCCGTCATCCACGCAAGCCGATGCCCATCCTGCCGCCCCCGGAGCGCAAGGCGGCGCGAGCCGCGGCGGCCGCCCTCGAGTCGCTCGCCCCCCTGCTCGGCCTCGACCCGGCGCTGCTCGTCCTGGGTCGCGAGCCGGTGCTCGCGTGGTGCGACGTGACGGTCAGAAGCTGACGGCGAACGCGACGCCGTGCGGCGCTCCTCCCGGCGGAAGCCGAGGGGCGTCGACGGTCGTGCTGCCCAGCGCCGTCATCCCGACTCCCAGGCCGGCGAGGGCGACGCCGCCGATGGTCAGCGGCAGACCCACGGCCCACCGGTTGAAGCTCTGGTCGTGCGGGGAAATCGAGACGATGGCGACGATGCCCAGGATGGTCGAGACGACCCCGGCGGCGATGAAGACCGAGCCGAACGTCTTGACCATCGCGTTGCCGCCCCGGATGCGCACGGTCAGCGGCGCGTCGCGCTCCACGAAGATGTGCTCGTGCGACGTGCTCGCCGTCTGGCTCTCCGCCTCCACCGTGTACGTCCCGGGCGCGAGGCGCACGGTGAACGGCAGCTGGGGAAGCTTCTCGTACGGATCGGGGAACGCCCGCTCGGGCACCTCGCCGTGCGCGATGTACACGCGCATCCCCCTGTCCTCCGACGTGAACGTGACCGGGACGCCGGCCGAATCCTCGATCTTGGGGCGCGGCGGCGGCTGGGGGTCGTCGGCCGGCGCCGCCCCGCTCGCGAGCAGCATCGTGGACAGCACGGCGGCGGCGGCGCCGCGGGGCCTCAAGTCACGCCCAGGAGCTTGTTCATCGAGGCCTCGTCCGCCGGCGTGAACGGATACTGGTCGAACTCGGCGCTCGTCACCCACTTGAAGGCGTGGACGTTGCGCGCTTCGAGCGTCGTGCCCACCAGCGTGCACTCGTAGAGGAACAGATCGACGACGTAGTGCTCGTAGGGATGGCTCACGAAGGAGATGAGCTTGCCCACCTCGATGTCGGCGCCGAGTCGGTGACGCACCTCGCGCTTGAGGGCGTTCGCGTCGGTCTCACCGTCCTCGACGCGGCCTCCGGGGAACTCCCACATGAGCGCCAGCACCGCCGTCGCCCGGCGCTGGGTGATGAGGTAGCGCCCGTCCTTCTCGAGGACGGCGGCCACGACGCGAATGGTCTTCGGCTGGCCCATCCCTATCCCCCGCGAAATGTAGCACCCGCCGCAGCTTCAGAGCGCGACGCGGAAGAGCTGCTGCCCCATCAGGAGCACGTCGCCCGATCGGAGGTCGGTTTCGGCCACGCGCACGAAGGTGCCGTTGGAGCTGCCCAGGTCGGTCAGGAACAGCCTCGAGCCGTCCCACGACAGCCGGCAATGCAGGCCGGAGACGTAGCCGTCCTCGGGGAACAGGATGTCGCCGCGCTCGCGCCCCAGGTGCACCCCGCTCTCGGGGATGGGGAAGGCGTTGCCGGTCTCGTCGCGTCCGATGACGAGCGCGATGCGGCCCACGTAGCCCTTGCTCGGGGCGCCGAGGCGCTCGACGCCGTCCGGAGACGCGCCGTCCCGGGCGAGGGGCTCGAACCGGATGATCTCCTGGCCGATGCGGAACACGTCGTTCGGCCGGATCTCGACGGGCACGTCGCGCGTCAGCTTCTTGTAGACCCCGTTGAGCGAGGCCTCGTCCTTCACCGTGGCGCGGCCGGGGCCGCCGGAGCGGAACGTCGCGTGGCGCGGCGAGAGGTAGCTGTCACCGGCGAAGATGCCGCCTGTCTCGCGGCCGACGGTCGACGTCGGGCCAGGGAGCTGGAACGTGCCCGCCTCGCTTCCGTCGGCGCGGAGGGCCGTCAGGTGTATGGCGGACGCCCCGGCGCTCGGGGCCACGTCGGCGCTCGGCGCGGGCGCTGCCGGTGCCGCCGCGGGCTTCGCCGCAGCGCCGCCGAGCCGGAAGCCGCACGACCCGCAGAACACGTGGCCGGTCTGGTTCGTGTGCCCGCACTGCGGACATATGACCGTCCCTCCGCCCGCTGCCGCCGGGGCCGGCGCCGCCATCGCGGGAGGCGCAGCGGCCGGGGCCGGTGCGGGCGCCGCAGCGCGCACGGCCTGCGGCGAAGCGCTGGCCGTCGCCGCCATGCCGAACGCCGCCGCTGCAGGCGCCGCGCCGGCAGCGGGCGCCGCCGCCTTCACGCCCTGAGGCGGAGTCTGCGGACTGAAGGGCTTGGGCGCAGCATCACGCGGCAGCTCGGCCCCACAGCCGAGGCAGAACTTGTAGTGGTCCTGATTGTCCTTCGAGCACTTCGGACAGGTGATCACGGGCCGAGAGTATCTCGTCTCGGGGGGATACGTGCAACAAGGCCTTTCCGGCTCTAGGATGGCCCCACCCCATGCCGAACGCCACGTTCCCCGATATCCAGGTCCCCGGTAACGGTCAGCTCTACGCACGCCTCGTCACCACGCAGGGCAACATGGTCGCGCGGCTCGAAGAGCAGCGCGCGCCCAAGACGGTGCGCAACTTCGTCGGCCTCGCGATGGGCACGCAGGAGTGGGCGCACCCGCGCAACGGACCTCAGCCGAAGGGCACGAAGCTCTACGACGGGACGATCTTCCACCGCGTCATCCCGAACTTCATGATCCAGGGCGGGTGCCCCATCGGCGCCGGCACGGGCGGTCCGGGCTACCGCTTCGAGGACGAGTTCCACCCCGAGCTCAGGCACTCGGGGCCGGGGGTCCTCTCGATGGCCAACTCCGGCCCGGGGACGAATGGCTGCCAGTTCTTCATCACCGAGGGGCCGACGCCGCACCTCGACAACCGCCACTCGGTCTTCGGGCAGCTGGTGGTGGGCAACGACATCGTGAAGAAGATCGCCGGCGTTCCGAAGGGCCCGCGGGACAAGCCCGTGCAGGACGTGGTGCTTCAGCGCGTCGAGATCTTCCGCAGCGAGGCGCCGCCGACGGCTTGATCCTCACGCGGCGCAGGCGCGACGAGGAGCGCTGCGCCCCGCACGTCCCGGGCGTCTCCGGCGAGGCGCCCGTAGGCGGCGATGCGAACCGCCCGCTCGCGCTCGAGCGCGGCGAGGAGCTCGGCGCGGCTCTCCGGCGTCAGCGCGCGGGCGCGGCGGACGCACACGATGCCCACGTCCACGTCGTGAAGGTCGCCGAGGCGCGACTGCATGCGCGCGGCGCCCTGGGCAAGCACCTCCAGGTCCGCCGGCAGCACGTCCGCGAACGTCTCGACGGTGTAGCGCAGTCGCTTGTAGGCGATGCGCAGCCGGTGGAGCGCATCGGGGTCGTCGGGGCGGGCGCCGCGGCGGCGGTCGACCTCGCGCCGCGCGCTCTCCACGGCGCGGCGCGCGTACTTGTGCGCGCGCTTGTCGCGTGACGGCTTGATGCGGAACGCCAGCAGGGCCGAGAGCAGCTGACGGCCATGGCCGAGCGCGCCCGACTGCAGCAGCCGCACGACGGCGCGGCGCAACCTGCGCTCGCGTCGGCGGCGACCGTCGAGCCACGCGGCCACGTCGGGGTGCTCGACGCCGAGGGAAGAGAGCAGCGCCAGCAACACTTCCTCGTCGCGCAGGGCGCCCGTGGCCCTCTGCACGTCGCGCAGCGCGCGGCGTACCTCATCCGCGTGGAACGGGCCGAGGACGTCGCGCCCGAGCTCCAGCACCGTCCGCATGCGACGCAGGGCCACGCGAAGGTCGTGCACGGCCTCGTCGTCCGTCTCGTGCGCGAGCACGCGCGGCGCGACTTCCTCGAGGCGGCGGTCGAGCTCGCGCAGCTTGCCCACGAGGCACGCCCCGACTCTGTCGCCGACCGCCGGGTCCGTGCGCTCTCTCGGGGCCTTGGCGAGCTCGGGAAATGCCGCCCTTGGCCTCACCGCGAGATGCGTAGCACGGTGGCGGTCGTCAGGGGCTTGAATCCCAGCACGCGGCCCAGCGCGCGGCGCACCGCCTGTCGAGCCGTCTCCGAGATCGCAGCCTCGTCCAGGGACACGAGGGGCTCCGACGCCGCCAGCTCCTCCAGGGCGGCCTCGGCCTCGTGCCGCGCGGTCGCGAGGAGGTGGGCGTCGAGCACCTCGTCGACCACGCCCCGCGTGGCCAGGGCGATCTCTCCGGCGAGTCTGCCGCGAGCGTCGACAGGCACGACGACGTGGGCCGCACCTCGCGCAGCGAGGGCCTCCCGCTCGTGGAGCACGCTCGCGGGAACCGCCCGCTGCGCGAACACGTGCACGCGGCCCGACTGGACACGCCCCGCGGCCTTGCGGACCGGGCCGTCGGCATCGATCTCCGCGACCTCGCCGTTCTCGAGCACGCACACGTCGGGCACGCCGAGCTCGCGCGCGAGCGCCGCGTGACGGAAGAGATGGTGCAGCGTGCCGTGCACGGGCACGAACGAGCGCGGGCGCACCGTCTCGATCATCCAGCGCTGCTCGTCGCGATGCGCGTGGCCGCTGACGTGCACCGCGCGGTCCGACCACCACGTTCGAAGCTCGATGCCGCGCCGCAGGAGGTCGCCCATCACGTGCATCACGCGGTGCTCGTTTCCAGGGATCACGCGGCTCGACATGACCACGACGTCGCCGGGCACGAGGTCCATCGAGGGGTGCTCGCCGCGCGCGAGCTTCGCGAGCGCCGCCGGCTCTTCGCCCTGGGTGCCCGTCGCGACTCCGAGGATGGCGCGGCGCGGAAGCTCGCGCGCTCGCTCGGCCGGCCACACGAGGTCGCTCGGCCACTCGAGGTACGGCTCGCCCGCGTGCTCCCCCGTCGACCGCGACGTCCCGCGCGCGACGTGGGCGTGCGTGCGGACGCTGCGCCCGAGGAGCACCAGCCTGCGCTTGTGCCGGCGCGCCAGGTCCCCGAGCAGGCGGAGGCGGTGCACGTTCGACGCGAACAGGGCGACGACGACGGCCTCGCTGCAGCCGGCCACGATCGCGTCGAGCGCGTCACCCACCCCTTGCTCGCCTCCGGTGGGCCCGCGCGAGTCGATGTTCGTCGAGTCGCTCATGAGCAGGCGCACGCCCTCGCGTCCGAGCGCCTCGAAGCGCGCGACGTCGAA
>DATJYG010000848.1:0-21713 GCA_035499695.1 Polyangiaceae bacterium
GTGCACGAGAGGCTGGGGTTCTTGCGCGCGAAGTCCGCGTCGAACAGCGCCTCGAGCACCTCCACGTCCTGCGGGTCCGTATCCACCGCCGCGTAGTTGCGCTCGACCATCATCTGCGACGCGTCGAAGTTGCCGCTCGACACGATCGCCGTGCGCGCGTCGACCACGAACGTCTTCGCGTGCATGTAGGTGAACTGCGTCGAGCTCCACTCGCACTTCGCCCCCGCGGCCGTCAGCGCGTCGAACGCCGGCTGGTCGAACGACTGCTCGCTCTGGTCGAGGATCGCCCGCACCGCGACCCCCGCCTTCGCCTTGCTCTCCAGCTCCGACAGGATCCCGCCGGTCCCGAGGTCGTAGATCATGAGGTCGATCGTCTTGGTCGCCTGCTGCAGGACCGAGACGAACGCGCCCTCCCCGTCGTCGGGCATCACGATGAGCTTCGCCGGCGGCGTCCGCGGGTCCGTCTCGCTGCACGCCGTCAGCGGCGGCGCCGCCGCCTCGGCCTCGGCCTCGAGGTGGGCATCGAGCGACGCCTCCGCCGCCGGCCCGGCGTCGGCCGCGAGGGAGGACGACGACGAGGACGTGCCGCACCCCACGAGCAGGAGGAGCCCCAGCGCGAGCCTCGTGGTCGCCATGACGCGAGGAGACTACCCCTCTACCCCTTCCCGGGTGAATCATGGGCCGCGAACCAGCGTCCATGACACGGAGGTAGACGTGAGCCGATCGGGGAAGGCGATCCGGGGATTCGTCGCGGCCGGCGTGCTCGGCGCATGGTCGGTTGCAGCACTGCTCGCATGCGGAGGTTCGGCGGGCGAGCCAGCCGGGGGACCGGACGCCGCTGAAGCGGCTTCGGAAGTCGGCCCCGACGGCACGGACGACACGGGCCCGGGCACCGACACCGGCGCGCCCGCCGACGCGACCGCCGTCGACGTGCGCGACGGCGGACAGGACGCCTCCGGCGACGGCGGCGTGCCCGACGTGTACGTCGACGCGAGCGGCGCCGTGGCCTTGTGCAACGGCATGTTCGACGCCGGCTCGCAGTCGTTCGACTCGTGCTGCTCGGCCGCCGACAAGACGACGAAAGGGTACGGCTACATCCACAGCTCGTTCGCCGAGGGCCTCACCTTCTGCAACACGAACCTCACGGGCAGCCTCGCCAAGGGGCGCATCGCCATCGACGCGGTCCAGTCCGCGGCGTGCATTGCGGCGATCCAGAGCGCGCTCGCGAGCTCGCCGCTCTGCTGGCCGTCCGTGTGGCCCAACCGCCTCGGGAGCCTGCCCCCGCAGCTGACGCCCGCCGCGTGCGCGTCCCCCGTCGTCGGTCTGCAACAGGTCGGCGACCCGTGCTTCCAGGACTACGAGTGCGCGACGGGGCTCACGTGCGTCGGCTGGGCCGCCAGCGCCGACGGCACGTGCCAGCAGCCGCCCGCGGTCGGCGAGGCGTGCGGCCTCACGTGCGACGGAGGCGGCAGCGGGGCGATCACCTACTTCTATCCCTTCGGGCCTCACCCCGGATGCGCGGCGGGCGCCTACTGCGGCGTGTGCAGCTGCGAGGCGCAGGGCGGCGCCGACGCGAGCTGCGGGGGGGCCGGCTCGTGCCAGGGCAGCCTCGTCTGCGTCGACCAGTACTGCAGCGCCGGCGGATACGGGATGGCCGGCGCCCCGTGCTCGGGCGACCCCGACTGCGTCGACGGCACCTGGTGCGACTACCGCAACGACGGCGGGACGCCCACGTGCCAGCCGCGCGAGACGGCGGGCGGTCCCTGCGAGTTCACGGGCTTCCCCGACTCGTGCCTCGGCTCTTGCGAGCCGTCGGGGGACGCCGGCGCCTGCGTCGCCATCTGCGGTTCCATGTAGCGGGGTGACGTAGACACTGCCGGGCGCAAGTGGTACTGGCGGGGCCCCCTCTTCCGCCCTATTCACCCCCCGCGCATGCTCCTGGCCGCCGCGCCCCAAGCGATAAACGTCGACGTCGACCTGACCTTCGTGGTCCAGCTCGTGCTGTTCGTCGGCTTCACCCTCCTCCTCAAGCCGATCCTGCTCGACCCGATGCTCAAGCTCTTCGAGGAGCGCGAGAAGCGCATCGACGGGGCGAAGGCGCAGGCCCGCAAGATCGACGAGAAGTCGGCGGGAGCGCTCTCGAAATACGAGGCGGAGATGAACAAGGCCCGCGCCGCCGCCGGGGCCGAGCGCGACCGCATCCGCGCCGAGGGGATCAAGAAGGAGCAGGAGATCCTCGCCGAAGTGCGCGCCGCCACGGCCAAGACGGTCGACGAAGGCAAGCGCAGCGTGCAGGCCGAGGCCGAGAAGGCCCGAACGGCCCTCCGCGCCGAGGCGGGCAACATGGCGCGCGACCTGGCGGGCCGCGTGCTCGGTCGGGAGGTGCAGCCGTGAAGAGGCGGATCCTGCTCGCACTGATGCTCCTCGTGACCGCGTGGGGCACGTGGGCCTTCGCGCAGGGGCACCGGCCCGTCGCCGAGCCTCCGCCGCCCGGGGGACACGTCGTCGAGGGGGCCGGGAAGGAAGAAGAGGAGGCGCCGGCGCCCATCAACTGGACGCAGTTCGGCACCGAGACGCCGCCGTTCATCGCGATGCTGGTGAACTTTGGCATCCTCGTGGCGGGCTACTACCTGCTCGGCAGGAAGCCCATCGCGGCGGGCTTGCAGTCGCGCCGTGACCGCATCGCCAAGGACATCGAGGAGGCGCAGAAGATGCGCCGCGAGGCCGAGGCGCGTGCGAAGCTCTACCAGGGCAAGCTCGCGAAGCTCGAGGACGAGGTGCGGCTCGCACGCGAAGGCCTGGTGAAGGCCGGCGAGGCCGAGCGCGACCGCATCGTGCTCGACGCGGAGGCCAAGGGCGAGCGGATGCGCAAGGACGCGCAGTTCCTCGTCGAGCAGGAGCTGAAGCAGATCCGCATCGACCTGCAGCGCGAGACGGTGGAAACCGCCATCGCGGCCGCCGAGGAGCTGCTGAAGAAGCGGGTGACGATGGCCGACCAGGAGAGGCTCGCCGAGGACTACCTGTCCGACCTCGGCGGCAAGCAGTCGCGCACGTCGATCGCGCCGGCACCGGGCAAGCAGGAGAACGCGACGTGAGCGTCCAGATCGTCGCCCGCAGGTACGCCCAGGCCCTGCTCGAGCTGGGGGCGGAGCAGAACGCCGTCGACAAGATCGCCGACGACTTCGAGGCGATCGCGCACGCCTTCGAGACGAGCCACGATCTCCGCAACGCGCTCGAGAACCCGCTCGTCGCCCACGCGGCGAAGAAGGGCGTGATGAGCGACCTGTGCGAACAGATCGGCGCGTCGCCGACGACGAAGAACGCGCTGCTCCTCCTCATCGACCGGCGCCGGACCAAGACGCTGCCGTACGTCGCGCGTTACCTGCGCGAGCTGACCGACGCGCGCAAGGGCATCGTGCGCGCCGAGGTGACGACCGCCGTCGCGCTGAGCGATGCGTACTACGAGCGGCTGCGCGCGCAGCTCGAGAAGATGACCGGCAAGCGCATCGTCGTCGACAAGCGGACCGACCCGACGCTCGTCGCCGGCGTCGTCACCCGCATCGGCGACCGCATCTTCGACGGGAGCCTCCGGACACGCCTCGAGGCGCTCCGCGACGCGCTGCTTCCCCAGGCCTGAGAGACGAGACGAGAAGGAACCACCATGCAGCTTCGCGCCGAAGAGATCTCCAGCATCATCAAGAAGCAGATCCAGAACTACGAGAAGGCCGCGCTCACGACCGAGACGGGCACGGTTCTCAGCGTCGGCGACGGCATCGCGCGCGTCTACGGCCTCGAGAGCGCCATGTCCGGCGAGCTGCTCGAGTTCCCGGGCAACCTCATGGGCCTCGTGCTCAACCTCGAGGCGGACAACGTCGGCGCGGTGTGCTTCGGCGAGGTCTCGAACGTCAAGGAGGGCTCGGTCGTCAAGCGCACGGGGCGCATCCTCGACGTGCCGGTGGGCGAGGCGCTCGTCGGGCGCGTCGTCAACGCGCTCGGGCAGCCGGTCGACGGCAAGGGGCCGCTCGACACGCCGCACCGCCGCCGCGTCGAGATCAAGGCGCCGGGCATCCTCGCGCGCCAGCCGGTCAAGGAGCCGCTGCAGACGGGCATCAAGGCGATCGACAGCATGGTGCCGATCGGCCGCGGGCAGCGCGAGCTCATCATCGGCGACCGGCAGACCGGCAAGACGGCGGTCGCGATCGACACGATCATCAACCAGAAGGGCCAGGGCGTTCACTGCTTCTACGTCGCCATCGGGCAGAAGCAGTCCACGGTCGCCAGCGTCGTCGACAAGCTGACGCAGTTCGGGGCGATGGAGTACACGACCGTCGTCGTCGCCGGCGCGAGCGAGATGGCGCCGCTGCAGTTCATCGCGCCGTACACCGGCGTCACGATGGCCGAGTACTTCCGCGACAGCGGGCGTCACGCGCTCTGCATCTACGACGACCTGTCGAAGCAGGCGGTCGCGTATCGCCAGCTCTCGCTGCTCCTGCGCCGTCCGCCGGGCCGCGAGGCGTACCCGGGCGACGTCTTCTACATCCACTCGCGCCTGCTCGAGCGCGCCGCGAAGATGGCCGAGGAGTGGGTCGTCGTGAAGAAGGACGTCACCGAGTGGGACAAGCGCGGGGACGCGAAGGTCTACAAGGGCGAGCTCGGCAAGCACCACGCCGAGGACGAGCTGAAGCAGAAGGGCGAGGGGTACACGCTCCTCAGGAACCCGCGCTCGGGCGGGTCGCTCACGGCGCTCCCGGTCATCGAGACGCAGGCCGGTGACGTGTCGGCGTACATCCCGACCAACGTCATCTCGATCACCGACGGCCAGATCTTCCTCGAGACGGACCTCTTCTACTCGGGCGTTCGTCCGGCCATCAACGTCGGCATCTCGGTCAGCCGCGTCGGCGGCAGCGCGCAGATCAAGGCGATGAAGGCGGTCGCCGGCAAGCTGAAGCTCGACCTCGCGCAGTACCGCGAGATGGCGGCCTTCGCGCAGTTCGCGAGCGATCTCGACAAGGTCACGCGCGACCAGCTCGAGCGAGGCGCGCGTCTCGTCGAGCTCCTCAAGCAGGGCCAGTACGTGCCGCTGCCCGTCGAGAAGCAGATCATCATCATCTACGCGGGCACCCGCGGATACGTCGACGCGATCGCGGTCAACCAGATCGCCGCGTTCGAGAAGGGTCTCTACGCCTTCATCGAGAAGAAGTACCCGGAGATCTACGAGACGCTCCGCTCGAAGAAGCAGCTCGACGACGAGACCGAGAAGAAGCTGAAGAAGGCGCTCGAGGAGTTCGGCACCGCCTTCGGCAAGGGCGAGAAGAACTGAGGAGCTGACGGCCCCATGCCCTCCCTCAAGTCGATCCGCAAGCGCATCGCGAGCACCAAGGCGACGCAGAAGATCACGCGCGCCCTGAAGATGGTGGCGGGCGCGAAGCTCACGCGCGCGCAGCAGCGAATCGTCGCAATGCGCCCCTACGCGGTGAAGACGGGCGAGGTGCTGCAGGCGGTGTCGGCGACGATGACCGCCTCGGCGGAGGCCAACGACGAGACGCTGCACGCGCTCCTCGCGAGGCGCCCCGAGAAGAAGGCGCTCTTCCTCGTGCTCTCGGGCGACCGGGGGCTCTGCGGCTCGTTCAACACGAACGTCAACAAGACGGCCGAGCGCGCGTGGCGCGAGAAGGAAGCGGCGGGCATCGGCGTCAGCTTCGCGACGCTCGGGCGCAAGGGGCGCGACTACCTCGGACGTCGCAAGGCCGACATCGCCCACGACTTCGTGCGGATCTACGACGGGCTCGACCTCGACAAGGCGCGCCTCGTCACCAAGTGGCTCGTGCCCCGCTACGAGAAGGGCGAGTGGGACGCGGTCTACCTCGTCTACAACGAGTTCAAGAGCGCCATCACGCAGAAGGTGACGCTCGAGTCGCTCCTGCCGCTGCCGCCGCCCTCGGCGGGTGTGGCCGCGGCGTCCGAGAAGATCGGGCCGAGCGACTTCATCTACGAGCCGAACCAGCGCGCGCTGCTCGAGCGGCTCGTACCCATGTACGTCGAGATCTCGATCTACCGCGCTCTCCTCGAGAGCCAGGCGAGCTTCTTCGGCGCGCAGATGACCGCGATGGACGCGGCCACGCGCAACGCCAAGGAGATGATCGCCCGCTACACCCTCATCTACAACCGCGCGCGCCAGGCGGCGATCACCAAGGAGCTCATGGAGATCATCGGCGGCGCCGAGGCCCTCAAGGACTGAGCCGTCCGTCGGGGGGGCGCCGGCTTGTGGTTCTTGACCGCAGAGGCGCAGAGGGGAGAGGAGAGCGCAGAGGTTTGGGGGTGGGCCCTCACGACACGGGCGTAGGCCGGATCCATCCCCAACTCTCTGCGGCCTCCTCTCCTCTCGTCTCTGCGCCTCTGCGGTTGAGAACAAGTCTATGGGGCCGCCGCGCCCGACGACGTCGGGGGCTGCACAGTCTCGGTCACGTCGCGCGCGCCGGCGGCCATCGAGGCGAGGAGCGGGGTGGGCCAGAGGCCGATGAGCAGGGCGATGATCGCGAGCGGGATGAGGGCCGCCGCTTCGCGAGGCGCGGCGTCCGGGAGACGGCCGCCGAAGGGCTCGAGGTAAGTGCTGCGGCGCCAGGCCGGGTCGACGTGGCCGAGGAGGAGCAGACGGGCGGCACGAAGGTGCGCCGCGGCGGTGGCGACGAGAGCGACGGCGAACACGGTGGCGAGCACCGGGTGGCGCGCGAAGCTCCCGAGCATCGCGAGGAGCGGGCCCCAGAAGCCGGCGAGGCAGGGGACGCCCAGGGACGTCGCGAGGCCCGCTGCCGCCAGCACGGCCAGCGCCGGGGTCTCGGTCGCGAGGCCTCCGAAACGGTCGAGCGCGCACGTGCGCACGCGCTGCGCGAGCGCTGCGGCCACGCCGAGCAGCATGGCGGCGGCGAGACCGCGCGCGAAGAGCGCCGCGACCGCCCCCGCCAGACCCTGCGCCGTGAAGGCGCCGATGCCGAGCAAGGCGCTGCCGCCGGTCGCGATGGTCGCGTAGGCGACGAAGCGCCGGAGGTCGTGCTGCGCCATCGCGCAGAGACCCGCGTACGCCGTCGAGAGCACGCCGAGCGCCGCGATCGACGCGCCCGCCCACCTCGCGCCCTCGGGCATCGCCGCGAGCCCCACGCGCACCAGCAGGTACGGCCCCAGCGACGTGACGACGCCGGCGAGCATGATCCCCGCCCCCGCCGGCGCCTCCTCGAGCGCCTCCGGCAGCCAGCCGTGCAGGGGAACGACCGGCGTCGCCACCGCCACGCCCACGAAGAGCAGGAGCCACGCGACGTCGACGAACGGGATGCCCGCGATGGGCGCCTGCGCCGCGAACGTCGTGCGCGCGAGCTCCGGGATCGCCAGCGTGTGGGCCGCGGCCGTGCCGTCGACGAGGAACGTGGGCCCCGACGCGCGCGACAGCGCCACGAACGCGCCGAGCAGCGACGCGGATCCGAGCGCCCCGTACGTGGCGATCTTGGCCGCCGCGTGCTCGGCGCGCGCGCCGCCCCAGCCGCCCACGAGCATCACGAGCGCCACCAGCACGAGCTGCCACGCCGCGAAGAGCACCGCGAGGTCCAGCGCGACGAGCGCCGCCGTGACCGCCGAGGCGAGCAGCGCGAGCGACGCCGCGTACGCGTCGCCGCGGCGGTCGACGCGCGCGACGACGATCGCGACGAGCCAGAGCACCGCCGCGAGCGGGACGAGCGCGGCGCTGACGCCGTCGAGCCCGACGTACCACTCGGCGCCGACCGAGCGCACCCACACGGCGCGCTCGACGAACTGGAAGCCGTCGTTCCCGTCGGCGCGGCCGACGTCCGGGACGAAGCGCGCGTACGTCCAGAGCGCCAGCAGCACCTCGACGACGGCGACGGCGAGCGCCGTGCGCGCCACGATCGGGGCGTCGCGCCGCCCCGTCGACCGCGCCACGCCCGCCGCGAGGACCACGAGCAGCGGCAGGCCCACGAGCAGCGAGAGCGCGTGCGCCCCCAGCCACCCGAGCCCCGTCGGCGCCTGCACGCGGAAGCCCATCGCGACCTCGCCGGCCTCCTCGTCGGTCGACGTGACGACGACGTGCCCGAACGCCTGCCGGACGCGCGGGTCCCTGTCCGGCATCCACGAGACGACGAGGTCCTTCGCGGCCCCGGGCGCGAGCGTCGCGCTCGTCGCAGCGCCCTCGGCGAAGCGCACGGCCACGCGCGCCGGCGAGCGCACGTCGTCCTCGTCGCCGCGGATGGCGACGCGCGAGACGATGAGCGGCTCGGTGCCCACGTTGGTCACGGTCACGGTGCCGACCCACCCGCCCTGCCCCGGCGCGAGCTCCAGCGGTCCCTGCACCCCGCCGGGCAGCGACAGCACGATGCGCCCGCTCGAGTGCATCCCCGGCGCCGCGCGCGCGACCGAGCACACGAGCAGCACGGCGAGCGCCGCCAGGATCGCCCACACGAAGCGCCCCAGCGGCATGCCCACGAGCGGCTGCACGCGCCGCCCCGCGCGCGCCACCCTGGCCGCGACGCGGTCGCCCGGGGTCGACACCACGTGCCTGTCGGCCGTCGCGACCATCCACGCGGCCAGCGCCGCCGCCGCGGCGACCGCGGTGGCGACTGCGCCGACGACCCATCGCTCCATGCTCGCGATGAGCGCGCCGAAGCGCTCCGGGAGACTCACGAGGGCCGACTCCTCCTGCGCATCGTCGGACGCGATCGGCACGTCGGAGCGGCGCACCGCGAGCAGGTGCAGCGCCGCAGTCGCGGCTCCCAGCACGGCGATCACCGCGAGCCCGCGCGCGCCGCCGCCCATCCCGAGCGCCGCGCACGCGAGCCCTCCCGGCGCCCCGAGGGTGAACACCAGCCAGCGCGCGATCCCCTCGTGCGCGAGCGCCTGCCACGCCGCGCCGAGGACCATGGCCGCGCCCACCGCGGCGACGACCGTGCCCGTGTGCCGCGCCGAGGGGAAGAGCGGCTCGAGCCGCAGCAGCAGCGCCGGCCCGAGCATCGCCGGCATCACGCTCGCGGCCACCGCGACGAGCGGGCCCGGCGCGCCCACGGGGGAACGCGCGTTGTTCATCGCCGCCGCCGCGCCGAGGAAGAGCAGGAGCGCCGCCGCGACGACGGCGACCCCTCCGGGCGCCACCCGCTGCTCGAGCGCCTGCCGCACCGGCGCATCGCCGTGCGCATCGCGCACCGCGAGCTCCTCGCGCATCGTGTGCATCGCCAGCGTCGGCCCGAGCGGCACGAGCACCGCCTCGTCGCCCTCGCCGAGCGTCACGCGCGCCGCTTCCTCGTCGCGCGCGCCCGTCACCACGCGCACCACGTGCGACCCTTGCGGAAGCGCCGCGCGCACGAAGGGCACGCGCGCCAGCGGGACGCGCGAGTCGTCGACGTACGTGAGGGCCCCGCCGGGCGCGGTCATCGTGACCGACGACGCGCCGCCGCGCGACTCGAGGTGCACCGCGGCGATCCCGTCGGGCGCGTCGGCCCCGTAGTCGTCGGCGTCCCAGTCGCCGCCGAGCGCCCAGAAGAGGAGCACCGCGCCCAGCGTCATGCACGCGACGGCCAGCGCCCCGCGCGACGCCGCGACCGCCGCCGCCCGCGCGCTCGACCACCCCGCGAGCCACGCCGCTGCCGCCGCCGAGAGCGACCAGCCGAGCGCGAGCCCGGCGAACCCGTCGGCGAGGAACGAGAGCATCGCCCCGGCGAGCGCCAGGTGCAACCACGCCCACTCCCGCCACCCGCGCCGGGCCGCGGGGCGCATCGCCAGCACCACCGCCGCCCCCAGCGCCACGGCGGACGCCAGCGTGCACTCGACCGCGCTCGTCCCGTCCATCCACAGAGCGAGCGGCGCTTCCAGCCCCCCGAGAGCCACACCCCGCGCCACCGGGTCGAGCATCGCGCGGGTCGCCGCGTCCAGGCGCAGCAGCGAGATGACGTGCCCGACGACCGCCGCCGCCGTGACCACCGCCGTGCCGAGGCCCACCGTGCGCGCCCCCGTGAGCTGCGCCTGCGTCGGCCCGCCGCCGCCCGCGACCGCGGCGCGACGCCTCCAGAGCACGACGTGCCACGCGACCCCCAGCAGCGGCAGCGCCACCATGACCCACAGCGTTCGTGACAGCACGACCCGCTGCAGGGGACCTGCGTATTCGTGCATCGACGTTGACAGGCTACAGCCAAGGGGCGGCGGATGCCGACCCCGTTATGGCCGTCTGGCGGCCTTTTCGCAGGTTCATAAGAACGGACTGAGGCGACCGTCCGCCGCCGGTGCGAGCATTCCGTGGCGCAGCCTGTGCACGAGCGCCGCGGCCGCCGCGCCGACGCCGACCACCAGCGAGCCGCTGATGAGCACCTGAGCCGCGTGCGCGGGGCTCCACCAGGTCCAAGCGGCCGCAGCGAGCAGCGTCGCCGCGGCGAGCGGCGCGGTCCAGAAGGCGACGGCGCGCGAGCGCTCGGCGAGCCGGCCAGCGGGCACGACGCGCCGCGCCCAGGCGAGGAGGAGCACGAGCAGCCAGGTCTTCGCGAGCAGCAGCGCGGCGCCGGCGACCTGCAGCGGCGGGTGCGCCGCCTGCACCGCGGCCGGCACGCCTGGCAGCAGCCAGCCGCCGAGGAAGAGCGTCGCGGCGAGCCCGCTCACCAGCAGCCTGTGCGCGCGGCACGCGACCGCCAGCCCCGTCGCACCGGACGCGACCTGCGCCGTCGCCTCGGTCAGCGCGGCGACGCCCGAGATGGGCGCGCCCGCCGCCGGCTCGATGCGCGCGGACGAGAGGAGCAGCGCGAACGCCGCGAGCATCGGGGGGCTGCGGAAGGCGAGCCAGTCCCACGGGTAGCCCGCCTGGTCGCCCGCGATCTCCTGGACGCGCAGCGAGCCGGTCGTGACGACCACCGCGGCCACGGCGACCGCCGCGGGCACGTGCTGCCACGCGACGTGCACCGCTGCGCGTGCCCCGCGCAGCGCCGAACCGCTCCCCACGAGCGCCGCCGTCGCGAGCGACGTCGCGGCCACGGCGAAGAGGAGGCCCACGTCGAGGCGCGCCGCCACCAGGTACTGCCCGAGCGGCATCGCCAGGAACAGCGCGAACGCGAGCGCGTCGACCAGCGCCGCCGCCCCCGGGAGCGGCAGGGCATCGGCCAGCGCCGCACCCAGCGCCGCGCCGGGCGCGGCCCGCATGCGCGACGAGACGCGCTGGACCATCGCCCCGACGATCGCGGGCACCGGCGACGCGAGCAGGACCACGAGCAGCAGGGCGGCGAGCACGATCAGCGCGGCGCCCAGGAGATCGGCCGGCGCGGCACGCCGCCAGCCATCGACCGGCATGGTGCGCGTCGTGTCGACGGCGGCGCGCCGGATCGCCACCGCCACCTCCCGCTCGCCCGGCGCCGGCACCATGTCGCTCGCCGCGCCGACGCGCAGGCCGTCGAACGCCGTCACGACGTCGCCGGGCGCGAGCCCTGCGGCCTCGGCGCGCGACCCGTGATCCACCGCCTCCACCGCCAGGCCGGCCGACGACGCCGTCCCGTGCAGCCCCATCCAGCTCAGCGCACGCTCGCCCTCGTGCTCGGCATCCGCGGACACCGCCCCAGGGCGCACGTCGAGCGTCAGCCGCCGCAGCGTGCCCGCGATGGGCGGCGCGCCCGTCGCGGCCGCGGCGAACGCGACCTCCACGTCCCCGTCGAACGTCGTGTGCGCCGCGCGGTCCCCGGCGCCGCAGAAGAGCGCCTGCACCGGCTCGGTGAACGCGAGCTCCGCCTGGTCCGGCCCGAGCACCGTCGCGCTCGTCACGATCTCGGCACCCGTCTCGGCGCGCTCTCCCGGCCTGTGCAGCGTCCCGCGGAACGTCACGCGGGCCGGCTTGCCCGCCGGGAACCCCTCGCCCATGAGCACCACGCGGTCCCCGAGCTCCACCGCCCTGGGCACGACGTCCGTGACGCTCACCAGCTGGGGTCCCACCTCTCGCGCGCAGGACCCACCCCACGCCAGCCACGCGATGGCCAGCACCAGCAGCACCGGCGCCAGGCTTCCCAGCCGCTTCATCGTCTCCGACTTGTAGACCGGCGAGCCGTCCGGGGTCGAAATCCCGGCGAAAGAGGCGATATAACGGGAGCCGGTGACGACGGACCTCGGCAAGGGCCCCGTGGAGGAGGGCGAAGTCGTCGCGGGCAAGTACCGCGTCGAGCGGCAGATCGGCAGCGGCGGCATGGGCGTCGTCTTCGCCGCCCGCCACCTGCAGCTCGACGAGCCGGTCGCCCTCAAGTTCGTCTCGGTCGCCCGGGCCATGGACCGCGAGGCCGTCGGCCGCATGATGCGCGAGGCGCGCGCCACCTTCCGCCTCCGCAGCGAGCACACCGTGCGCGTCATGGACGTGGGCGAGCTGCCCACCGGCCCCTGGTTCATCGTCATGGAGCTCCTCGAGGGGCGCGACCTGAAGGCGGAGCTCGAGGCGCGCGGCCCCCTGCCGGAGAAGGAGGTGGTGCAGCACGCCCTCGAGGCGTGCGCGGCGCTCGAGGAGGCGCACGCCGCCGGCATCGTCCACCGCGACCTCAAGCCGCACAACCTGTTCCTCGCCCGCTCGCCGCGCGGCGGGACGCAGGTCAAGGTGCTCGACTTCGGCATGTCGAAGCTCGACCCCGAGCTCTTCGAGGCAGGCCCCCTCACCCGCCCCGAGACCGCCCTCGGCACGCCGCGCTACATGGCGCCCGAGCAGTGGAAGTCCGCGGCCGGCGTGGACCACCGCGCCGACATCTGGGCGCTCGGCGTCGTGATGTTCGAGCTGCTCACGGGCGAGGCGCCGCTCGGCAAGCTGCGCGGGGCGGAGCGCCAGGCGCGACTCCTCGCGGGCGCCATCCCCACGCCGCGCGAGGCGCGGCCCGAGCTGAGCGAGTCGGTCTCGCGGGCCATCATGCGCTGCCTGAGGGCAGACCCCGAGGTGCGCTGGCCGTCGGTCGCGCACCTGGCGACGGCCCTGCGCGACATCCACCCGGAGCTCGCGCCCGCCCCCGAGCACCTGGAGGTGACGCGCACCGACGTCACCGTCGCCGTGCCGCCCGCCGAGATGCAGCGACGGGCCGACGCCGCCTTCGCGCAGAAGACCGAGGCGCAGGCCGTCCCGGTCCCGCCGCCCACCGCTCGCGAGACGCCGCTCGCGCGCATCACCGAGCCGGACCACAGACCCGACGACTTCGACCTGCAGACCGAGGTGCGGCCGCCGGCGTTCACTCCGGAGGAGATGCAGGCTCCCGGGCCGCCTGCGTCGAACGCGGCCAAGAAGAACATGGGCGCGAAGTCGCACGCGGCGACGCTGCGATCGGTCGGGGCGCGGCCGCAGCTCCCCGAGGCGATCGCCAACGCCCCGCCGACGGACAAGACGATACCGATGCAGGGCGCGCCGCTCCCGCCCCCGCCGGCCATCCCGCCGACGGCGCCCCTTCCGGTGCCGGCGCCGCCGCATCACGCCGCCGCGGTGCAGTCGCCGGGGCCGATCGCGCAGCCCGCGGCTCCGTCGTCGGGGCCAGTGGCGGCCGGCCCGGTGCTCCCGCCCGCCCCGCCGCGCCCTCCCGCGCCTCCGCGGCTCGACACGCGCAGCATCGTGCTCATCGTCGTCGGCGGGCTGCTCTCGATGCTCGTCGCCGCCGTCCTCGCGTGGATCGTCGTACGGTCCTTCGGCCAGTAGCCGAGGCCTCCCCGGCGAGGGACGAACTAGAGCGGCAGCGGCGGGGCGCTGCGCGCGAAGTCGAACAGGTGCGCCTCGTTCGCGGCGCGCACCGCCGTGGTGAGCTCGTTGCGCAGGTCGATGGGCGAGACCGCGCAGATGCGGTCGAGCGAGTTCTCGATGAAGATGCGACCGCGTCCCTGCACGACGAGGAGCACGTTCGCGATCACGCTGCGCTTGATGCTCACCTCGAACTCGTTGCCCTCGATGACGACGTGCATCGAGTCGCAGTACATGAGCACGTCGCGATAGAAGCCGACGAGCTCGTCGCGCACGTCGCCCTGCGGCAGCGCGCGCGGGCCGATCACCGAGAGGTACAGGAGCTTCCTGCCCATGCTCTCGCTCTCGCGGTGCAGGATGTCGAGGACCTCGATGAGGTCGTCGTGCTCCGGCGCGCGCCACGCCACCGCGAGGACACGATCGATGATGAGGCTGCGTTGCGCCACTCCTTCGCACGATACATCGGGCTGACCGGCGAGTCTCGCCAATGTGGGAAACGCCTCGTATCCTCGCGCCTCCATGAGCGCTCCCCACCTCACGCAAACGCCGGCCTGGAAGGCCCTCACCGCGCACCAAGCCTCGATGAAGAGCGTCCACATGCGCGAGCTCTTCGCGAAGGACCCGCAGCGTGTCACGCGTCTGTCACTCGAAGTCGAGGACGTCTTCGTCGACTTCTCGAAGCACCGGGTGACCGACGAGACGATGAAGCTGCTCCTCGACCTGGCGAAGCAGCAGAACGTCGCCGGGTGGCGCGACAAGATGTTCGCCGGCGACAAGATCAACGGCACCGAGAACCGCGCGGTGCTCCACGTGGCGCTGCGCAATCGGAGCAACACGCCGATCCTGGTCGACGGCAAGGACGTGATGCCCGAGGTGAACGCGGTCCTCGCCAAGATGCGCAAGTTCACCGAGTCGGTGCGCAGCGGCGCGTGGAAGGGGCACACCGGCAAGCGCATCACCGACGTCGTCAACATCGGCATCGGCGGCAGCGATCTCGGGCCCGTCATGGCGACGCTCGCCCTCGAGCCGTACTGGCACCCCGAGATGCGCCCGCACTTCGTGTCGAACGTCGACGGGTCGCACCTCGCGCAGACGCTCTCGCGCGTGAACGCCGAGCAGACGCTCTTCGTCGTCGAGAGCAAGACGTTCACGACGCAGGAGACGCTCATGAACGCGCGGAGCGCCCGCGCGTGGCTCGTCGAGAAGCTCGGGAGCGACCAGGCGGTGCCGAAGCACTTCGTCGCCGTGTCGACCGCCACCGAGGAGGTGAAGAAGTTCGGGATCGATCCCGAGAACATGTTCGCCTTCTGGGACTGGGTCGGCGGGCGCTACTCGCTCTGGAGCGCCATCGGCCTGCCCATCGAGCTCATGGTGGGCGCGGACAACTTCGAGGCGATGCTCGCCGGCGGGCACCTCATGGACCAGCACTTCCGCACGGCGCCGCTCGAGAAGAACGTGCCCGTCATCCTCGGGATGCTCGGCGTCTGGTACTCGAACTTCTTCGGCGCCCAGACGCACGCCATCCTGCCCTACGACCAGTACATGTCGCGCTTCGCGGCGTACTTCCAGCAGGGCGACATGGAGAGCAACGGCAAGAGCGTCGACCGCCAGGGCCGCTTCATCGAGGACTACACGACGGGCCCCATCGTGTGGGGCGAGCCGGGGACCAACGGGCAGCACGCGTTCTACCAGCTGATTCACCAGGGGACGCGCCTCGTGCCGTGCGACTTCCTCGCGCCACTCGAGACGCACAACCCGCTGAATCGTGTGGGTCCGCACCCGACGAGCGGGCGTGCGGACCCCGGCAAGCACCACGAGGTGCTGCTCGCGAACTACTTCGCGCAGACCGAGGCGCTCATGCGTGGCAAGACGCCGGACGAGGCGCGCGCCGAGCTGCAGGCCGCGGGGACGGCGCCGGCGCGCGTCGAGGAGCTCGTGCCGCACAAGACGTTCCCGGGCAACCGGCCGACCACGTCGGTGCTCTTCACGAAGCTCACGCCGAAGACGCTCGGGATGCTCGTGGCGATGTACGAGCACAAGATCTTCACCCAGGGCATCGTCTGGGACATCTACAGCTTCGACCAGTGGGGCGTGGAGCTCGGCAAGCAGCTCGCGAAGAAGATCGAGCCGGAGCTCGAGGCCAAGGGCGAAGTGAAGACGCACGACGCGTCCACCAACGCGCTCATCAACCGCTACAAGCGCCACTACGGACGCATCTGACCGAGGCGGAGCCCGGGCACGATCGGTGTGTTCTTGACCGCAGAGGCGCAGAGAGGAGAGGAGAGCGCAGAGATTTTGGTGTGGGCTCCCGCGACCCGAGCGTCGGCCGGATCCACCCCAACCCTCTGCGGCCTCCTCTCCCTCTCTGCGCCTCTGCGGTAAAAACCACTCGCGTGCGTCGCCGCTACGCCCTCTGGGCGGTCTTGACGCTCGGCATGCTCGACGGGTCCGCCTCGGCGGGGGCGTCGTGCAGGGCCGCGGCGGCCTCGGCGGCCGTGGGGCGCGTGTCCGGGTCGAGCGAGAGGCAGCGGTCGACGATCTCGGCGACGGCGCGGTCGAGCTTCGGGCGCGCCACCGCGAGCGACGGCGGCGGCGGGATCGAGCGGCCGTGCACCTTGCGCACGAAGAGCGGGTCGCGGAAGGGCAGGCGGCCCACGAGCAGCTCGTGCGCCATCACGCCGAACGCGTACATGTCGATCGATGGGTGCAGCGGCGTGCCGTCCACCGCGAGCTCGGGCGCCATGTACGCCGGCGTGCCCATGACGCGCCCGGCGCGCGTGACGCGCGAGTCGCCACCGGCCACCACGTCGTCGGGGCGCTTCGCCTTCACGCCCTCCGAGAGCAGCGTCGAGACGCCGAAGTCCACGAGCTTCGCGACGGGGCCGTCGACCCCCTCCTCGATGAGCACGTTGGCCGGCTTGAGGTCGCGGTGCACGACGCCGCGCGCGTGCACGGCCTGGAGCCCCTCGGCGATCTGGCGCAGCACGATGAGCGACCAGGCGATCGGCGGGTCGTCGGCGATGCGGTCCTCGAGGGCGGCGCCCTCGACGAGCTCCATCACGATGTAGAGGACGCCCTCGCGCGTCATGTCGACGTCGACGACGCCGACGATGCCGGGGTGGTCGATCTCCGACGCGAGCCGCGCCTCGCGGGCGAAGCGCGCGAGCGCCTCGCCGCTCGACTTGCCGTGGAGCAGCTTGAGCGCCAGGCGCTTCTTGTCGGTGACGCGCTCGACCTCGTAGACCCACGACATGCCGCCGGACGCGATGAAGCGCACGACGCGGTAGCGCTCCTCGACGACGTCGCCCGGTTCCAGCGCGAGCACCGGCAGGCGCAGGGTGCCGACGCGCGCCAGCGTGTCGGCGAGCTGCGTCGAGCGGTTGCCGATCTGCCGGCGCAGCTCCTCGTTGAGGTTGGCCACCTCGGCGTTGGTGCTCTCGAGCGCGGCGACGCGCGCCTCGAGCGCGGAGTTGAGCGCGTCGGCCCTGTGCAGCGACTGCATGAGCTCCGCGCCCAGCGCCGCCGCCTGCAGCACCGCGACGACCACCGTCCCGGCGCAGGCCCCGCGGAAGCCGTGATAGAGCTCGCCCATCCCGAGCCACGACGCCGAGTCGTCGAGCGCCAGGACGCACACGATGGGCCACGCGATCGTCGCCAGCACCGCCGAGAGCTGCGGCCGCCCCTTGCGCATCGCAAGCACGAGCATCCGCACGCAGTAGCCGCCCGCCGCGAGCATCGTGGAGATGGCGATCGGCGTCGGAGCGCGCGTGAAGGCGAACGGCCCGGGCTTGAAGAGCGCGATGACGCACCAGAGCACGAGCAGCCCCCACCACGCGCGGCTCGGCTTGTGGTCGAAGATCGCGCCGGTGAACATGATCGCGCTGATGGCCGACAGCGTGACGGTGAAGCCGACGACGTAACCGTCGGCCGACCCGACCAGCGGCTCCATGAGGCCGAGCGTGAAGGCCGAGTAGAACGCGCCGGCCAGCGAGGACAGGCAGAACCAGCCGTAGGCGGCGCGCCGGCGGTCGGCGAGGAAGATGAGCCCGTAGGCGACGGCGACGAGCAGGATCATCGCGAGCGCCGCGTCGGCCGACGCCTGGTTGAACGTCGCGACCAGCGCGTAGTCGCCGCCTCCGTTCGCGGCGGCGAGGCGCGGCACGGTGTCCAGCCAGGCGCTCTGCGTCCAGCGGTGGTCCACGTCGAGCACGAGGTCGAGCGTTCCGCCGCGCGTCGCGTCGGCGGGCACGAGGAACCGGTGCGCGCCCACGGCGCGGTACGTCTCGAAGCTGCTCGCGTCGAGGTCCGGCGCGTCCACGCCGTTCGCGCGCAGCGTCGCGCGTCCCGCGAAGTACGGGATGGCCAGCGCGACGGGCTGACCGCGCAGCTCGGTCGGTACGTCGGTGTGCGCGCTCAGCGTGAAGTGCTGCTCGTGGTCGCCCAGCTCGCGGTCGAAGTGCTTCGGCGCGGTGATGATTTCGTGCACGCCCGGCGCGTCGAGCGTCCAGGTCGCGATGGGCACGGTCGTACCGCCGCTGCACCCCGTAAGGAGGCACAGGAGCAGCACGACGAGCAGGGTGCCCGCAGCGCGCATGGTCACAGTATGCCCCAGAGCCGCGCCGGAAATCTTCAGACCCGGCACGGGTGTCGCCAGATCGGCGCTGAAGAACGTCAGAAGCCCACTGAACGCCTCCAGATGGAGCCTGACGCGCGTCAGAGGGGCTCTGAAGGTCCTCAGGTGCTGTCTGACGCGCTTCAGACCGCGTCTGGCGGTCTTCAGAGCCGCTCTGACGACTTTCAGATCGCGTCTGACGACGTTCAGATGGTGTCTGACGACCTTCAGACAGGGTCTGGCCGCGTTCAGCGCGAGTCTGACGACCTTCAGACCGGATCTGACGGCCTTCAGAGCGCTTCTGACGCCGTCGATCGTCTCTCTGAGGGTCGCGCTCTCCTACATGCGCCCACGAAAACGAACGAACCGAGGGATGAGATCGCGTTTCGTCCGTTCACTCCTATTTGAACCGGGCCTGCTGGCCCACAACCGGAGCTACTCCAACGACCCAGCAAAAGACACCCACCAGCAACGCAGACCGCACTGCCGCCGATCGCCAGCTCAAACAAGGGCTGTCCAAGCGGCTTCCCAACCTGGCGCTGACCATCCTCGGGCAGCCCGTCACGACCGCCACCGTCTCGGCGCTTCTCGACAAGAGAATCGCCGCCGTCGATGCGGCCGTGCAGGCGCACGGGGCGTGGCAGGCCGCCGTCCAGGCCGTGCGCGACGTCTTCGCGCAGAGCCGGGCGGTCATCCTGGCCGTGAAGCGTTACATCCGCATCCAGTACGAAAACGATGCGGCGGCGCTCGCGGACTTCGGGATGCAGCCGGGCACCCGCAAGGTGCCGACCGCCGAGGAGAAGGCGCAAGCCACGGCGAAGCGGCTCACGACCCGCAAGCAGCGCGGGATCGTGAGCAAGAAGGCGCAGCAGGCAGCGGCCGCCGCGGAGACACCCGCGACGAGCCCGCAGCCGGCAGCGCCTGCAGCAACGCCCACGACGAACAAGTCGTAGGCGCAGACGAGGCCGGGCCCGGGGGCGCTCGCAGCCCCCGGGCCGCTGGCCCCGGCTGATACGGTGGCTCCCGTGCGGAGAGCCCGGATCGCCCTCGTGGCGTGCGTCGTCGCGTTCGTCGCGCTGATCGTGCCGGCGATGGCGTTCTACCCGGGCGGCACCTGGTGGGACCCGCACGCCGTCGGCCATCGCTTCTGGAGCAACTTCCTCTGCGACCTCGAGTGGCGCACGGCGCTGAACGGCACGCCGAATCCCGTGGGCGCGAACCTCGCCGCGGGCGCGATGCTCTCGCTGGTCCTCGCGTTCGTCCCCTTCTGGCCCCTCGCGGCGCGCCTCTTCGCGTCGCGCGCGCGCCTCGCCGCGAGCGTGCGCGTGCTCGGCTGGACCTCGGTGCTCGGGATGATCGCGGTGGCCCTCATGCCGAGCGAGCGATTCGGTGCGCTCCACGGCGTCGCCGTCGTCGTCGCGGGTCTGCCGGGCCTCTCGGCGGCCGTCCTCGCCGCCACGGGGCAGCTGCTCGCGCGCCGCATGCTCCCGGGCGCCCTCGGCGCGACCATGGTGCTCTTCGCCATCACCGACTTCGTCCTCTACGTGCACACCATGCTGCACGGAGGGCCAGGTCCGCTGGTCCTGCCGGCCGCCCAGAAGCTCGCACTCCTGCTGCTTTTGGCCTGGATGCTCGTGGTCGCCGCCGCCCGCCCCGCGGCGGCCGGGAAGACGGCCCGCGACGCCGGCGAGACCCCCGGCGTGCCTTGACGCGTCGCACTGGCGTCCCCAATACTTCGCACGCTAAAGAACTATCCCGAGGGTGAATCCATGTCCGATCTGCGCTTCGACAACCGCGTCGCCATCGTCACGGGCGCGGGCAACGGTCTCGGTCGCTCCCACGCCCTGCTGCTCGCGTCGCGCGGCGCCAAGGTCGTCGTCAACGACCTGGGCGGCGGCCACACGGGCGGCGGCAAGTCGTCGGCCGCGGCCGACAAGGTGGTCGAGGAGATCAAGGCCGCCGGCGGGCAGGCCGTCGCCAACTACGACTCGGTGGAGGACGGCGCCAAGATCGTCCAGTGCGCGCTCGACAACTGGAAGCGCATCGACATCGTCGTCAACAACGCCGGGATCCTGCGCGACACCTCGTTCCAGAAGATGACCCAGGAGGACTGGGACCTCATCTACCGCGTGCACGTCCTCGGGAGCTTCCGCGTCACGCACGCCGCGTGGAACCACATGCGCGACGCCGGGTACGGCCGCGTCGTGATGACCGCGTCGGCCGCCGGCATCTACGGCAACTTCGGGCAGGCCAACTACTCGATGGCGAAGCTCGGCCTCTTCGGCTTCGGGCAGACGCTGGCGATCGAGGGCGGCAAGAAGAACGTGCACGTCAACACGATCGCGCCCATCGCCGGCTCGCGCATGACCGAGACGGTGCTCCCGCCCGACCTCGTCGCGGCGCTGAAGCCGGAGTACGTCTCGCCGCTCGTCGCGTGGCTCTGTCACGAGTCGTGCGAGGAGAACGGCGGGCTCTTCGAGGTCGGCGGCGGCTTCGTCGGCAAGCTCCGCTGGGAGCGCGCGCAGGGGGCGCTCTTCCGCCTCTCGCGCCCGATGACGCCGGACGCGGTGAAGAGCAAGTGGAGCACCATCGTCGACTTCGGGAAGTCGACGCACCCGACGAACATCACGGCGTCGATGCAGCCGATCATGGACAACCTCGGCACCGCCAAGGGCAAGGGCGGCAACGAGCTGATCGACGTGGACGAGGCGCTCGGCTTCGAGATGCCGCCGGTCGAGGCGAAGTTCGACGAGCGCGATCTGTCGCTCTACGCGCTCGGCGTCGGCGCGGCGAAGAACCCGCTCGATCCGAAGGAGCTGAGCCTCGTCTACGAGATGAGCGGCGACGGCTTCAAGATGCTGCCGACGTTCGCGGTGGCGCCGGCGCTCAAGGCGGTGTTCGACCTCGCCAAGGAAGGCAAGCAGGCGCCGGGCCTCCACTACGGGCTCGATCGCGTGCTGCACGGCGAGCAGTACACCGAGATCCGCTCGCTCTGGCCGACGAGCGGGAAGCTGATTCACAAGATCAAGATCAAGGACATCTTCGACAAGGGGAAGAACGCCCTCGTCGTCACCGCCATCACGACGACCGACGGCGACGGCAACGAGCTCGCGTACAACGAGCTCACCACGTTCGTGCGCGGAGCCGGCGGATGGGGCGGCGACCGCGGTCCGAGCGCCGACGTGAACGTCGCGCCCGAGCGCAAGCCCGATGCGGTGGTCGAGGAGAAGACGGACGCGAACCAGGCGCTCCTCTATCGCCTGAGCGGCGACTGGAACCCGCTGCATGCGGACCCGAGCTTCGCCAAGAACTTCGGCTTCGAGCGGCCGATCCTCCACGGGCTCTGCTCGTTCGGCTTCGCGGGGCGGCACGTCATCTCCAAGT
>DATJYG010000849.1:0-2863 GCA_035499695.1 Polyangiaceae bacterium
CACCGGTGCGGTGGTCATCGACGGGACTGCGTTCACGTTCAACAACGACAACGCCACGCTCTTCTGATCGCGCATGGGAAGGCCACTCCCTCTTCTCGCGTGCTCTTTGCTCGCATCCCTTGTCAGCAGCCGTGCGGCCACGAAGGCGGCGTCCCGGTCGTCGGCAGCACGAAACCCGGCGGGCGCCATCCACCGACGAGCTTCTTGAAGATCACTGGCGCGGCGAATACGGGGCTCGTGGCGGCAGGTCGAAGCTCACGCCCTCGACGGCGGGCACCTGGCGCACGGGGCGGTCGCGGTGCGCCGCTCGTGCAGCAGACGCGCAAGTGAGCGATCGAAGGGATCTTGAAGGACAACACGCCTTCCAAACCTCCGAAGCCCTGAGCCTCGCCGCCTCTGCGACCGGAGCGTCGAGTCGCGTGCTATCACGGCGCCGGATGAGGGCACGATCCTCTTTCACGAGGACGATGGCGCTCGCGACTGCCGCCGCGACGGCTCTGGGCTGCACGGTGACCCCGGTGGCCAACGGACCCGAGTTGCACCGCGCGACGGAGATGGGGTTCCTTCCCACCGAGGGGCCCCCTCTCACCCAGGAGCGGCAGATTCGCTTCGCCGCCGATCGTCCCGACGTGACGCTCTTCCGCCTCGACGACGCCGGATGGAGCGGCCATCGAGCGCTCATCGGACCCAACGTCGTGAACGAAACCGCTTTCCGCCTGGAGCCCGTCTGCGTTGCCCCTTGCGATGCCACGGTGACACCCGCGACGTGGTACGCGGTCGGAGGAAACGACATCGCGCGGACCCTCGCCTTCCACATGCGCGACGACGCGGCGACGGTCCGGGTCAAAGCGGGAGGGTCCCAGACCCTTCGCGAGATCGGGATGGGCTCTTTATTTGTCGGCGCCTTCGTCAGCTTCCTGGGCGGTGTCGGCGCCCTGGCCTCGCACGACTCGTCAGACCGCACCTACGGGCTCGACGTATTGGCCGTCGGCGCCGGTGTCCTGGCCGTCGGCACCACGCTTTGGTTGCTCAACCCACCGACCAGGGTTGCCTTCGAGCCATAGGAAGGAGCGCCAGGTGCCGCGACGAAGGCCGTACGACAATCAACCGGACTTCTACCTCGTCACGCTCTGGCAGGGTCGCGACGGTCTCGGCGAGACCGAGCGCGAAGAGCTCCGTGTCGCGATGCTCGAGCGCGGTCTCGACCTCGGCGATTCGACGACCGGCGAGTCCGATCCGTATGCCACGGGGCCGGCGCCCGCCGTGGGCACGCCTTGCCCCACATGCGGCCAACCCATGAGAGAGGGGAAGGCCGTGGCCAGAGACGACGTGTGGTTCCGTCCCTTCGGCGGACGCGACGAGGACGCGACGATCGCGTTCAAAGGACCCGAGAAGCCCCGAGCGGCTCTTTGCGAGGGCTGCGGCACCCTCATCGTGCCCGGCCGCTTCGCCGCCGGCTGAGCGTCGCCACATCTACTGATCGGTGCCGCCGTCGTCGCAGCTCTCGTTGATCCACGCGGCGAGCGTCGCCATGGCGACGTCGTCGACCTCGTGGGTCACGATCGGCGGCATCTGCACGCCGCTCGGGGTCCCGTTCACGCCGGTTCGGTGGTCCGGGCGGTAGTACGCGGCACTCTCCGAGAGGTCGCACGCGTGGAACCGGTAAGTCTGTCCGGCGTCGGGGATCGTGAAGTTGTGGGTGAGATGGTTCCACCCCGTCGTGTACGTGTCGGTCGCCTCCACGCTCGAGAGCTCGGCGGCCTCGAGGCGCATGTGGAAGCCGGTATTTCCCGCCAGACCCGCGCCGCTGTTGTGGCAGGGGACGCCGCAGTTGATGTGCAGGAAGCCCAGGGTCGCCATCGCCGTCGGATCGCCGGGGACGGTCAGTGATCCGGTCGGCATCGTCGTGATGAGCGACTGGGCCTCGAGCTGCGCCATCGTGAGGCCCGTCGCCGAGGACGCCGACAGCCCCACAGCCTCGAAGCCCAGGACTCCGTCGCGACGCCCGCGGTGGCAGTCGTCGCAATCGGACTGACTCGGGATTTCATAGGTCGTCCCGTCGACGTTCGTCTGCCCGTTCGTCAGCTCTGTGGCGCTCGTCTGTCCGTCGCTCGACCAGCGGTAGGCGGTCCGGTACCAGAGGCCCGGGGCCCACTTCCAGATGAGGCGCGTCTCGATGCGCAGCGGCGCGCCCGCTTCCGGGAGCACGAGACTGAACTCCTTCCAGATGCGGGTGTTCACAGGGAAGACCCACTCGTCCATGTCGGACGTGTCGATCTGCGTCCCCGGAGGCAGCGCGATCCAGCGCTGCTTGGTGGCGCCGTCGCTCCAGAACACGTACCCGAGCCCGTACGCCTGGTTGCCCGGCGCCACGGTCTTCGACGCCCAGTCGGAGTAGAGCCCGGTGCACGCGAGATCGAGCGGCTCGCCGTAGGGGCCGATGGCGCAGCCGGCGCCGGCATCGGGGTAGACGGGGGGGTAGACGGGACCCGACGCATCGTTCTCGCTGCCGTCACCGTTGCTCGTCGTGTCGGTCGTCGCGTCGGAGCCCGTGGTGCCGTCGTGCGTCGAGGCGTCGGCATCCGACGTCGTCGCGTCCCCCCTGGAGCCGTCGTTGCCCGACCCCGTATCGGAAGACGCCGAGTCGGTGCCCTTGCCGGTGTCCGGCGTGGAGGAATCGTCGCCGCCGTCCGGCCCCGAGCCTCCGCCGATGCTGCTGCATGCAGCGAGCGACCAAGCCGCCGCCACGACGGCGACGAGTGCGCTCCGCGGACGCGTCACGCCCCTCATTCTACAAGATCTGAGCGAACCGGAGGCGGCGGCGATCGGCGTACGCTTCATCGCGACATGACCGACACGCGCA
>DATJYG010000850.1:0-23264 GCA_035499695.1 Polyangiaceae bacterium
TCGTCACTGGAAGCTGACCGTGCCGCCCGTGTACGGGAGCGCCGTGAGCGAGATGGCGTACGGGCCCGCGTAGAACGAGGTCGTGTTGTACTGCCCGTAGATCAGGTAGCCGCTCGTGCCGGAGAAGGGCTCGAGCGTCGCGGCCGGGATGATGCCCTTCCCGTCGGAGCCGTTCCACGTGCAGTACGTGTAGTCCTGCCCGTTCGACCCGGCCGCTTCGAGCAGCATCGTCGCGCCCGCCTGCCCGCCGCTCCAGGTGATCACGAGGTCCGCCCCCGTCGAGATGACCGTGGTCCCGCCGTCGGGTGAAATCGGAGGGCTCGTCAGCTGCGTGAGCAGGGGCGCCACGACGCTGTCGGGGCCGAACGCCGGGACCGTGGCGCCGGACGCCGTGACCGTGATGGTCTGCCCCGCCGTGAAGCCGGGCGTCGACGACGAGTACTCGTAGAAGTTCGTCCCGCCCATGGGGGTCACCGTCACCGGCGACGTCAGCCACGGGTCGGTCACGACGAGGGTGCCGGCGCTCACGCCGTTCGGCTGCATCGAGCTCGGGCACGAGTAGTACGCGCAGGCGCCCGAGCCGGTGATGGTGCACCCGCCGTTGCCCTGCGCCGCCGTGAAGAACGAGCCGTACACGGTGAACGACTGACCCCCGCAGAACGACGCCGCGCACTCCTCCAGGTAGATCGACCCGTTCGGCGAGCCGCCGCTGCTGGAGCTCGAGCTCATGCCGCTGCTCGACCCCGAGATCCCGCTGCTGGAACCGGTGCTCGACCCGGAGACGCCGCTGCTGGACCCGGAGAACCCGCTGCTCGATCCCGAGACGCCGCTGCTCGACCCGGAGCTGCTGCCGTCCATGCCGCTGCTCGAGCCGGAGAACCCACTGCTGGAGCCGGAGAACCCGCTGCTCGACCCCGCGACGCCGCTGCTCGATCCCGAGCTCCCGCCGTCGTCGCCTCCGCGGTCCGGGACGCCGATCTCCGCCCTGCCTCCGCATCCGCCGGTAACCGACGTGAACGCCAGCGTCGACAGGGATCCCCACAAGACAAGCGCCGAAGCCCGCATGCCCGAAGCTTACCGCTTGGTCGCTACGCCGCGAACCTCCGCGAGAACCGGATCTCCTGCGGATACGGGAGCACGTCGTCCACGATGCCCTTCTTGATCCTCTCCTGCGTCCCGACCCAGAACGCCGGATCCGCGAGCTCGGGGCGCAGCTCGTGGAGGAGCTCCCTCGC
Organism: Polyangiaceae bacterium; assembly: GCA_035499695.1. GTDB lineage: Bacteria > Myxococcota_A > Polyangia > Polyangiales > Polyangiaceae > Palsa-1150. The sequence goes on from DATJYG010000850.1 coordinate 1,236, forward strand.
CCTTCCCCGCGGCAGGAGGAACTGCGGCAGCTCCTCCGGGAAGATGTCGTTCGGGCCGACGCCGCTCACCGCGGGGAGGCGCCGGAACTCGCAGTCCGTCAGCGGGACGATCTCGTCGTAGTCGTAGAAGACGACCCTGCCGTAGCGCGTGACGCCGAAGTTCTTCGGCAGCAGGTCTCCCGCGAAGATGTTCGCCGCCGCGAGCTCCTCGATGGCGTCGGCGTACTCGGCGATCGCGCCGCGCAGGCGCGCCTCGTCGGCGCCCCGCAGGTAGACGTCGAGCGGCGTCATCCGGCGCTCGATGTAGACGTGGCGGATGACGAGCTGCTCGCCGACGCGCTCGATCTGCGACGGGGCGACGCGCTCCAGCTCCTCGACCACCCTCGGCTCGAACCGCTCGATCGGCAGCGCGACGTTCGAGTACTCGAGGGTGTCGGCGAGGCGCCCTGCGCGGTCGTGGTACTTCACGAAGAGGTACTTCTCCCTCACCAGACGCCGGTCGCTGTCCTTCGGCGGGTCGAACCAGTCGCGGATCACTTTGAAGACGTAGGGGAAGGACGGCATCGTGAAGACCGCCATCACCATCCCGCGCGTGCCGGGGGGCGGGCCGAAGCGGTCCGACGAGTGGCGCATGTGCTCCATCAGGTCGCGGAAGAAGAGCGTCTTGCCCTGCTTCTGCAGGCCGAGCATCGTGTAGAGCTCCGCCCTGGGCTTCGACGGGAGCATCGTCTGCAGGAACGCCACGTAGGCGGCGGGCACCTCCATGTCGACCATGAAGTAGCTGCGCGCGAGGCTGAAGACGCGGCCGATGTTCTCCGGCTTGAGCAGGAGCGTGTCGACGTACACCTTGCCGTCTGCGGTGCGCAGCAGCGCCACGACGAAGGGGTGGACGTCGGTCCCGTTCATCGCGCGCCCCACGGCGAACGCCGTGCGCCCGCGGAAGAAGAGCGACGTCAGGACCTGGATCTGGAAGTCGTCGTGCAGGCGCACGCGCTCCGGGAAGCGCTCGCGCATCGCCTGGACGACGCGCCTCACGTCGCGATCGAGGTCCTCGAACGGGCTGGCGAGGTGGAAGCCCGTCAGGACCTCGCGGATCGTCGTCCGCAGGCCGTGGCGCACGGGATAGAAGCACTTGTAGGTCGGCTCCTCGCCGTCCAGGTGCTCGGTCGAGATGCCGGGGCGCCGGAAGATGTACTCGTTGTGGTAGTAGCGCCGGTCCAGCACGCGGCAGGCGACCGAGTTGTAGAAGGTCTCGGCGCACTCGGGCTGGCGGTGCTCGTGCAGCAGGCCGATGTAGGCGACCTTGATCTCCGGCCACAGGCTCTCGTCGCGCACGACGTCGGCGAAGCGCTCGTGCAGGACCTCGACGGCCTCGACGACGCGCTGGTCGTACATCTGGATGCGGTTGACCGAGGCCTCGCGCATCGACGCCAGCCACCCGCGCACGAAGTGGTACTTGGCGCGCGCGCTCGACTCGCGGAACAGCCGGTAGTGCTTGTCGAACCCGTCGAGGATGGTCCTCGCGATGTCCCGGGCGACGGTCACGAGCGGTTACGAGAGGACGGAGCTCGTCGGCTGGTGGGCGGCGAGAGGCTCGTCGTCGGCGAAGGCGGCGAGCTCCTCGCTCACCTTGCGCAGGTACTGCTGCTTCACGTGGAAGGGCATGAAGGCGCTCTTGAAGCCGCTCAGGATGATCTGCTTCAGGTCCTTGAGCGTGAGGCCCATCTGCGTGTGACAGAGCCAGAGCTCCTTGCTCACCGTCGTGTCCGTGATGAGCCGGTTGTCGGTGTTCACGGTCACGCGCAGGCCGAGGTTCTTGTAGAGCTTCAGCGGGTGGCTCGATAGATCGCGGATCGCGCCGGTCTGCACGTTCGACGACGGGCAGCACTCGAGCGGGATGCGGTGGTCGTTCACGTAGTGCAGCAGGTCGCCGTTCTCGCGGAGGCGGCAGCCGTGGCCGATGCGGTGGGCGCCGCACACGTGGATGGCCTGCGCGATCGACTCGGGGCCGTAGGCCTCGCCGGCGTGGATGGTCACGTTGATGTTGTTGTCGCGAACGAGCTGGAACGCCGACTTGTGGTGCTTGGCGGGGTGGTCGTACTCGGCGCCCGCGAGGTCGAAGCCGACGACGCCGCGCCCCTTGTACGCGACCGCGAGCTCCGCCATCTCGAGCGAGTGCTCGGGCGACACGTTGCGGATGCCGCAGATGATGACGTTCGACTCGATGCCGTGCTTCTCCTGCGCCTGGCGCAAGCCCTCGAGCACGCTCTCCACGACCGTCGTCAGCTTCAGCCCGCGGCGCGTGTGGAGCATCGGCGCGTAGCGCACCTCCATGTAGCGGACGTTCTCGCGCGCCGCGTCCTCGGCGAGCTCGAAGGCGATTCGCCGCAGCGACTCCTCGGTCTGCATCACGCGCAGCGTGACGTCGAACGCCTTGAGGTACTCGACGAGCGTCCCGCAGTTCTCACCGAGGTGCATCGCGGTGCGCAGGCCGTCCTCGTCGCGCGCGGGCAGGTCGATCTTCCCGCGCTCGGCCAGCTCGAGGATCGTCGACAGGCGCAGCGACCCATCGAGGTGAACGTGGAGGTCCGTCTTCGGCAGCTTCTCGATCAGCTCGAGGGGGATCGTCTTGCCGCTCTGCGATTGAGGCATAGGAAAGGATAACACGCGGCGGAGGAGGAGGACGCGGACGCGTCCAGGTGCTTGGGTGCACCACTTTTTCGGCCCGCCGAGAGCGGCCCACGCCGTGCACTACCGCTCGGTATGAAGCCCCACCTCGCCGCGTTCGCGAAGCTTCGCGGAACGCGCGCGACACCTCGCGAGGAACGTCCCATGATTCGGAGACATATCGGAGTCGTCTCAATTCTCGCTCTCGCCGCCGCGACTGCCTGCGGAGGCCCGCCGAACGGAAACGCCGAGAAGATCGGCTGGACGAGCGACCCCGTCACCGTCTGCGCCGGCGGCACGACAGTCGAGGGCGTCGACGTGTCCGAGTTCCAGGGATCGATCAACTGGACCTCGGTGCACAACTCGGGGCGCGACTTCGCCATCACGCGCGTGAGCGACGGCACGGGCCACCTCGATCCGACGTTCAAGGCGAACTGGGCGGGCATCAAGGCCGCCGGCATGGTGCGCGGCGTCTACCAGTTCATCGAGGGCACCGAGAGCGGCACGGCGCAGGCGGATCTCCTGCTGCAGCAGGTGGGCACGCTCGAGGCGGGTGACTTGCCGCCGATGGCGGACGTCGAAGTGCTCGACGGCGCCTCGGGCAGCGAGCTCGTGTCGACCGTCGCGGCATGGGTCGCAGAGATCAAGGCGAAGACGGGACGCACGCCGATGATCTACACGGCGCCGGGCTTCTGGAACGGGCTGCCGAACACGGGGCAGTTCGCGTCGGAGGTGCTCGTCGTCGCGAACTGGCAGGTGAGCTGCCCCGACACGCCCACGCCGTGGACCTCCTGGAAGTTCTGGCAGTACGACGACGGGCAGACCACGCCCGACGTGCCCGGCATCTCGGGAGCGGTCGACAAGGACAAGTTCAACGGCTCGCTCGCGCAGCTGCAGGCGATCGGCGGGCCGCTCCCGTACGCGGCGCAGTTCGTGAGTCAGAGCTTCCCGCTCGCGAGCACGGCGCTCACGATGGTCGAGGGGCAGGTGATCCCGTCGTACATCGAGCTCAAGAACGTCGGCACGAAGGACTGGGACTCGAACACGCGCATCGGGACGACGCAGCCGCGTGACAGGAAGAGCGTCTTCGCCGACAGCTCGTGGCTCGCGCCCAACCGGCTCGCGGCCGTGAAGGGCACCGTCAAGCCGGGCGGGACGTACAAGTTCACGTTCGACCTCGCGGCGCCGGAGAAGGCCGGCACGTACGACGAGTACTTCGGCGTCGTGCAGGAGGGCGTCGCCTGGTTCAGCGATCCGGGGCAGGGCGGCCCGCCGGACAACGATCTCGAGGTGCAGGTGAAGGTCGTCGCGCCCGAGTATCGCGGCACCTTCAAGGACCAGTCGTTCCCGCTCGCGCCGAACGCGCTGGCCGCGCACGCGGGCGACGTCGTCACCGGGTACATCGAGCTCACGAACAGCGGGACGCAGCCGTGGAAGGCGGGCACGACGAAGCTCGCGCCCATCCCGCGCGACAAGGCGTCGCCGTTCGCCGACAAGTCGTGGCTGTCGACGACGCGCATCTCGACCGTCGAAGCCGACGTGGCGCCCGGGGCCGTCGGCAAGTTCGAGGTGACGCTCGACACGAACACCGTGGGCACCTTCACCGTGGAGTTCGGGCTCGTCGAGGAGAGCGTCACCTGGTTCGCCGACCCGACGCTCGGCGGCGGACCGACCGACGGGTTCCTCAAGGTGGCCCTCGACGTCGTGGCGAAGGGCGCCCCGCTGCCCGACGGAGGCGTCGTCCTCCAGCCCGACGGCGGGATCGGCGCCGGCAGCAGCAGCGGTGGAAGCAGCAGCAGCGGCGGCGGCACCGATGACGACGCCGGCGCCGACACCGACGCTGGCCCGGGCAACGGCGACACCGGGAGCTCTGGCGGGTGCGCCGTGTCGCCGGCGGGCGGTGGCGCCGGTGGGGCGTGGGCCGCGGGCATCGGCGTCCTCTTCGCGCTCGTGGGAATCAGGCGGCGATCGCGCTAAGAACGGCGGGGCATGACCGCCGCGCAGCGCGCGCTCCTCGTCGCACTGGTCGTCGCGGTCCCGCTCGCGTCGTGCGGCGGGACCTCGACGGCACCGGTCGCGCCGGTGGCGCAGGTCGCATCGGCGTCGGCGAGCGCGCCGGCCGCGCCTCCCGCGCACTTCCCTCCCGACTGGCCGTACCCGCAGGGCGCGCCGACGCCGCGATCCGCGAAGGGCATGGTCGTCACCGACTGCGCGATCGCGAGCAAGGTCGGCTCCGACGTCCTCGCCTCCGGCGGCAACGCGGTCGACGCGGCGGTGGCGACGGCCTTCGCGCTGGCCGTCGCGTTCCCCTCGGCCGGCAACATCGGCGGCGGCGGGTTCATGGTCGCTCGCGTGGGCGGCAAGCCCTACGCGCTCGACTTCCGCGAGACCGCCCCCGGCGCCTCCACGCGCGACATGTACCTCGGGCCCGACGGCAAGCCGACGAAAGACACGCGCGAAGGCTGGCGCTCGGCGGGCGTGCCGGGAAGCGTCGCGGGCCTCTGGGAGGCGTGGCGCACGCTCGGGTCGAAGCAGAAGACGTGGGCCGAGCTGCTCGCGCCGGCCATCGATCTCGCCGACCGCGGGTTCGTCGTGGACGCCGGGTTCGACATGCCCTTCGAGTGGGCTCCGCTGCTGAAGCGGCTCGCGAAGTTCCCGGCGTCCGCGTCGCTCTTCCTCCCCAACGGCGCGCCGCCGAAGGTGGGCACGACGTGGCGCGATCCGGAGCTCGCGCAGGTGCTGCGGCAGATCGCCGCCAAGGGGCCCGCGGGCTTCTACGAGGGACCGGTCGCCGACACGCTCGCGGGCGCCATGAAGGAGAACGGCGGGCTCGTGACGAAGGAGGACCTCGCGACGTACCAGCCCAAGTGGCGCGCCCCGGTCGAGTTCGACTACCGCGGGCGCCACGTCATCGGCATGCCGCCGCCGTCGTCCGGCGGCGTCACCATGGCGATGATCGCGCACATCCTCGAGGGGTTCGACCTCGGCGCCGCCGGCTGGCACTCGGCGCGGCAGGTGCACCTCACCGCCGAGGCGATGCGTCGCGCCTTCGCCGCCCGCAACGCGAAGCTCGGAGATCCGGACTTCGTGCAGATGCCGATCACCGAGCTGCTCTCGCCCGAGTGGGCGGCGAAGCAGCGGGCGACCATCGAGCTCGACAAGGCGACGCCGACGCGCGTGCTCTTCCCGCAGCTCGCGGGGCCCGCCGCCGACGGCCCGCACACGACGCACTTCTCGGTCGTCGACGGCAACGGCGACGCCGTCGCCCTCACGACGACGCTCAACGCGTGGTTCGGCGGCGGCGTCACCGTCCCGGGGCTCGGGTTCCTGCTCAACGACGAGATGGACGACTTCGCGACCGTCCCCGGCACGGCGAACATGTTCGGCCTCGTGCAGGGCGAGCCGAACGCCATCGCGCCGCACAAGCGCATGCTCTCGTCGATGTCCCCGAGCATCGTGCTCGGCCCCGACGGGAAGGTCGACGCGGTGCTCGGCGCCGCCGGCGGGTCACGCATCATCACGGCCGTCTTCCAGGAGCTGTCGAACGTGGTCGACTACGGGATGGACGCCGGCGACGCCGTGCGCGCTCCGCGCTTCCACCAGCAAGATTCGCCCGACGTGCTCTTCCTCGAGCCGCGCGCGCTCCCCGAGCAGGTCGTCCAGGCGCTGCAGGCGATGGGCCACGAGACGAAGGAAACCGAGCACCTCGCCGACGCGCCCGGCATCGGGCGCGACCGCGGTCTCTGGGAGGGCGGGGCCGAGCCGCGGCGCGAAGGCGGGCTGGCCGTCGGCCCCTGAGGGGGCGCTCAGGGCAGATCTTCGGGCGGCAGCGGCGCGGGCGGCGGCATCCCCTGGCCGGGCGGCGGCGCGATGTCGAAGCTGTCGCGCAACGTCATCCGGAGGTCGTTGAGGTCGCGGTCCAGCTCCGATCGCAGCCTGTCCGACGTGCTGGCCTCCGACGTCGGTCCGCGCAGCTCGAGCTCCCGCATGTCCTGCAGGACCTTCTCGCGCCGGCTCTGGAGGTCGCCGATCGTCGAGTCGAGCTCGCTGCGCCGCTCCGGGTCCGCGGTCTCCGCGATGCGCGTGAGCCGCTCGATCTGACGTGACGCCAGCGCCACGATCTGCGCGGCGCGCGCGCGGTCGTCGCTCGGCGGCGTGGACGGTTGCGCGGCCGGCGTCCCAGGCTGCGCCGCGGTGACGCCCTTCCGCTCGCCACGCTGGAGGATCTCGTCGCCGCGGCGGGTCACGACGGTGCTGGGCGCCTGGGGCTGCTCCGCCGTCGGGGCCGGTGCTCTCGTGTTCGCAATGGGCTGCTCTGAGGACTGCCGGTAACAGCCGGTGGTCGAGGCGCCGAGCAGCAGCGCGCCGACGGACCACAGCTGGATGGAACGCATCGCCTCGCTAGTTGCATCGCGCGTACCGCGCGCGACTCACCGGTCAGAGCTTGAGCGCGCGCGCGTCTGCGTTGTTCGGGTCGAGCTCGAGCGCCTTGTCCCGATGCGTCCGCGCGCCCGCCGCGTCGCCGAGGGCCTGCCGCTCGCGCGCGAGCAGGGCGTGCATCTCGGCCTGCTCGGGCGGCTTCGCGTCGCAGAGCAGGGCGCTCTCGAGCTCGAAGGCCGCCGTCTCGTGGTCGCCCGTCGCCGCGAGCGCGCGCGCGTAGTCGACGTGGATCGATGCGCTCTCCACGTCCACGTAAACGGCCGACTCGCCGATGCGCTTCGCGTCGTCCCACTGCTTCGCGGCGACCACGCGGTGCAGGAGCAGGGTCCAGGCGCGCCGGTCGTGCTGGTCGAGCCGCGCCACTTCGCGCAGCGCCGCGAGGGCGTCGCCGTCGCGCTTCTCCTCGGTCGCCAGGTCGAACAGGGCGCGCACCGCCTCCACCTGCGTCGGGTCGAAGCGGTGCGCCGATTCGAGCGCCGCGCGCACGGTGACGCGGTCGTTGCGCTTCTCGGCGATCTCGGCGAGCGCGAGCTCCACCGCGTAGCCGTCGCCGCCGGCCTGCTTGATCGCGCGCAGGTGCGTCTCCTGCGCGTCCGGGTCCTTGTTCGCCTCGGCGATCTTGGCGGCGATGAAGTGCGCGTCCCTCTGCGCCGGGTCGATCTTCAGCGCCGCGTCGATCTCGCGGTTCGCGTCCTCGAGCTTGTGCGCGCGCAGCAGCGCGAGGGCAAGCCCCACGTGCGCCGGAGCGCTGGCGGGCGCCCTGTCGACCGCCGCCTTCGCGTCGTCGACCGGCACCGGCTTGAAGTCGGGCACGTACTGCCCCTCGTACCGCGAGAGCCGCGCCAGCTGCCACGCGCGGTACTTCGCGTCGAAATCCGGCGCCGAGACGCCGAATGCCTGCTGCACGACGTCGGGCGTGCGCTTGCCCTGGCCCCAGAGCTCCATCGCGCGCGTGATGCGCGGGAACCCGAATTGCTCCGCGGTGAACGCGAGCATCTGGCTCGCCGCGTAGTAGGCGACCGTCACGTCGAGATCGCCGCTCGCGTGCGTGAACGCCTCGTTCATGTGCACGACACCGGGCAGCTGGTTCTTCTTGAGGGCAAGCCACAGCTCCGGGTCGAGCTCGCGCTGCCACTCGGGGCGGCGGATCATCGTCTCGTACTCGCTCAGACCCTCGGTGAACCAGCGCGGCACGTGGTTCTTCGAGATCTGGATCGCGAAGACGTGCCCGAGCTCGTGCCACAGGACGTTGCCCCAGTTGAACGGCTCGCTGCCCGGGCTCATCGCGGCGACGACGTGCCCGAAGCACACGCCCTGGATGCCGATGTTCGGCTGGCCGCTCGTGCGCACGCTGAAGTGCTCGCGACTGCCGTACATCTCGACGTGCACGGGAACCGACGGCGTGAACATGTAGTGGACCTTCATGCGCCCCCACGCCTCGGCGAGCATCCGCGGGGCGTAGCGCTCGAGCACCGGGCGCTCGGCCTTGGGGTACCGGATGTCGAAGATACCCGCGGTCAGCGACTCGTAGTCGCCGGGGATCCACTGCTTGTAGAGGCGCTCGAGCGTGTTGTACGCGAGGACGTTGAAGTGGTCGTGCTTCCACCACTCCTCGAGCGAAGAGACGCCGGCGGCTTCGTCGCCCGCGCGCGTCTGCCACATGCCGAGCTGCGCCCACGCCTTGCCGTCCTTCGGATCGAGCGCGACGGCGTCCTTCATCATGGCGATGACGTCGTCGTAGCGATGCTCCCACTCGGCGTACTCGCCGATGATGCCGTAGGCGCGCGCGAACTCCTTGTTGCGCGCGAAGACGGCGCGCTTGGCGGCGTCGAAGCCCGCGGTGTCGTCCGCGAGGAAGCGGGTCGCGGCGCGCAGGCTGAGGAGCTCGAGGTCGTTCTGATCGATGGCGAGCCCGGCGTCGACCGCGGCGTCGGCACCGGCGATGTCACCGTCGCGCAGGGCGATGCCGGCGCGCACCGCGTAGGCGCCCACGGCCTTCGGGTTGGCGGCGAGCGCCTCGCGTACGAGCTTCTCGGCCGCCTCGAAGTCGAACGCATCGTCGACCTTCAGCCGCGCGATGATGACGAGCGCGTCTGGATTCTTCGGCGCGATCTTGAGCGCCTCGTTCGCCTCGGCCTCGGCGTCGCCCGGGTCGTAGTAGTCGGCGAAGAGATCGGCCCACCAGAGGTGCGTCTGCAGGCGCTTCGGGTCGGCGCGCACGCTGTCCTTGAAGGCGGTGGCGGCGTCCTTCGGGTGGCGGAGCAGGTGCATCGCGCGGCCGACCATCGCGAGGCCCTCGGCGTCGCTGCTCGTGATGACGTCGTTGTTGTAGTCGTCGGCCAGCGTGAGGAGCAGCGGCTCGGCGTCGGCGCGACGACCGGCGCGCACGAGGAGCTCGCCGAGCGCGAGGCGCGTGCGCCGTCCTTCCACGCCCTGGGCGCTCTTGCGCGGCTCGAGCATCGCGATGGCCGCGTCCACCTTGCCCTGCGCCGCGAGCGCGCGCGCCGTCTCGACGGGGCTCTGCTGCGCGAGAGCAGCGCTGGAGGCGAGCGACGCGGCGAGAAGCGTGGCGACCAGTACTGCGTGGCGCATCTCCGTTAGGTGTAACACCCGCGCGAGGGTCGCGCTTTGCGCCCGTCACGCCTCGAGGCGGATCTCGTCGGCGTGCGCGACGATGTCGCCGGTCGTGGGGTCGAAGAGCAGGACCATCTCCACGGCGTCCTCGTCGTCGGCGTAGTAGCGGGTGCGCACGCCCATCGCGAAGAAGCCCACCGAGCGATACAGCGCGATCGCGGGGCGGTTGGAGCGGCGCACCTCGAGCAGAGCGTGGCGCACGCGGCGGGCGCGCGCGTAGCCGACGGCGGCGCCGACGAGGGCGCGGCCGATGCCGCATCGGCGCCGATCGGCGCGCGTGGCGACGTTCATCACGTGCAGCTCGTCCGCGACGTGCCAGGCGACGAGATACCCGGAGAGTCGCCTGGCGCCGGAGCCGGGCTCGGTCTCGCGCGCGACCCAGATGCGCGCCCAGGGACGCTCGAGCTCGGCCCGCACCTGCGCCTCATCCATGCGCGTGGGGCCCTCCATGGTGGCGACCTCTCGGATGTCGCCCTCCTTCATGGCGTCGATCACGAAGGTTGCGCCGGAGGCTGCCACGGGTGCGAAGCACGGAGCATATCAGCGGACACTTGCGGGCGGGCGACCGCTCGCGCTTCGCCTGCGACCGAAGGCGCGCGCGCGTGGGGCCAGGGCCCATGCGTCGAGGGCGAGACGCAGCGAGCCGTCGCCGCGCACGATGGCGCCGGCGAAGGGGCCGAGGCCGGCGACGAGCGGGCCGAGCGGGCGAACGAGGAGCTCCTCGGTGCGGCCGACGGCATCGACGCCGAGCGAGGCGGGGCCGAGGGATTCGTCGTCGCCTTCGAGCTCGAGGTCGAGCACGTAGCCCGTGCGGCTACTGGACCCTTCGTCGAGGCAGGTCAACAGGTGCGGGATGCGGGTGCTCTCGGGACCGCTCTCCGTCTCCGGCAAGCGCACGCGCCGCACGTGCAGCGCCGGCAAGGCGTACTCCTGATCCCCCGCGGTCACCCAGAGCATCGACACCAGGCCGCTCTCGATGGGCACGTCGAGACGCGCGCTGAAGCCGTGGCCCGCGCGGCTCGAGAGACGGATCGCGCCGCCCATCCGCTGGATCGAGCTCCTCGTGATGTCCAGGCCGATGCCGCGGCCGGCCAGCAGGTCGGTCGACTCGCGCGTCGAGAAGCCCGGGACGAAGAGGAGCGACAGCAGCGTGTCGTCGTCGGCGCCCTCGGCGATCCCCTGCGTCACCAGCCCGGCGTCGAGCGCCCGCGCGCGCACGTCGTCCACGTCCACGCCGGCGCCGTCGTCTTCGATCGTGACGGCGAGCCGGTTGCCCATCTTGCGCGCCACGAGCGACACCGTGCCCGCCTGCGGCTTGCCGAGCGCCGCCCGCGCCTCCGGCGGTTCGATGCCGTGCGCGACGGCGTTGCGCACGAGCTGCAAGCACGGCTCGACGAGCAGCTCGGCGACGCGCCGGTCGATCGTCTCGTCCGCCCCGCGCGTGCGAACGATGACGGCGCGCCCGCTGCGCCGCGCCTCCGACTCGATGGCCGTCGTGAGGCGCGCGAAGATGCGGCCCACGGTCGTCTGGCGCATCAGCGAGAGCTGACGCTTCGCGTACGCCACGTCCTCGCGCAGCCCGTGCTCGGTCGCGTGCAGGCGCGCCGACGCGCCGTCGAGGTCGTCGCCGAAGAAGCCGAGCGTCGCCGCGACGTCCTCGATGCGCCGCAGCGCCGCGGCCGGTGCGCCCCACGGGCGCGGCGGGCCGATGAGCCGCAGCGCCTCGACGAGCGCCGCCCTCGCCTCGCGCAGCGCCACGGCCATCTCTCGCGCGCGCTCGGCGCGGTTGCCGATGCCCTCGCGCACGAGGTCCACGGCGTCGAGGCGCTCGAGGAGCCGGTCGACGTCCACGGCGGCGACGCGAATGGTCGCCGTCGCCTCGTCGAAGGCGGTCGACCGAGGTGGCTCCGACTCGCCCGGCCGCGTCGAGGGAAGAGCGGGCATCGACCCGCGCGGCCCCTGCGACGGACGCCCGCGCGAGCGAAGCGTCGCCAGCGCCGTCTCCGGCTCGTCGAGCAGCGCCCCGAGCACGACGCGCCAGCGCGCCACTTCCTGCATCGCCGTGCGGGCCGCGTCGGTCGACTCGGCCGCGCGCAGGCGCTCCTCGAGGCCGTGGCAGAACCAGGACATCGGCTCGTCGCCGACCGAGCTCGCCGCGCCCTTCATGGTGTGCACGTGGCGGTAGATCGCGCGTGCGGCCTCGACGGGGTCCTCGGTCGTCGCGAGCGCGTCGTCGATGCGCGCGAGGCGGTCGGTCACCTCGGCCGCGTACTGGGCGCGGACGAGCGGGTCGAGCGGGCGCGCGCCGAGGTCGTCGGGCGGGATCGGCCAGCGCGCCGGGAGCGCGCTCTCGCCCGCGGCGAGCCGCGTGACCGCCGTGCGCACGAGCGTCGAGGCCTCGTCGTACGCGGTCTCGTCGCCCTCCTTCGCGCGGCGGTGCAGGCGCTCGAGCGCCGCCGAGAGCTCGCGCTCGCCGGCGAGGCCGGCGCTGCCCTTGAGCGCATGGAGCGCACGCTGCACGGAGGGGACGTCGCGCGGGCGCTCGTCGATCGTCGCGAGATGACGCTCGAGCTCCTGGAGCAGAAGTCGCAGGAGCTCGGGATCCGTCGCGGTCGTCACGCGCTAGTCGCCCTTCTCGTCGACGTCGGTCCCTTCGCCGCCGAGGTCCGGCTCCTCTTCGGTGAGCAGGCGCGCCAGCGGCGCGAGCACCGGGCCGAGCGCGCCGACGAGGAGCGTGCGCGGTACCTTGCCACTCAGGGCGCTCAGCGACGTGACCAGCGCGCGCGCGCGTTCACTCGCCTCGGCGATCGCACGCACCGTCTCCGGGTCGCTGCCGGTCGCCTTCTTCACGCGGTCGCCGATGTCCACCAGCGCCGCCTCGGCGTCGCTCGCCGCGCCGGCCGCGCGCGCCGAGTCCTGCGTCACCTCGGCGACCACGGCCTGCGCCTGCGCGACCTGCGCCTCGAGCTGTCCGAGGTCCACCGAGAGCTGCGACAGCGCGCCGGCGAGCTCCCGCGCCGCCTCCGCCCCGCGGGTCGACTGCGCGCGCACCTCGTCGCTCACGAGCGCGAGCTGCCGGCCCTCGGTCTCGCCGACACGCGCACCCTCGAGGCCCGCGTTGAGCGCGACGAGGCCGAGCCGCTCGAACGCGTCGACGACGCGCGCGAACCCGCCCTGCACCTCGCCGGCGCGAGACCCGAGCGCCCGCGCGCGATCGGCCACGCCGTCGATCGACGCGCGCTGCCTCGCGGCGTTCGACGCGATCCGCTGCGCGGCGGCGCCGGCGTCACGCGCGCGGACGAGAGCCCGCTCGTGCGCGCTCCAGAGGGCACTCTCGTCGGCGGTCGATCGCTCGCCGACGACGCGCGCGCTCTTGGCGGTGCGACGCAAGAGGCCCAGGAGGCGCTGCTTCGGGGGGCCGGAAGACGGCATGGGCGTCATGATACCCGCGGGGGTAGACTTCGCGTCATGCGAGCTGCGGTCCTCCTCGCTCTCGCCGGCGCCTGCGTCCTCGCCGGCGCGGCGTGCGGCTCTGGCGGCAGCGCCGGGGCCGGCGGTGGCGGCGACGACGGGGGCGGCGCCGGCGACAGCGGCGGGGGAAGCGGGGGCGGCAGCGGCAGCGGGGGTAGCGGCAGCGGCGGGGACGGAGGGGGCGGCGCCGACGCCTCGAAGGACGGGAGCAGCGGCGGCGGCGACGGCGGGATGCACGGGGGCGACGGCGGGGGCGTCGGCGACGCGGGCAACCAGAACCTGCACGTCGTCGGCAACCAGCTCTACTACCAGGGCAAGCCGACGCGGCTGCTCGGTCTGGACCACTCGGGCACCGAGTATCTCTGCATCGGCGGCGGCCCGATCTACGAGGGGCCCGACCCCGACACGCTCGCGACGGCGATGCTCACCTGGGGCCACGTCAACGCGGTGCGCATCCCGCTCAACGAGGACTGCTGGCTCGGCATCAACGGCGCGCCCGCCATGTACAGCGGGACGAACTACCAGCAGGCGATCGTCGACTACACGTCGAAGTTCCACGCCCACGGCATCTTCACGATTGTCGACCTGCACTGGAACGCGCCGGGCACGCAGCAGTCGAAGGGCCAGCAACCGATGGCCGACGCCGACCACGCGCCCGCCTTCTGGACCTCGGTCGCGACGGCCTTCAAGAACGACCCGATGACCGTGTTCGACCTTTACAACGAGCCGCACCTCGACACGTCGAACGCGATGACGAGCGACCCGTGGGCGTGCTGGCAGAGCGGGTGCACCATCAAGACGCCGGACTCGCCGGTCACCGGCACCTACCAGAGCGCCGGCATGCAGGACCTCGTGAACGCCGTACGCAACGCGGGCGCGACCAACGTGCTCATGCTGGGCGGGCTCGCGTGGTCCGACGATCTCTCCGGGTGGCTCGCGCACGTGCCGACCGACCCGCTCGACCAGATGACGGCGAGCTTCCACCTCTACAACTTCAACGCGTGCATCGATCAGTCGTGCTGGACGATGACCATCGATCAGGTCGCGCAGACGTACCCGGTCGTCACCGGCGAGATGGGCGAGAACGACTGCGCGCACGGCTTCATCGACACGTACATGCCGTGGGCCGACATGCACGGCGTGAGCTATCTCGGTTGGACCTGGAACGTGTGGGACTGCAACAACGGCCCTGCGCTCATCACCGACTACGACGGAGGCACCACCGGCTTCGGCGCAGGCCTCAAGGCGCATTTGTTGGTCACGTCGCCATAGGCGCCAACCCCCCCCACCCATCCGGGCGGCTGGAACTTGGCCGAGAGGGCGCGGCGGACGGATGCTCGGCGGCATGCCCCGATCTCGTCCCCCGGCGGGCAGGCGCACCGAGCGCCGCACGCGTCCCGAGCGCCGCGAGGGTGACGACCGTCGCTTGTTCCCGCGTCCCGAGGGGCGCCGGAAGAACGGCGGGCGCCGCCGCGGCGACCCGAAAGACGCCTGAGCCGTCGCTCAGGGCGCGCGCATCTTCGCGTCGTCGACGGGGGCGTCCACCTGCAGCGCGCCGAAGTCGATCGCGGTGCGGTCGTGCGGGCCCTCGACGAGGAGGGCTCGGACCGGGCGCACGAGGTCGGGCGCGAGGGTGAACTGGAAGCTCTTCAGCGGCGCATCGGCTGTGCGCGCCGTGGCGGCGAGCTCGGCGCCCGACGCGTCGTCGCGCGCGACGCGGAGGTCCCAGCGCGCGCGCAGGTGCGACAGGTCCCCGCCGAGGAGGGTGCGCAGGTCGTCGAGCATCGCGGCGATGCGAGGCGTCGCCGACGGGACGCGTCCGGTGCCCTGGGCGCTGCGGTACGCGAGGCCCTCGGGGAGCATCCAGAAGACGACGGAGTCCGGCGGCGCGAGCTCCCAGCGGAGCCGGTCGGGGCGCACGAGCGCCAAGGCGCCGGTGCTCTTCACGTCCGTCGCGAGCAGACCGATGGTGCGCACCTGGGTGAACGGGCCTTGCAGGGTGCGCATCGACGAACGAGCGCGGGCGACCCGTCCAAACAGTGAATCCACTGCGTCGTCCGCACGAGCCGTTCGCGCGACGATGAGCGCACCCGCGGTCCCGGCGAGTACGGCGCGGCGCCCGAGCCTCACGGTGCGCCTCCAGCCGTGAGCGTCGCGTCCCCGGGCAGCGTCGCCGGTGTCGGCGGTACGTCGGGCGCGAGCAGATCGACGCCGACGAAGCGGCCGGACAGGTGCGGCCCGACGCTCACGTAGAGGACACGCGCGGTCGTGTCGGCCACGACCCCGTGGGTCGCGATGAGCGCGTCGATGCTCCGCCGGTCGCCGCGCGCGCACTCCACGCCACCTGCGCACCGGTGGTCGCGCAGCATCGCGAGCGCGTCCTCGACCGTCTCGTGCGGGGGCGTCCCCGGACCGAGCAGCTCGCGCAGGCGCGCGTCGCGGGCGGCGCTCGTCGACGTCGCGAGGACGCGCTGGTTCTTCGGGTCACCCGCGAAGGGGCCCTCGAAGGAGTTGGCGACCCAGCCGGTGCCGTCGCTCCGCCGCGCGAACGCGGCCGCGCCGGGCACGCGCTCCACGACGGCGACGGCGCCGCGTCCGTCGGCGACGAACACGATGTGCGAGACCATCGGGTGCTGCGCGGACAGGATCGCCACCGCTTCGTCCGTGTCGTGCGCGCGCTCGAGCACCTCGCGCAGCGAGAACGCAACGGGCATCCCGTCACTCGTCGGCTCCCCGGCGCGTGCGCCGTGCACCGCGACGAACACGCCGGCGGCGTTCATGCCGGTGACCACGCCCACGAGCCCGGGCCACGAGACGCTCGCGAACGGGACGGCGCCGTCCTCGCTCACCAGGTAGACCACCTTCTCGCGGTCGAAGACATCGCCCGCCTCGAAGTCGAAGGCGCGCGCGACGATCTCGTGACCGCCGCGCTCCGGCGGCGCGCGGAACGCGAAGCTGCTGCAGCCGATGACCGGCGAGTGCTCGAGCGGCAGCGCGACGTCGTAGAGCGCGTGCAGGAAGAGCATGCGCTGGAAGGTCGGCATCTGCCCGGCGAACGGGTCGGGGTCGAAGGCCATCGCCTGCGCCGCGATCTCGCGCAGCCGGTCGCCCGGCACACCGTGGTCGACGTGGCGGTAGCGCACGAGCGCCCAGTCCTCGATCCCCGTGCGAAGCACCCACCAGGGGACGTGGACGCCGAAGTCGCTCCACATCTGTTGCTCGGTGTCGAGCATCCCCGCGCGCCCCAGACGCGCGTTCGCGGCACCGATGGCCTCCGGCGTGCCCGCGAGCGTCACCAGCGTCAACCCCGCGCGGACGGTGACGCCGTCGCGCGCGTCGAGCGCCGCCGGCACCGTGACGGACGGCGGCGCGATGCGCGTCGCGAGACGGATGACCGCGTGCGTGAGGGCGAGCGCGAGAACGATCGCCGTCGCGACGTAGGCCGCGCGTCTCGCCCGGACGAGGAACCGGTTCACGGCGCGCTCCTCGGGTGTTCGGGTGCGCTCTCTGGCGAGCGTGCGGACCCGGCCCTCCCGGTGCGCAGCTCGAGCACGGTGCGCACGACGGTGCCGACGATGCTCGCCGGGTCGCGCACGTTGTGGAAGTGCGTGCGCCGCTCTTCGCGCGAGGGATAGACGACGCTCACTGCCACCTCCACGACGGGCAGCCCCGCCGCGATGGCGCGCAGGACGACCTCGGCCTCGAAGGCGAACCCGTCGGCGCGTGCCCCGAGCGCCAGCGTCTCGCGCA
This sequence comes from Polyangiaceae bacterium, assembly GCA_035499695.1. Taxonomy (GTDB): domain Bacteria; phylum Myxococcota_A; class Polyangia; order Polyangiales; family Polyangiaceae; genus Palsa-1150. Next base: position 18,198 of record DATJYG010000850.1, read on the forward strand.
CCGGGTAGCGGCGCAGCCCGCACTGCGTGTCGCGCAGCGTCCGCCGCGCGAAGAGCGAGAGGAAGAAGTTGCTCACGCCGTTGCCGAACTGGTTGCTCCGCGGCGCGCCCGCGGCGACGAGGTCACGCACGCCGAGAACGAGCGCCCTCGGGTCGCTCGAGCCCTCGAGCACGGCGCGGGCGGCCGCCGCCGGGTGCTGCCCGTCGGCGTCCACGGTGACCGCACACTTCGCGCCGCGGCGCTCCGCCTCGGCGAGGCCCGATCGGATCGCGGCGCCTTTGCCTCGATTGCGTTCGTGGCGCACGACTTCGGCGCCAGCGGCCCTCGCCTCGTCGCCGGTCGCGTCGCTCGATCCGTCGTCGACGACGATCACCGGCAGCCCCAGGTCGGCGAGCCCGAGGACGACGCGGCCGATGGTCGCGGCGGCGTCGAGGGCGGGCACGACGACGCAGGTATCCATGAAGGAAGTGTTTACACTGCCCTCCATGCCGGTGCGATTGGTGGTGGAGGGAGGCCCCTGGCGCGGCCTGCCGAGGGTGCTCGTCGAGCGGCGCGCGCGCGCGATGCTCGCCGCCCTCGGCATTCCCGACGCCGAGTGGTCCATCGTGCTGACCGGCGACGAACGCGTGCGCGAGCTCAATCGCGTCTACCGCAAGAAGGACAAGCCGACCGACGTTCTCGCGTTCCCGCAGGACGATTCGGCGTTGATAGGCGACGTCGTCGTCAGTGTTCCGACCGCCGCGCGCCAGGCAGCCGCCGCCGGTCATGCGCTCGCGGCAGAGGTGACGATGCTGCTCGCGCACGGGCTGCTCCATCTCCGCGGTTGGGATCACGACACTGTCGCCAAAGACAGGCGCATGCGCGCGGAAACAGGCCGCCTCTGCAAGGTGGCAGAGCGCGCTTTCCGCTTGCGGAGCTTGAAATCGCGGTGGTAGTCAGAGTCGTCCAATGGCAGCCAAGCGCATGACGAAGGCCCAGGTCATCGCCGACATCGCCGAGTTCTCCGAGCTCGACAAGAAGGCGGTGAGCCGCGTGTTCGACGGGCTCACGGAGCTCATCAAGAAGGAGCTCCGCAAGCCTGAAGGCGAGTTCGTGATCCCCGGGCTGCTCAAGCTTCGCGCCGTGAAGAAGCCGGCGAAACCGGCGCGCGAGGGCGTCAACCCGTTCACCGGCGAGAAGCAGACGTTCGCCGCGAAGCCGGCGGAGAAGAAGGTCCGCGCCACCGCCCTCAAGGCGCTGAAGGACCTGATCCAGTAGCTCTGCGCCACACGGCCAGGTTCGCCAGCAAGAGCGCGAGCAGCGCCCACGGGGCGTCGCCGAAGCGCGCGTAGAACGTCGGCGCGCCGTCGAGCAGCGCTGGACGTGCGTCGACGATCGCGGCGAAGTCGCTCGGCCCGCGCGCTCGCACGCGGCCCGCGGCATCCACCCACGAGGGCACGCCGCCGTTCACCGCGCGCACCATGTCGCGCCGCAGCTCGACCGAGCGGAGGATCGACATGCGCAGGTGCAGTTCGCTCTCCTGCGTGCCGGTGAACCACGCGTCGTTCGTCACGTTGACGAGAAGGTCGGGCGCGACGGAGGCGGCCTCGCGACCGGCGGCCGGCAGCACGTCCTCGTAGCAGACGAGGATCGCGGCGCGCACGGGCCCAGCGGCGAGCGCCACCTCGGCGTCGCCGGGCGCGAGCCCGAGCCCGCGCGCGAAGACGTGACGCAGCCACGGCATGTGGTCGGCCAGGGGCACCGTCTCGCCGAACCACAAGAGGTGCCTCTTGTCGTACGACGCCGAGAGAGTCCCGTCGGGCGCGGCGAGGAGGACCGAGTTGAACGCAGCGCCGTCCTCGGCGCCCGTGAGGAGCAGCCCCGTGATCACCGGCACGTGCGAGCCGGGCCCGACGATCCCGCGCGCCCCGCCCGGGTCGCGACGCGTGCCGTGCACGAGGCGATAGGGATACGCCGCCTCGGGCCACACCACGAGCTCGGCGCCGGTCGCCTGCGCGCGCGCCGTCAGCGCCGTCAGCTCGCCGAGGATCGCCGGCGCACGATCCTCGTCCCAGCGTGTGCTCGCGGCCACGCTCGGCTGCAAGAGGGCCACGCGCGCGGTCGGCGCGACGTCACGCGCCGCCTCGACTTGGGCGAGTCGCACGGCCCCGTAGCCCGCCTGCGCCCCGACGATCAGCGCGGCTGCGGCGGCGTACGCCACGGCACGCGGCCGCGTCGCGCGCTCGACGACTTCGCGTGCGCCCGCTCCGCTTTGCTGCGCGCGGGCGACGAACGAGCGCGTGCCCGCCGCGAGGAGCCCTGCCGCGAGCGCCATGACCGCCACGACGCCGCGCTCGCCGATCACGTCGGCGAGCTGCACCATCGCGGGCCACGGCGAGACGCCCCCGGCGACGGTCCACGGGATCATCGTGGGCACGAACGTGCCCGCGTACACGCCGGCCGCGAACGCGACCGGTCGCGGCACACGCGCGCGCACCAGCGTCTCGCACGCGATCGCCGCCACCATCCACCGCAGGCCCTCGAACGCGGCGAGCAGCGCGAGCGCCACGATGCCCACCGCCCACGGCAGCGGCGTGAAGCGCGTGATCGTCACCGGGATGAAACGGAGCGCGATTAGGTTCGCCGCGAAGCCGAACGCGAGCCCGCGCCTCGCCCCCGTCAGCGCCACACGCGCGCGCGACGCGAACGCCGGCCACCCCGGCTCTTCCTCCAGCGCCCACGCGAGCCCCGCCATTCCCAGCCAGAGCGCCGGCAACAGGTTCGTCGGCGGCCCCGCGGTCGCCAGCAGCGCGCCGCTGGCCAGGGAGAGGACGTGGGGACGGTACCGACTCTGTCGCACTGCTCCCCCCGATGCTGCCACGGCCCTAGAACCACCAGGGTGCGTCAATTCTTCGACAGGGGTGCCCGCCCATCTCCGCGAAAGGACGTGCACGCCCCCCGGCATTGAATGTGCTCCTCATCCGTTAGCAAGAGCGGACGCCATGAGCTTCACTCCTTACCTCCGCCACGACCCAGCCCCCGCCTCCGAGCCGCCGGACGAGCGTCCGACCATACCTGCCCCGCCGGCGTCATCCCAGCGCTCCTCCGGGCTGAGGCGGAAGGTCCCGGCGGCCTCCGCCCTCGACCCGCTCGAGGAAGCGCTGCTCTCCCGCCCCATCTGGGATTCGCGCGAGCCGGAGCCCGCGGTGCACGAGATCCTCTATCGCTTCTCCGTCGGTGACGAGGCGGGCGCGATTGCCGCGGGCGACATCCTGCTCGACGGGCGCCGTGCCCCGGCGCTCACCGTGACCTACGACGTGCTCGACGAGCTGGAGCTCGACACGCGTGCCGCTCTGGTCCTCGCGAAGGTGGACGGCACGACACCGTTGTCACGGGTCCTCCGCGACTGCGGCCTCGATCGCGCCGCGGCGCTGCGCACCCTGTGCGACCTCGTCGAGCGCCGCATCGTGGTGCTACGTCACGTCTAGGTCTGAGCCGGCGGCGCGTCGCCGCCGCCGCCACCGTCGCCGTACATCTTCTCGGCGATCGCGAACGTCATCGTCTCGAGCTTCTGGTACGCGTCGCGGATCGCCGCGAGGTCCGCCTGCGCCTCGAGCAGCCCGCGAAGCTCCTTCGCGAGCGTCTTCGTGTCGTCGAGCATCTGACCGTCCACGAGGTTCGCGTACCCCTCGAGCGCCGCCTCTGTGGTGTAGAGCAGCGTCTCGGCCTGGTTGCGGATCTCGGCGAGCTCGCGTCGCAACTCGTCGGCGTACTTGAAGCGGTCGGCCTCGTTGACGAGCTTGTCGACCTCGTCCTGCGACAGGCCGCTCGTCGGCTTCACCTTCACCGTCTGCGCCTTGCCCGTGCCGAGGTCCTTCGCCTCGACGCTCACGATGCCGTCGGCATCGATGCGGAAGGCGACCTGGATCTTCGGCACGCCGCGAGGCGCCGGCGGGATGCCCGTGAGCTCGAAGCGCGCGAGGCTCCGGTTGTCGGCGCTCATCTTGCGCTCGCCCTGGAGCACGTGCACCGGCACGAAGGTCTGGTTGTCGACGCTCGTCGTGAAGACCTCGCCCTTCTCGGTCGGGATCGTCGTGTTGCGCGGGATGAGCGGCGTGAAGACGCCGCCGCCCGTCTCGACGCCGAGCGAGAGCGGCGTCACGTCGAGCAGGAGCACCTCGACCTTCTCGTCCTTGAGCGCCGCGCCCTGCAGCGCCGCGCCGGCGGCGACGACCTCGTCGGGGTTGACGCCCTTGTGCGGGTCCTTGCCGAAGAACCCCTTCACGGCCTTCTGTACCGCCGGCATGCGCGTCATGCCGCCGACGAGGATCACGTTGTGGATGTCGGTCGGCGTGAGCTTCGCGTCCTCGAGCGCCTTCTTGCACGGCTCGAGGGTCTTCTCGACGAGGTCGCCCGTGAGCAGCTCGAGCTCCGTCCGCGTCATCGTCTTCACGATGTGCAGCGGCTCGCCCTTGTCGCTCTGGGCGATGAAGGGCAGGTTGATCTCGGTCTCGAGCGACGAGGAGAGCTCGTGCTTCGCCTTCTCGGCCGCCTCCTTCAGGCGCTGGAGGGCGAGCCGGTCCTTCCGCAGGTCGATCCCGTGCTCCTTCTGGAAGTTGTCGGCGATGCTGTCCTGGAGGCGTGCGTCGAAGTCTTCCCCGCCGAGGTGCGTGTCGCCGTTGGTCGACTTCACGCTGAAGACGCCGTTGCGGATCTCGAGGACCGAGATGTCGAACGTGCCTCCTCCGAGGTCGTAGATGGCGACGCGCTCGGCGTCCTTCTTCTCCAGGCCGTAGGCCAGGGCCGCCGCCGTCGGCTCGTTGATGATGCGCTTGACGTCGAGGCCCGCGATCTTGCCGGCGTCCTTGGTCGCCTGTCTCTGCGCGTCGTCGAAGTAAGCCGGAACGGTGACGACCGCCTCCTCCACCTTCTCTCCGAGGAACGCCTCGGCGATCTCGCGCATCTTCGCGAGGATGAGCGCGCTGACCTCGGGCGGCGACATGTCCTTGCCGCCGACGTGGACCCACGCATCGCCGTTGGGCGAGCCGAACACCTTGTACGGCACGAGGCTCATCTGCCTCCGCACCT
>DATJYG010000851.1:0-4035 GCA_035499695.1 Polyangiaceae bacterium
TCTATCGCCCACAGCAACCGCTGCCGCTCACCGACAACCAGCGTCAGCGGCGTATCCAGCGGGCCCTTGCAAACCTCAAGGAGCTCGGCGTCGACGTCACCGTCGCACCGCTCCCCGGCTGATCGTTTTCATAGCAGATCGCAGCCTGTCCCGGGACACCCTCAGAACCCAGATCAGGCGAACGAGCACGCCGCCCAGGACCGAGAATGCGAGCTTCGCGCACCAGTCGCCGAAGCGGCCGTAGAGCGTCGCCACGTGGCCGACCGGCACGTCGGTGACGTGTCGCGCGGTCGCGTCGCCGGTGACCGTCTGCGCGAGGACGCGACCGAACGCGTCGCTCACCGTGAGCATCCCGCCTTGCGCCGAGCGGACCATCGGCAACCCGAGCTCCACGCCACGCATGATCGCCATGCGTCCGTGCAGCCAGCCGTCGTCGTGGAAGTCCCACGCCGGAACGAGCAGCAAGTCCGCACCGGCAGCGGCGTAGCGGCGCGCCGGGTCCGGGAAGTCCATGTCCTTGCAGATGGCGACCCCTGCTCGCACCGGCTCGTCCATCACCAGCAGCTCGCTACCGGGGGCGAGCCTCGGGATCTCGAACCCCGGCACGAGGTGCTCCTTCACGTAGGTGCCGACGAGGTCCCCCGTCGGCGCGAAGACCATGGCCACGTTGCGCCCCTGCGGCGTGTCCACGACACGCGCGCCGGCCACCAGCGTCACGTGGTCGTGCGCCGCCATCCGCGAGAAGCGGTCGCGCACGGTCCCCTCCGCCCCCGCGGGCACGCCCACGATCTCCTCGGGCAGCACCACCACTTGCGCCCCGGCGTGCGCGAGCGCATCCACCTGCTCCTCGTACGCTTCGAGGATCACCTCGGCTCCTGCCGCCTCGCCCGAGATCACCTGCGCGATCGAAGCGGACGACTCGGCGGTCGCCGCCTGGCCCACGCGCACGGTGGCGCTCTCGCGCGAGACTCCGTCCGACTCGCGCCATCCACCCCACGCGAAGACGGCGAGCACCGCCGCCGCGACGACCACGACCATGCGCCCGTCGCGCCGGTGCAAGCCCACCGCGAGCCCGGCCGCGGCGAACCCCAGCAGGAACGAGATCCCCCACACGCCGGTGACCGACGCGAGCTGCAGGACCGGCAGGCACTCCATCTGCGAGTACGCGAGCACGCCCGCCGTTCCGTCCGGCCCCTGGCTCGCGGCGTACTCCGCCGCCACCATCGTCGCCGGGAACGCGAGCACGCCCGACCAGGGTGCGCCGTGCAGCGCGAGCCCCCGCACGAGGAGCACACCCGCCGCGACCACGAGCGCCGGGAGGACCACGATGGCTGCCGCGACCGCCGGCGGCATCTGGAGCGCGTGCAGGAGGAAGGCCGCGAAGGGCACGCGCCCGAGGCTGACGGCGACGAGCGCCGCGACCCCGGCGTGGAGCCAGCCGCGACGCAGACCGAGGATCAGGAGCGGCAGCGGCGCGAGCCAAGCGAGGAGCCACACCGGGTAGAGGCCCTGTCCGAGCGCCGTCATCGCCGCGGCCAGCCCGACGCCGACCACCGTCTCGACGAACCTCCTCACTTGGCGTCCCCGTCGGCGCGAGCTCCCGGCTTGCCCTCGGTGCGGTTGTCGAACACGCGTTGCGTCGTGTACGCGAAGTCCACGTCGGGCATGGGCCCGAGATCCTCGAGCACGTGCTCCCAGATGGCGCTCGCCGAGCTGCGCCGCTCACGCGGCTTGCACAGGTAACGCATCGTCAGGCTCACGCCGTTCGCCGTGACCGAGGTCCAGACGACGGGCGTCGTCTTGCCGAATTTGATGTGCATCGATTCGGCCGCGTGGCGGATGCGCGTCGACACGTCCGGCGTGAGCCTCTCGGCGTGCGCAGTGAGAATCTTCTCCAGAGTCGCCTTCGCCGCGCGCCAGTTGCTCTCCATCGTCAGGACGACCTCGAGCTCGTTCCAGATGTACCCGAACGCGTCGTCGTAGTTGGCGATGGCGTTCTTGAACACGAGCGAGTTCGGCACGTGGATGACGCGGCCGGTGCTCTGGTCGGCCTTCACCCAGTTGCCGATCTCGAGCATCAGGAACCGGAAGGGCCGGATGTCGACCACGTCGCCCATGTGCTGCGCGACCTGGACGCGGTCCCCGATGCCGAACGGGCGGCGCATGATGATGTAGATCCATCCCGCGAAGTTCGCGACGGGATCCTGCAGCGCGATGGCGAGCCCCGCCGAGAGCAGCCCGAGGTACGTCGCGAAGCCCGAGACCCCTTCGCGAACCCATATCTTGAAGATGACGAGCGCCGTGATGAACCCGAGCCCGTAACCGACGGCCTTGTTCACCTGGAACCGCAGCGACGTGTCGCTCACGACGCGCGCGAGGACACGCCGCGCGAGGCGCTCGAGGACGATCCACACGAAGATCGCGGTGACCGTCTCGAGCACGCCCTCGGTGGTCCACGGAGTGACGCCCAGATACTTCTGGACCGCGTCCTCGAATCGGTCGAAGGGGCCCATCAGCACCCAGGATACGGGAGAACGCGTCGGCCGCGGTGGCCGTCAGAGGACGCGCGCGACGAGGACGCGATCGAGCTTGGGGAACTGGTCGTCGAGGTAGGCGTTGCCGCTCTCCTCGACGCGCATCTGGTCGGGGCCCTTGCCCTGCGGCCGCCCCTCGCCGTAGCCGGCGTAGAGCTCGTCGAGCACGCGCATTCCCTCCACGACCTTGCCGAACGGAGCGAAGCGCGACTGGTCGAGGCGCGAGTTGTCCTTGTAGTTGACGAAGATCTGGGTCGAGCGCGAGTCGGGCTGGCTCGTCTGGGCGTAGGTCACGAAGCCGCGCAGGTTCGACTGCTTCACCGGGTCGTCCTTGATGTTCGCCGTGCGCCAGCGGGACGTGATGGCCGGGTCGCCGCTGATGCCGAACTGCGCCATGAAGCCGTCGATGACGCGGAAGAAGCGCGTGTCGTCGTAGAAGCCGAGCTTCACCAGGTTGTAGAAGCGGTCGGCGCCGTTGGGTGCCCAGTCCCGGTGCACCTCCACGACGAACGTGCCGCGCGTCGTGGTGAAGCTCGCGCGGAACACGTCGGGCGCGCGCTCGGTGGCGAGCGACGGGTCGACCTGCGCCGGATCGTGGTGGACGGCTTCCGGCTGCTGCTTCGCGACCGGGGCGGGGATGGGCTCGGGGGGTGCGGAGGCTGCCGCGGACGCCGAGGCCTGAGGGCCGAACGGCAGTGTCGCCGACGAAGCGGGGACCGCGACGTCCGCCCCCGTGCTCGGGAAATGCGGCGCGCACGCGGCGAACACGAGGAGTACGGGCACAAGGGGGGAGAGCGAGCGTTGCACGCCACGCATCCTACCGCTCAGCCCCGCAGACTCGCGATGTCGATCACGAAGCGGTAGCGGACGTCGCTCCTGAGCACGCGTTCGTAGGCCTCGTTGACCTTCTGGATGGGGATGACCTCGACGTCCGAGACGATCCCGTGCTTCCCGCAGTGGTCGAGCATCTCCTGGGTCTCCGAGATGCCCCCGATGAGGGATCCTGCCAGCCGCCGGTTGCCGTTGATGAGCGAGCTCGCGCGCACCGGCGTGGGGCTCGGCGGGACGCCGACGACCACCATCGTGCCGCGCGGACGAAGGAGCTGGAGATACGCGTCGTAGTCGTGTGCCGCAGAGACCGTGTCGATGACCAGGTCGAACTGCTTCGAGAGCTTGGCGAGCGCGTCGCCGCCCCGGGTCACCACGAAGTCCGTCGCACCGAGCCGACGCGCGTCGGCCTCCTTGCCTCCCGAAGTGCTGAGCACCGTCACCTTGGCGCCCATCGACGCCGCGAGCTTGACCGCCATGTGCCCCAGCCCGCCGAGACCCACGACGCCGACGTGGTCGCCGGCCTTGCAGCCCCACTGGCGAAGGGGCGAGTACGTGGTGATCCCGGCGCAGAGAAGCGGAGCGGCGCCAGCGGGGTCGAGCCCTTGCGGGATCCGGAGCACGTAGCGCTCGTCGACCACGATCTGCGTCGAGTAGCCGCCGTACGTCGGCG
>DATJYG010000852.1:0-8099 GCA_035499695.1 Polyangiaceae bacterium
GGCGACGGCGACGGCGGCGGAAGCCGTGGCGACCGGAGCTTCGATCGGAGGCGCAGGAGGAGCGAAGTCGACGGAGGTGGCAGGCGGCGAGGGCGGCGCGAGCTGCGCCACGGTGGTCGGCGGCGATTTCCGCGAGCCCGACGCGAGTGCCGCAAACGTGATGGCCGCGACCACGGCGGCGAGCAACGCCACGAGACCGAGGGTGCGCAGCTTTGCCCCGCGGGGCGCCGTGCCATCCGCGCGCCCCTCGACCAGTGCGCGACGCCCCGTGACCTGCCCGCCCACGACGTCGCGCACGAACCCTGCGACGTCGTCGTGACCCGAACCGTCGAGCGATCGGAGCGCCTCGTCGAGGGCGGTGGCCATCTCGGCCATGTTCGGCCAGCGCGCGTCCGCGTCCTTGGCGATCGCCCGGAGAATCACCGCGGCGAGCGCCTCGGGATAGCCGTCGACCAGCGTCGTCGGGCTGGGGGCCGGCTCGCCGTCCGCGATGCGCGCGAGAACGGCGACGTCGGTGGCCGCGGCGAACGGGTGGGTCCCGGTCGTGGCTTCGTAGAGCACGACGCCGAGCGCGAACACGTCGGCGCGGGCGTCGACGTCTTCTCCGTAGAGCTGCTCGGGAGGCATGTACGGGATCTTGCCCCTGACCACTCCGGGTTCGGTGCGCGGTCCTTCGCTCCGCGTCGACTTGGCGACGCCGAAGTCGGCGATCTTCGCCATGCCGGCCAGGTCGACCAGGATGTTCTGCGGAGATACGTCCCGGTGCACGATCCCGAGGGCCCGGCCCTCGGCGTCCTGGGTCGTGTGCGCGGCGTGCAGACCTCGCGCCGCGTCGCGGGCGATGGTGGCGGCCACGGCGCAGGGCAGACGTCCGCCCGCTGCCCGCAGCAGGGTGGCGAGCGACTCGCCGTCCACCCACTCGAGCGCCTGGAAGAGGACACCGTTCTCCTCGCCCAGGTCCAGCACCTGACAGACGTTGGGGTGCCGGACCCGCGAGGCCAGCTTGGCTTCCTCGAGGAACATCCGCTCGATGTGGGCATCTCGCGCGAGCGAGGCGAGCACCGTCTTGAGGGCCACGAGCTTGCTGAAGCCGCGCGATCCCTGCCTGCGCGCGGCCCAGACCCGGCCCATGCCGCCCTGGGCGACGGCGCAGACGAGCTCGTAGCCTCCGAGCACACGCCCGGGGCGCAGACCATTCGAGGCCGCCGCCCATGCCCACACGGAACCCGTGACAAGCCTTGCAGATCACGGGGGTTTCGCCAAGTCGCGCCCGGTCCGCCCCGCGGCGGTCCCGGGTCAGGCCGTCAGGTCCGACAGGAGACGCGCAGCGCGCTCGCGCAGCTCTCGGGTGCCCCCCGTGTCGGGCGTTCGGTCCAGCACCAGGCGAAGCAGCCTCGCGGTGCGTTCGGGCCCGCAGTCCGGGCGCTGCTCGAGCAGGTCGACGAGCGCCGCGTAGAACCGCGACGGGAAAGAGCCCATCTCCATCGCCTGCGCCAGCGACTCCCAGTCCGAGTCGTCGAGCGACTGCTCGCGCAGCGCCCGGACGGCGCTCCTGTCGACGGCCGGCACGGGGTCGCGCACGAGATCGAGCAGAGCGCGGGTCGCCATCGGATCGTCGAACCATCGCAGCGACTGCGCCACCTGCTCGCGGACTTCGGGCCGGGCGTCGGCGGCGAAGGCGCCGATTGCCTCGAGGTCGTCCTGCTGGCGCGCGTTGCCGAGCGCCAGCACCAGGGCCACCGTCTCCTGCGGGGAGCGCCGCTCGGCCAGATCGTCGCGGAGCTTCTGGTCGAGCTCCGCCGCGAGCTCCTCGGCGCCGCTCATGTGCTCGATGATGGCGCCGAGCGCTGCGGCCGCGCGGAAGGCGACCCGCGTGTCGCCGACGTCCCGAGCAGCGTCGTACAGGCCGGCGACGTAGCGGGCGGACTCGGGCGTCGGGTTGGACACGAATACGAAGCGCTGCACGAGCGCGCCACGCAGCGACGGGTCGCGTCCCTCGGGCGTCTGCAGGGCGCCGCGCATCGCCTGCTGCGCCTCGGGGGATCCTGCCGCCGAGAGCACGTCCATCACGAGCTGCCGTCCGAGCGGCGTCACCCGCGGGTCCTGGAACCAGGCCACCAGGTGATCGCAGGCCTCGGGGTGGAGCCGCACGTACGCCGCGGCGCTGGACACGAACTTGGGATCCACGTGCGTCCCCTTGCCGTAGACGGCGAGCTGCACCTCGATCGACCCGAGGTCCCATCCGCGCGACAGCCGCTCGTCGCGCTCCTTCTGGCGGTCGCGCGCGAGCTGCGACGCGCCGGTGGCCTCGTCCAGATCGTCGAGCTTCACGGGTCGGAGCGCGAGCGCGTCGGTGGATGCGCGCCGCGCCGAGAAGGCCCACCGTGACGCGAAGACCCCGTTGGCGCTCGTGACGCGCAGGCTCTCTTCGTCGGCGATCGACCGGACCGCGTGGCGCTCGTCGAGCCCGATCGTCCCGGTGGACGAGAGCTCCTGCTCGGTCTCGCCGGCGGCGCCCAGGCCTTCCAGGCCCTCGTAGGTGACACGCACCCGGCGCAGCTCGTTGCCCCCGTCCTCGTAGTGGACGGTCGCCAGGCCGTTGGGCGTGGGCTCATGGGCATTCCAGCTGGGGCTGCCGACCCTCTCCGGGAGTGTCACGCGCATCATGTCCACCAGGCGCCGCAGCAGCTCGCGCGTCGAGGGCGCCGTGTCTTGGTGATACGCGATCGCGGCGACGACCCCGCGGTCGTCGGTGTGCACGATCGCCTCCTGCCCGACGAGCGCCGCGGTGGCCAGCCGCCGGTCGGCATCGGAGACGAGCTCCTTGCCGTCCATGGCCAGGCCGTACTCGCGGATTGCCTCGATGCCGTACGCGAGGGTGAAGCGCCCCTCGACGTCCTTGCCCAGCGATCGGACCGACACGTCGCCCTCGAACACGGCGGCCCCGCCGAGCTGGCGCTCCGCGTCGCCGCCCGGCACGTCCCGCAGCGACGTCCCCTGCCACCGCACCGCGAAGACGTCGCGCCGGCCGATCGGCCAGTCGAAGCGGCCGGAGCTCGCGGTGTGCGCCGTGGACCCGGCCGACCCCGTCCTCGATTGCGCGATCGCCAGCGCGGCGATCCCCGAGAAGACCAGCACGCATGCCACTGCCCTTGCCGTGTGTCGCGAGGCCATGGCGCGCGCCTACAGCCCCACCAGCGAGCGGGCGGGATTCTGGAGACCGAACTGGCCGAGCACGTCGAGGTTGCCGAACGACGCGTTCGTGTTCGTGTTGAAGAGCGGAACCGTGGCGTGGAAGCCGTCCCACTGCAGGATGGTCACGTCGAAGATGGTGAAGAACAGCGCCTCGGCGTAGACCGACAGGCTGCCGTCGAGCGTGCGCAGGTTCATGTTCAGCGCCGAGTCGACCGACAGCCCGTTCGAGCCCACGCTGGTCCTCACGTGGGCGGGTACGCCGATCCCGAGCAGCGTGATGTCGCACTCCACGCCGATCCCGACCAGGCCCGCGAGGCTCGCCGACGCGTCGACGATCCCGTCGAGCTCACCCTGCGCGTCCAGCGTCGACCCCAGCGACAGGTTCGGCTGCGTCTTGAGGGCCGGCCATCCCTTGACCTTTCCGTTCGTGTCCTTCGGAACGATGCCGTGGTTGCAGATGAACGCCTGGTTCTGCGGCAAGACCGAGGCGTCGATCTCGTATGTGTACCCGATGCCCACCGACACATCGACCGTCACGAAGGTGATCTGGAACGGGATGTTGAACAGCGTCCACGAGTTCGAGCCCTGGGCCGGAGTCACGTTCACCCCGGTGCTCGGCATCGCGACGTCCTTGTCGTAGAGATCGTCGCCCGCCACGGAGAAGTTCAGATCGAAGGCGCCGTACTGGCGCTGCATGTCCGCGTCGAGCGCCGACTGGTTGGGGGCGCCCGGGACGGACACGTCCTCGTAGTCGTTGAAGCCCGCGGCGATGTCGGCGTCGAGGATGTCGAACTTGTCGGATCCGAACGCGTACGCGTAGGCCTCGAACCCGCCGTGCGCGCCCGCGCCCAGGTTGCACACCTGGTAGTGGTCCTTGGTATCCGCCGGCTGCCACTCGAGCGGGATCTCCCAGCCGGCGTCGTAGGAGTATCCGACGCCGAAGAGATCGTTGCCCCAGGTCTCGGCGTTCGACCGGTCCTCGCCGAAGGTCGCGAACGAGTCTTGCTTGGCCTGGTCCGGGTAGTGCTGCTGCCAGGTGCCCTTCGCCCACGGCACCTGGTCCGAGTGGGGCCCGCGATCGAGGGCGGGCACCTTGGAGATCTCGTTGTAGGCGCCCTGCAGCTTGGCCTCCATGATGGCCAGGAAGTTCAGCTCGGTGTTGTCGTTGGTCTTCGCCGTCTGGCCCGCGACCGCCCCCGCCCACTCCTTGCAGAACTTGTAGTCGCGCTCCTGCGTGCGGTACTCGACGTTCTTGATCTGCTTGCGGACCAGGTCATCCATGCCCTGCATGAACTCGCGCGGGTCCCAGTCGCACGCCGGATCGTCGGCGAAGCAGCCGGAAGCCGCAGGCTTGTCGTTGGGCGCGACGAAGGCCTGGGGCATGTCCTTGCGCGCCCACTCGTCGAGGACGGCGTTGATGTAGTTGCACGCCGCCGTGCCGACGTCCGAGTAGATGTTGCGGTTGGGCGTGGGCATCTCGCCATCGGACGCCGGGCCGGCGATCGGGGTGCTCGGCAGCGGGTGAAGCATCCCGCCCGATCCAATCGGCAGCGAGACGAAGTTCGAGGAGACGCCGGTCTGCATCTTGTCGGGCGCCTGGCAGAGGAGCCGCGGGTACTTGTAGGCCGGATCGATCTGGGGCGGGCTGGTCCCGTTGTTCCAGGCGAAACGGTCCACCGCGTTGGGCGGCTGGCTGCGGATGGACGAGACGAGGGACCGGTAGGTGTCGAACTGGTACGAGTAGCTGGGCACGGCCCCGTTGGCCGACGGCGGGTCGACGTCGGTCGAGGGATACGCGTTGCCCGTCGTCAGCGCCCCGAGCAGGTGCCCACCGGCAGCGGCCGTCAGCTGGTCGTCAACCACGCCGGACGGGATCCCGAAGGACGGCGCAGGGTAGGCGAGGGGGTTGAACAGAAGCGCGAAGGCCTGGGCACGCTGCTCGAGGAAGCGCTTGCGCTTGGCGTAGTCGTGGAACGTGCGAGCCGACGAGTTCTTGTTCACGTCGAGCATGTGCCGCTGGAACTCCCACTCGGTGCCGTATTTCTGGCCCTTGCCGACGGGGTAGGCGTTCTGGCCCTTGGCCAGCTCCGCCACGAGTCGCTGCACGCTCTGGTACTTGGTCTGATCCGCCTTGGAGAACGCCGCCATCAGCTGCGGCGTGAACATGGTCTGCGTGTCGTAGTACGGGTTCTTCGACATCACGTACCAGTCGATCGGCGGGCACTGGGTGCTGAAGCAGGCGCCCGGACCGCCCGTCTGCACCCCACCTCCGGCGATGGACCCGTAGTAGGTCGGCCGCACGTGCGCGGTCGGCGGCATCGACCTGGCCATCTCGCACGTCGTGAGGTCGTCCCCCTTCAGACCAGGCTGGCTGCAGTCGGGCAGCTTGTGCACGTTGCCGGCCGCCAGATCGAGCAGCCGCTGCAGGGTCGCGCGCTTCGCCGGATCGACGTCCGAGGCGCTGAGCACCTTGCCGGCGATGCCGTCGGTCCCGTCCAGCGTGATGGTCGCCTTGCACATCGCGTCTTCGCCGCAGGCGTTGACGCGGTCGGTCCACCGCTCGATGTCGTAGAAGCGGTTGTAGACGAAGTTTTCGCAAGTGGGATGGTTGCCCAGGAACGGTTGCGTGGTGCCCTGACGCTGGTGGGCCTTCGCGCACGTGACGAGCTGCGCGCCGGTCTTGCCGTTGCACACCTTGCTCGCCTCCAGATGGGCGAGCGTCTCCTGCGCAGCCCAGATGTTCTGGGCCGACTTGCGCAGGTTCGCGAGCTGGATGGCCTTCGACCCGTGGAAGTGCTTCGACTTGCCCGTGATGGGCTTCTGCGACATCGCCGCGACGAGCGACGGGTTGTTCACGTTGGCCGCCGTGGCCTGGCCGATGCTCGTACTCAGGCGCGCGCCGTGGGCGCTCGGCGTGCTGGTGAGCGCCGGGATGCCGTAGTTCGGAACGTGGACGGCGTTGTTCTGGTTGCCCGCCGGGAACACCTGCTTGGTGGGAGACGGATCGCGCTCGGTGCCGTACGTGGCCGACAGCTGCTTGTAGGTGTTCGCGAAGTCGTTCTGGTTGGTCACCGCGCAGCCGGCGGCCTGCGACTGCGCATTGTTCACGTCGGCACAGGCCGATGGCGGGGTCGCGGCGGAGGCGTCGGAGGGGAAATACGC
Organism: Polyangiaceae bacterium; assembly: GCA_035499695.1. Classification (GTDB taxonomy): domain Bacteria; phylum Myxococcota_A; class Polyangia; order Polyangiales; family Polyangiaceae; genus Palsa-1150. Next base: position 6,358 of record DATJYG010000852.1, read on the forward strand.
GGCGACTGCGACTCCGGCGAGACCCAGCAGCACGACACGGCTCAATGCGGGCGTGGTCATGCGCCAAAGCGTATGGGGCGCGGCGCGGCCCGTTCTTGAACGTTCCATGAAAACCGGATGAACGCCGCACGCAGCACGCGGGGAACGTGCCTCGAGCGATTCCGGGCACTTGCCGGTCATCGCGCCGGCCTACCCGCGTCCCTGAGACCTTTCTTCGTGGCCTCGTACGATTTTTCGCCCCCCGACGACGAATCCGGAATCGAGCCCGGACTGTGGTTGTGAAGGGTGAGAGATCGACCAAGGCACAGCCGCCCGGGAGCATCGTGCGCCCGGGAGGTCCGCCGCTCGCGGCGGTGCGTGCGCTCGCCGGAAAGGAGAACCATGTCCAATGCCGAAGAGTAAGAGTAGTGAGGCCGTCCTCGCGGTGAAGCTTGCCGCAGGGACGCAGAAGCATCTCTCGACGCTCACGCAAGTGATCCTCGGGAGCGGCACGTTCACGCCGGCGCAGATCGTGACGGAGTTGCAAGACTTCGCCGCGCTCCGCAACAGCGTGGACACTGCGAAGGCCGCCGTGAAAGCAGCCCTGACGGACGAACAGTCCAAGGGGCCGGCTTTGCGCGCGTTCGTCAACGTGTTCATCGCGTTCGTTCGCGCGGCGTTCGGGAACTCCCCGGACGTGCTCGCCGATTTCGGGCTCAGCCCGAAGAAGGTGGCCAAGCCGCTCACGGCGGCGGAGCAGGCTGCCGCGGTCGCCAAGCGCAATGCAACGCGCGAGGCACGCGGTACCAAGGGGAAGCTGGTGAAAGCCAGCATCCACGGCAACGTGACCGGGGTGAACATCACTCCGGTGACCGCGCCGGCGGAGAACCCGCCTGCTGCAGCTGCACCGGCCGCAGCGCAACCGACGGCGCCGAATGCTTCCGGGAGCAATCCCGCGAAGTAGGCCGGCGTCACGCGGGGCCTAGCCAGCCCTGACCCAGAGACCGGGAGCCGACCCTGACAGGGGGATCGGCTCCCGGTCTCCCTTTTTTCCGGTGCTGCGAGGCTACCGACGTCCACCGTCCGTGGGCCTGCGGTTACCATGGAGGGATGGTTCCGGGCGACGGCCCCCCCGCCGAGCGCATCTCGTCGACGATCGCCGCGGCGAGCCCTCTCGCCGCGACGGCGTCGCCGGAAGCCGGGGCCCCCGTGGAGCTTCCTCCCGGTGCCCGCGTCGATCGCTACCTCGTGCTCAAGACGCTCGGTCACGGCGCGATGGGCGTCGTCTACCTCGCCTACGACGAGGAGCTCGATCGAAGGATCGCGCTCAAGCTGCTCGCGCGCTTCCACGGGGAGGCCGGCTCCACCGGGAGCTCGCAGCGGATGCTGAGGGAGGCGCAGGCGATGGCCCGGCTGTCGCACCCAAACGTCGTCGCCGTGTACGACGTCGGCACGTTCGATGGGCAGGTCTTCCTCGCCATGGAGTACGTCGATGGCGTGACGCTCCGCGACTGGGTCGCGGCGCGGAAGCGCTCCGTGCGAGAGATCCTCGGCGTGTACGTGCTGGCCGGGCGCGGCCTCGAGGCGGCGCACGCACAGGGCATCTTTCACCGCGACTTCAAGCCCGACAACGTGGTCGTGGACGCACGCGGGCGCCCGCGCGTCGTCGACTTCGGCCTCGCCAAGCTCGACACGCCGGAGCAGTCCCATACCGACAGCGAGCTCGCCGCGACGAAGCTGACCTCGAGCTCGGGACGCACGGC
>DATJYG010000853.1:0-3787 GCA_035499695.1 Polyangiaceae bacterium
CAGCGAGAGGCCCTTCATGCCGCGCTCGAGGACGAAGGCGTGGATGGGGCGCTCGCGCAGCGGCCGCTCGCCGTGCTCCATCTTCGCGTATACGACCAGCACGTCGGCGTGGGGCGCGTTGGAGATGAACGTCTTCTGCCCGTTCAGGATGTAGCCGCCGTCGGTGCGCCGCGCGACGGTGCGCATGCCGCCGAAGGCGTCGGATCCGGCGCCCGGCTCGGTGATGGCCCACGCGCCGATCTTCTCGCCGATGAGCACCGGCAGCGCGAAGCGCTTCTTCTGCGCCGGCGTTCCCCTGCGCATGATCGCGCCGCCGCAGAGGCCGAGCGAGGCGCCGAAGGCCATGGAGAACCCCGGCGACACGCGGCAGAACTCGATCGCCGTGATCGCACTCATGGCGGGATCGCGGCCCATCATGCCGCCGTCGGGAGTTGCGTCGGAGCCCTGCGTGCTCGCGCGCGCCTCGGACTTGGCGAAGGAGGCGCGCACCATGTCGGCCACGCCGAAGGTCGCGATGAACTTGCGCATCGGCTCGTAGGGGAGCATCTGCTCGCTCTCGAGCGCGTCGACGTGCGGAACGAGCTCCGCCTCCACCCAGCGGCGGAGCATCTTGCGCATCATCTTCTGCTCTTCGGTGAAGTCGAACATGCACCGGAGCATACTGCCTTCCGGGACTCAGAGAACGCGCAGCGGCCCCGCGTTCACCCGGTTGCAGCCGTCGCTCGGGCCGCTCTTCACGGCGAGCCGGTCGGTGCACTTGTCGCCGTTCGCGAGCCCGAAGTACACGGTGTAGTTGCCCGGCGTGAAGTTGGGCTCGAGCTTCAGCTCGTAGTCGTCGGCGATCACGTCGCCCGGGAGCCACAGCGTCATCGGATAGCGACCGCCGAGCGGCTTGTGGTCGCCGCCGTGCCGGCGCCCGCTGCCGTCGACGTGCAGGAACGCGTTCGGCCACTCCATGCCCACGGGGGCTGTGACCCGGTAGTAGACGCGCAGGTGGTAGGTGCGGCCCGGGATCACGCCCTCCATGCGGCGATTGCGGTCGTCGACGAGGTCGGTCCCGATGACGTGCAGCTTGTCGTCGAGGTTCACGTCGAGCGGGCGCTGGGGCTGCGGCTCGGATTCGAGGAGGAACGACGAGAACGGATTCTCGTTGCTCTGGCCGGGGGCGAGGCTCGACGCGGCGAGCAGGATCTGGCTCGAGCGCGCATCGAGGATCGGCACGTTGGTCCCCGGGTGACCGTTCTGTCGCCAGAGCTGCTCGAGCTTCGGGAGCTCGTCGGACTTCATCGCGAGGCACCGGCGCTCGCCGGAGCCGCCCGCGGTCATCCAGTCGTACGCGCTCTTCGCGTCGCCGAGGGACGTCTGCTGTCCTCCCGCGTAGTACGCCGCCGTGCGGCCGCCGACGCCGAGCAGGCCGAGCGGAGCGCCGGGGCACGCGCTGCGGTAGCTCTCGAAGACCTCCTTGGGCGACAGCTGGTTGGCCAGCGCCGGGTAGTAGAAGAAGCAGAGGACGAACCCCGCGACCGCCCCGCCGAGCGCGATGGACGACGCCCGCGTGAGCGACAGCCGCGACAGAGCGCCCTTGCCACCGAACGCCCAGAGCCACACGTCGGCCAGCGCCACGAGGCCGAAGAGGGCGCCCGGCGGGACGAAGGCGATGACCCACCAGGCGTTGAGCACGATGTCGCGCACGTTCGCCGACATCTGGGGCATCCAGTGCGCGTGGGTTCGCGCGCCGACGAGCACCACGAGCGCGGCGATGCCGGCCCCGGCGACGGCCGCGAAGTACACGAGCGCCAGCATGCCGTCGTAGGCCTCCTTCAGCGCCTGCAGGATCGTGCGGTAGGTCATCGGGTCGAACGGCTCGCGCTCGGGGTCGCGCTCGATCCACGTGAACAGCGCGCAGAGCGCGAAGCCGCCGAGGGCGATCCACCAGAGGGTGAGGGAGCGATCCTCGAAGCTCGTCGGGAAGGTCGCGCCCGTGATGCCGAACGCCTGGAACGCCTTGTCGGGCAGCTCGTGCATGTCGTGGTGAAGGATCGCCGCGACGAGCAGCGTGGCGAGCCCGATGGCGATCGACGCGTGCGCGCCGCGCTCCAGGTCACGGATGGCGACGGCGCACGCCGCCGCGCAGAGGGCCGGGCCCGCGAAAGCGACGAGATCCGTCCTGGCCGCGAGGAAGCCCTGGGCGACGACGACCACCGTCGCTCCGACGAACAAGGCCACGCGCGCGAGGCTCTCGCGCTCGGCCGTCCCCGCGGAGCCGCCGCGGGGAGCCAGGAGCAGCCGGCCGAACGCGAAGGGCAGGAACGCGCTCCACGGAACGAGCGCGTGTCCCACCGACGCGACGTACACGTCGAAGGTGGGGTACCTCGGCGGGGTGTGGAGCACGGCGCCGACCCAGAGGCTCAGGTCCTTGCTCTGCCCGGGCGCCGCCACGATGCGCGCCGCCACGACGGCGATGGACACGCCGAGGAGCAGGGACACCGCTCCGACGACGTCGCCGCGCCGGTCACGTGCTCCCTTCGTCCCGAGACGCGTGACGGCCCACGTCAGTCCCACGCCGAGCGCCGGCACGGCCACGCCGATGAGCGCCCCGCGACTCTCCAGTCCCACGAAGAGGCCGACGGCGGCCATCGCCACCCACGGCAGCCGCGCTCGCGTGCCCGTCGGCCCCTCCTCGTCGCGATCGAACGCCGCGACCGCCAGGCCGCCGAAGGACATCGCCAGCCCGGCCATCGTGCACACGTCGCCGAGCATCGTGCGCGCCTGCACGAAGTAGAGGGGCATCGTGCTCAGCGCGATGGCCGCGTAAACGCCCGTGCGCCGGTCGAACAGACGCGCGACGAACGCGTACGTCGCCAGCACGCCCACGATTCCCCAGAGCGCCAGCGGGAGTCGCCCCGCCCACTCGTGCAGGCCGAAGACGCGGAACCCCAGCGCGATCGACGTGAAGGGGAGCTCCGGACGCCCCAGATCGTTCAGGTGGGGCATCGAGTCGTCGGCCCCCGGAAGCGCCAGCCCGGGCGCGTGCAGGAGGTTCACGGCCAGTCGGCGCGCCAGCTCGGCGGTCCCCAGCTCGTAGGGGTCCCACAGCCCGCTCCGCGTCAGCGGCGGCAGGACGAGAAAGAGCAGCGCCGGGACAGCCGCCGCGGTCGCCAGCGGGGCCCACCTTTTCCACGAAGGAGACTCGCGCACGAGTCGATCAACGGATCCCCGCCGACCGACGTATCGGCCCCGTGGCTGTGCTATCGACAGTGACCTCCATCGAGCCATGACCGAGCCCGCGGACTCCATCGAGCGCTCCCTCGCCGCCCTGCGCGCCACCTTCCGCTCGCGGTTCGACGCGGCCGGGACCGAGCAGGCCCTGAGGGACGAGAACGCGAAGATCCTCGGCAAGAAGGGCGAGCTCACCAGCGTCCTCAAGCAGATGGGCGCCGTCCCGGCGGACGTGCGCAAGTCGATCGGCGAGATGGTCAACACGGTGAAGAAGGAGGTCGAGACGGCGTTCGACGAGCGCCTCGTCGCCCTCGGCCGTGCCAAGCGTCAGGCCGATCTCGACGCCCCGCCCTTCGATCTCACGCTGCCCGGCCGCCAGCCCGCGCCGCTCGGTCACGGGCACCCCATCTCTCGCGTGCGCGACGAGATCGTCGAGGTGCTCGTGAGCCTCGGCTTCGCCGTGCACGACGGGCCCGAGGTGGAGCTCGAGGAGAACAACTTCGGCAAGCTCGGTTTCCCGCCGGACCATCCGGCGACCGACATGCAGGACAGCTTCTGGACGACCAGC
>DATJYG010000854.1:0-3865 GCA_035499695.1 Polyangiaceae bacterium
CGGCGCGTGCTTCGGCAAGTGCAGTCAGGACGCCATCGACGCGGCGAAGCGTTCGTTCAACATCGGCGACGTCGCCACGGCCGTCGGCGTCGCCGCGCTGGCGGCGGGCGCGTTCGTGTTCTTCACGCGGCCGGCGACTCAGGCATCGGCGTCGTCGGCGCTGCGACTCGAGGTCGTCCCCGCCGATCGGGGCGCGCTCGCGGGCGTGCGAGGCGCCTTCTGAGGCCGGTCGATCGCGCGTCCGTGTGGTTCGGCACGCTGTGCGCGATCGGCGCCGTCGTCGTCCTCGTCCTGAATCGACCCGGAGGCCCGGGAGTCCAGACCTCGGTCGTGCTCGCGATCGAGGCGGGCCTTTGCTCGCTCCTGGCGCGGCTCGGCCGACCGACGGCGAGCCTCGCCTCCGTGGTGCGCGTCGCGCTGCTGATCGCGATCGGGCTGCTCACGGCGTGGCCGGCGTACTTCTTCGGGCCCAACGGCTGGTTCGCCGCGCTCCTGGTGACCGTGCTGTGCCTCGTGGGCGTGCTGGGAGAAGACGAGCACGGTCGCACGGCCTCGCGGTTCTTCTATCTCGCGCTCGCGGCGGGACAGGCTGTCGTCTTCGCCCTGGTGGCGACTCACACGATCCCGGACGTTTCTCTCGCGCCCGTCATCGTGGGCTCGCATCCGATGGCCCACCACGCGGCGGCTCATCTCTTCGTGCAGGGGATCTATCTGGCCGCGTTCCTCTCGGCGCGCACGTTCAACAAGCGCTATCGCGCCATCGCCGTGCAGCTCGAGGTCGCGGGCCGGGCGGAGATGATCCGCGCTGCCCTGCTCCAGGAGGCTCGGGCCGATTACCGGCGTGCGCTGCGGATCGGTCGGCGGGGTCTCGAAGGCCGGGGAGCAGCCCCCTCGCCGCGCGACGATGCCGCCACCGTTCGCGAGGCTCTCGTCGTGGAACCCGACACGGAGGTCGACTCGCCGGCGACGATCGCGTCGTCGGACGTCGTGTCCGAGGAGGTGGCCGTCGCCCGCGTGTTCGACGGCGCCGCCTCGTCGAGCGACGACGCCGGAGAAGCCGAGAAGCCCGCGGCCCGCTCCGACGCGTGGCTCAAGGCGTCCAACGACCGGATGCGCCGCGTCTTCGTCATGGTGATCGCGGTTTGCGCCAGCGGGGCCGCCCTCCTCGGCGTGATCGCCGTGCACCGCGGTCCGCTCTACGTCGCGTGGGCATGCACCGCCGGGATCGCCGCCGCGGTGTGGGCGCACAACGTCCGCGTCCTGCGCCACGGCGACGCGGGCGAGCATTGGCCATGGACCATCGCCGGCGTGCTCAGCGTCGGCCCGGCGTTCTCGATGGGCCTGCACAGCGCGTTCGCAGCGTTCATCGTGGCGCCCCTCTTCCTCGGGGGCCTGTTCCGCGCGACCGACCGCGCCGCGTGGGGCGGCGACCGGCGAGGACGGATCTGGATCGGCATCGCGGTGGCCCATGCGACCGCGTTCGCGCTGGTCTACACGGGGGTGCTGCCCGACCTCGGCAACGTCCCGATCCTCGTCGAGGGGGTCCCGCGGTGGGAGGGCGTCGCGCAGCACGCGATGCTGCAAGGGGTCTACGCCACCGCGTTCGCCGCGGGAGTGACGGTCGATCGCCGCTACGAGGCCCTGATGGAGCAAGCGCGGGCGGCATCGCGCCGGGCGGCGCGCGAGCAGGCGACGCTGCTCGCAGCCACCCGGGAGATCGATCGGCTCCTCGGCGGTGACGCCGAGGCGATCTTCCTCCATCAGCAGATCGGACCTTACCGGTTGCAGCGGCTCCTCGGGCGCGGGGGAATGGGCGACGTGTACGAAGGCGTCGACATGCGGTCCGGGGAGCGGTTCGCGGTCAAGCTGGTGCGGCGCGAGCGCGCGGCCGATCCGACGTCGCTTCGCCTGTTCGCCGAGGAGGCGCGGGCGCTCGGGAGAGTGCAGAGCCCCTATGTCGCGCGCGTCGTCGACGCCGGCGGCATCGAGGGCGACTTGCCGTACATCGCGATGGAGCTGGTCGAGGGCCAGCCCCTGTCGGCGGTCCTGCAGCGGCGCGGCCGGCTTCCGCTCCGGGAGCTACGGGCGCTGGTCCGCGACGTCGCGCGAGGGCTGACCGACGTGCACTCCGCCGCCGTCGTGCACCGTGACGTCAAGCCGCAGAACATCATCCTCACCGGCTCGAATCAGGGTGACCGGTGGAAGCTCGTCGACTTCGGCGTGGCGCAGGTCCAGGACCTGATGGGCGGGGTGAGTGGCGTGGTCGTGGTCGGAACGCCGCAGTACATGGCGCCCGAGCAGGCGAGCGGCAAACCGGTCGATGCGCGCGCCGATCTGTACAGCCTCTGTCTGGTCGTCTACCGCGCGCTCACCGGACGGCCGGCGCTCGTGGGCGACCCGCAGGAGCTCGCCCGCGCCCGGCTGCGGCCCCCGCCGCATCCGCGGATCTTCGTCGACGTCCCGTGGGACGTCGAGCTCGCGCTCCGCATCGGGCTCTCGGTTCGTCCCGCCGATCGGTTCCGCAGCGCGGCCGAGCTGACCAGCGCATTCGAGGACGCCTTCGAGGGCCGACTCGCGCTGGATCTTCGGCGTCGCGGCGAGCAGCTCCTCGCGCAGGATCCGTGGACGGCGGTCGCCCGTGTCCCGGTCCCCGCCGTGCCGTTGCCGAAGACGATCTCGGAGCGCGGGTCGGGTGAGAGCGCCACGACCACGTCAAGACGGGTGGGGCGGCGATCATGATGTTGTTGAGATCCGGGGCCTGCGGAACGCCTGCCTCGGCGGCACCGCGCGTCGAGCCGCTGTCCGCGGGAGGCGTCCCGTCGAAGTTCATCGAGGCATCCATGTTTTGCGGGGGGCTCCCGGCGCCTCCGCTCGAACTGCTGCTGCACCCGATCGTCCCCACCACGATGCCGAGAGAGATGACGACGGTCGCGTAGCCCACGACGAACATGCAGCGTCGCATTGTGAACCTCCCGGAGCTTGGATTGGACGGGCAGTTCACCACGGGCTGCAAGTCGCGCGAGACAGTAGCCGCTAGTCTCGGGACTCTGGGCGCTAGCTCCTGCCCTCCGGAGGTCCTGACGAACGCGCGCGGGACAGCTCCCTCTCGAAGTCGATGACGGCTTGCGCCAGTCGAGCCACCGTGTCGTTGTCAGGGACTTGTCCCTTCGCGCAGTAGGCGTCGACCTCGCGTGCGAGGGTCACGACGTTCTCCCATCGACTCGACATGCAAACACCTCCGGATCCGTGTCGACGGCTAGTCTCGCCCATCCTCCCGCGTCAACGGTCCCCCGTTCGGGCCGCTACGGGCGGCGGGAGCTAAACCCACTGCGCTCGGTAGCTCGCGCTGTGCGGTCCGTCCGGTGGAGACGTCTGGTGAAGGTAGAGTGTTCTGCTGAACAGTCGAAGCAATGCCCCCAGCCAGCCGCCTAGGGCGCTCCGGTAGAACGGGCTCTCGCAGAGCGAGAACTGAACGAGGTCGAAACGCGCCTCCTTCGGACCGAGCTTGTAGACCGCGATGCCGCCGCCATCGTAGCCGCGCGCCCAAAACCGCTGGACGTGCGGGCAGAACGTCCATGGCGTGACACCCGCCTGCTTCGCCATCCGGATCCCCGTACCGACCATGCTCTGGCCGATGCGGTCCACCGTCTGCTCGCCAAACTGCGTGGCGGTGTGCACCGAAAGCCCGAGCGTGTCGCAGGCCGAGTAGTGCGCCATCGCGGCCTCGACGGGCGTCCACGTGCCCGCGATCAACTCGAAGAGCGTCCGACGGTGCTTCTCAGGAAGCGCGCGCGTGTACGGTTCGACGTAATCGCCTCTCTTGATGTTGTTGATGCTCGCGACGAGGATCGTGCTCCTCACGTGC
>DATJYG010000855.1:0-7513 GCA_035499695.1 Polyangiaceae bacterium
AGCCGGTCAGAAGAAGACGGCGTGCAGAACCAGCACGACCATCACGACGTTGATCAGCGTGCAGAGGCCGAACATGGCGGCGCGTCCGGGCTGGCCAGCGCCAAGGTAGAAGACGATGTGGAGGACGCGGAGGACGACGAAGCTGCCGTACAGCGCGCCTGCGATCCACGCGTTCGGGTTCGTCATCGCGTACAGGAGGCCGAAGACGAAGAAGGGCACGGCGTTCTCGATCAAGTTCAGGTGCGCGCGCTTCACCCGCTGGACGTCCGGATGCTCGACTTCGGCGACCGCCGACCCCGGATAGACCTTCACGTCCTCCGGGTTCACGACGGCCCTGCGCGCCTTGCGCACGGTCGCCGTGTGGAACGCGAGCCCGTAGAGCATCGCGACGAGGACGGCGCTCGCGAGGACGTAGAGCTGGAAGGATCCTTGCGCGATCATGTCGTCACGTCCCGGCCCATGAGCATCCTTCCGATCTTCGAAGACGCGCCGTCCCAGAACCCGAACGCGCCCTCGGGAAACGTACGCGGATTGCGCCACGTCCTGAAGACGAGATCGCTGAGCGCCAGGACGCCGTAGTTGTAGGCGTGGACGCCGCGCTCGTGATGAACGGCGTGCATCTCGGGTCGCTGGAAGACGTACCCCAACCAGGCCGGCGTCCTGACGTTCATGTGTGGGGCGACGCCCAGCACGAACCCGGCGAACCCGCCGACCGCGGCCGCCATCGGCGTCACACCGAGGAGCGCGACGATCGCCACGGAGGGGATCACTCCCTGCGCCACCGAGTCGAGCGGGTGGAAGAACGCGGCGCCAGCCATGTCCATCCGTTCGGCGCTGTGGTGCAGCTGGTGCGTCCATCGCCAGACGGGCTCCGAGCTGTGGAGCCCCCGGTGGATCCAGTAACCGAGGAGATCGCCGAGGAGGATGACGAGGAGGGCGCCGCCGAACGTGCCGAGGCTTTGCAAGTGCAGCAGGGAGCGATCGCCGATCGCCACCAGGATGAGCGCCGGGAGCAGCGCATTGAGGGCCATGCCTCCCACGAAGAAGGCGATGCCCTTCATCAGCCACCAGGGCACGCGCTGTTGCGCGCGCGCCGGGCGGAGGCGCTCGAGGACGAGGAACGCCACGAAAGTCGCGGGGAAGAGGATGGGCATCAGGTCCAGAAAGGTCATGGGAGGGCTCCTTTCCCTCCGAGGCGTTACCTTTCGTGGAACACCGTCGTTACTCGTCCAACCGCTCGTTTTTTCGAGCTTATCCGCCGTACGAACAGTACGTTCCGGTTCGAACCTCGGCGCGCAGGTGGCGCCCGAGATCCTCGTCGAGCTCGGCGATGCGTGCGACGGCGTCTTTCAGGCGGCGCGTCACGGCGATACGCGCGCGCTCCGTGGCCGAGCCGACCTTGCGAAGGCGACCCCCGAGCCCGATGGCGCGCGCGATCTCCTCGACCAGCATCCCGCGCTCTCGACGCAGCCTATCGGCGCGCCGTGCGTCCGTCCCCGACTCGGTCGACGCGATCTCGTCGTCGATCATCGCGAGCCGCGCGCGGTACGCGGCGACCGCTCTGCGATCGACGGCCTCGCCGGCGTCCGTTTCCGGCAACGCGACCTCACCGTCCCCGGCCAGGACGAGCGCGTGGATCCGCTCGCCCCGAGAAGCGACGAGCTTCGCGAGCAGCTGCACGCCTCGGCTGTCGCGCACGCGCACGACGCGCGCGGCCCACGCGACGCGCCACACCTCGCCCTCGCGCGTGAGGAGTATCGACTCCGGATCGGTGGCCGGCGCCGGCACGGGAACGCGCGCCCCACCGCCCATGGCGGCGCGCGCCTTTGCCTCGATGCCTCGCATCCCGAGCTCCCGGGCGGTCGACGCGGCTTCGTCGAAGAGCGTCCGCGCCTCGTTCCCGCGCCCCGCCGCGAGCGCCACCCGACCACGCTCGAGCGACAGTCGCGCGACCCAAGGCGTGAACCGCTGCGCCCGGCACGTCGCGCGCGCGGCCTCGAGGCGCGCGTCTGCAGCGTCGAGCCGGCCGAGGGAAGCTTCCAGGAGCCCGACCGCGCGCGCGATGGGCCCCTCGTACGTGTACGGGATCGGCGCCGTCGTGATCTCGCGGCCCACGAACGGCAGCAGCCGGCCGAGCCACGACGCGCGATCCTCGTTCGAGCCCGCGAGGGCGACCGCCTCGCCGACGATGCCGAGCGAGGGCGAGTCGACCGGCAGCACGCGCGCGAAGTGGGCGAGCCCCGGGAGCGCCGCAGCCGCCCCCTCGCGGTCTTCGAGCCGGAGCGCGAACATCGTCTGGATCGCCAGCGTCCCGAGATCGCCCGCGAAGGCGAAGAGCTTCGGCGCGACCGTCGCGAGGGCCGCGCGAATGGCGCCCTCGTCGTCGATCGCGAACATCCGGTACATCTTGTGCGCCTGGAGCGAGACCGACAGCGCGGGGTCGTCGACGAGCGCGGCAGACTGCTCGACCTCGGTGACGAATCGCTCGCTGTCCTCGAACTGCCCACGCGCGAGCGCGCGCATGGAGGCGACGATGAGCGGGCGCCACGTGAGTGAGGGGTGCCCGACCGCGCGCGTGTGGGCCATCATTCGATCGGCGTCCGCGTCGAACGCCGCGAAGTCGCCGAGCTCCAGGTGGCCGACGACGAGGCGCGAGAAGGCGCGGAGCGCCCGCGGCGAATCGTTTGCCGCGAGCGACGACGAGAGGAGCTCGCCTGCGAGCGCGTGGGTCTCCACCGCGTCGACGAACGTCATGAGCGCGGAGCCGGCGAGTACCAGCACCTCGCGCAGGTGGGAGGGATCGCCCGTCGCGCGCGCGCCGACGATGGCTTCGCGCGCGATCGCGACGGGGATGCCCGGATCGGCGGCGGGCTGCATCGCCGCCGCGAGGCGCGCGCGCAGGAGACGCGCGAGCCGCGGCTCCTTCTCCGCGTCGAGGCTTTCGATCGCGTCTTCGAGCGCGCGGACGTGCGCCGCGTTCACGACGCCGGGGAGCGGGCTGGCGCCGCGCGCGAGCGCGGCCATGGCGGCGCGGACCGGGTCGTTCGCGGCTCTCGCCATCGCGCCCGCGCTCTCGGCCATGCGCTCGGCCTCGCCGTAGTTTCCGGCGGCAGAGGCGAGACGCGCCGCCTCGAGCAGGAGCGCCGCGTCGAGCTTCGCGCCGCGCGTGTCGATCCATCGACGCCACAGCGAGAACGCGCGATCGCGCGCGCCTTCGCTCTCGAGCGCGGCGACCGCGCGCAAGACGATCGCCTCCGCCGCGTCGTCCGGCGTCACCCCGAGCCCGGCGATCGCGTGGCGCGCGCGCTCCACGAGAACTTCCGTGGCGTCGCCGAGCTCACCGAGCGCGTCGGCCGTCCGCGCGTGGCACGCGCGACGTGCGTCGGCCGGCATCGCTTCTTCGATGGCGTCGCGTACCAGCGCGTGGGCGAAGCGGAAGCGTCCGGGCGCGTGCTCCTCGAGGAGGCCGGCCCGCAGCGCGGGCAGGAGGCCGTCGATGACGACCGACGGCATGCGCTCGGCGGCGCGCGCGACCGTCGCCGCCGTGAAGTCGCGACCGACGATGGCGCCTTGCTCGAGCCATCCGCGGGTAGCGGAAGGCAGCGCTCGGAGCCGCTCGACGACGACCTCGACGACGGTCTCGGGCAGCGCGCGCTCGAGGCTTCGCCCCGAACGAACGGCGCGCGCGCACTCGACGACGAAGAGCGGATTGCCTCCGGTCCTCGCCATCCACACCGGGGCGGTGCTCGACGGCAGCTCGCGCCCCGCCACGCTCGCCGCGAGCGCGACGACGTCCGCTTCGCAGAGCGGGCCGAGCGCGATCGTCGATCCGTCGCGCAGGAGCCGCGTGAGGCGGCTGAGCACCGGGCCCGCGGCGCGTGCGTCGCCGGTCCGGACTGTCGCGACGACGAGCGCAGCCATCGCGCGGAGAGGCTGCGCGAGGAACGCGAGGAGCTCGATGGTCTGCGCGTCGGCGGCGTGCAGATCCTCGAGGACCCAGAGGATGGGAGAACGGTCGCACGCGCGCGCGAGCGCTTCGAGCAGCTCCTCCCAGAGCCCGAAGGCGTCCGCGTCCGAAGCGGCTGGGACGGCGAGGGTGACACCGAGCGCACGGAGGCCGCTCCTGATCGGGAAATACGCCGGCGCGTCCGCGAACTCCCAAGCGCGGCCGGTGAGCACGCGAACGCGCTGCCCTTCCGCCTCGCCGATGATCGACTCGACGAGCGCGCTCTTCCCGATCCCCGCGTCGCCCGAGACCACGACCACGCCGCCGCGCCCGCCGATCGCTGCGGCGAGGTGGGCGCGCAAGAGCGCGAGCTCGGCGTCACGCCCTCGTAGATGGTCTGACGTTGACGACACGGAACGAGTTCATCCGGGAAGCGGCATCTACGGGAGTCACGATACCTGATTCGGAACCGAGCAACGCGTCAGCGCCATCGCGGCTGCAGAGGGTCCGTCTACGAGGTCGCCGTCGTCGGGAGGGTGAAACGGAAGGTGTTCACGCCCTCCGGCGTGCTCACGACGCTGACGTGTCCACCGTGCGCCTGCACGAGCGCTCGTGTGATGTAGAGCCCCAGGCCCACCCCCTCGATGCCCTCGAGCTTCGCCGCGTCGCCGCGGCGGAACCGCTCGAAGATGCGCTCGATCTCGTCGGAGGCCAGCGGCCGGCCGGAGCTCGCCACCGAGACACCGAGCTCGCGGCCGTCGGGCTCGATCGTGACGACCACCGCGCTGCGCGGCCTGCCGTACTTCAGGGCGTTCGCCAGCAGGTTCGCGACGACCTGCGTGACCCGGTCCGGATCCGCCCAGGCCGGGGGCACGTCCCCGACGACGTGCACCTCGAAGGGCCGGTCGGGCGCCGCGACGGCGAACGGCTCGACGGCGGCGCGCACGAGCACTGGCACGTCCACGCGCTGGAGCACGAGCTCGAGTCGCTCGGCGTCGAGCCGTGAGACGTCCATCAGGTCGTCGATCATCCTCGTGAGGCGGCGCGCGTCCGCGCGGATGCGGTCGGCGTGACCGAGGACCGTCGCGTCCTCCGACCGCGCCAGCAGCTGCGCCCGCAAGGAGATCGCGCTCACCGGCTGCCGCAGGTCGTGGGCGACGACGGAAGTCCACTCCGCCCGACGGCGCTCGAGCTTCAGCGCTGCTTCCAGCCGCTCCTGGGTCTCGCGGCGCGCCAGGCGTTCCAGGAGGACGGAAAGCTGGGAGCCGACGAGGCAAGCGAAGTCGATCTCGTCTTGCATCCACACGTGGCGCTTGTCGACGTGCTCGAGGCACAACGTGCCGAGGCTCTCGCCGCCGAACCGAATCACGGCGTCGAGCATCGACGTGATCCCGTTGGGCTTCAGGTAGCCCTCGACGTAGCCCGCCGTTCTGGGGTCGGTGAGCGGAAAGCTCGCGTCCACGTAGAGCGCAGACTTCAGGGTCTGGAACTCGGGGCGGTATTCCTCCTCCCTCAGTATCCCCTCGGACGAGTGGTCGCCGGACGAAAGGCTGAACCGATCGACGCACCTGAGCTCGGCCCTCGCGTCGTCGAAGAGCCAGACTCCTGCGCGTTCCGACCCGAGGAGTTGCGCGCACGAGTTCGTGACGAACTGCGCCGCGGCCTCGAGACTGCCGCTCACGGTCGTCGGATCACGGGAAAGCAGCTCGACGAACGCACGCTGAGCGAGGATGGCCGCCCGTCTGCTCAACTCGACGTTGTCGTGCTCGATGGACATCGTTCGCGATATCCAACAATTAAGGCCGGAACCGCCAAAAGCATCTCATCCCACGAGGACCGAGCGGCGGCCGCGCGCGTAACACTTCCGGGCGCCGCGCCGTACACGGCGGGTATGAACGGCTCCAAGCTCATCTCCCTCCTTCTGGTTCTCCCTGCCGTGCTCGGCTGCAGCAGCTCCTCAGGCGGCGGTTCGTCCTCCGGTGGTTCGTCCGGCATGGCGCTCGACCCGGACACGGCCCCCGTCGTCGCGGTCGACCGGTTCTCCGATGCGTTCGCTCACCTCTTCGCCCGGAGCAAGAACCCATCGCTCCCCGGGCCGAACGCTCCCATCCACTTCGACTCCGGCGCCCCCTTCATCACGCACGGACTCGGGCCAGACGGCGGCAAGGTCACCTATTACAACTTCGACGTGCTGCCGACCGCGCCGGCGCCCATCTACGTGCTCTTCGCGCAGGGCGACTCCTCGCCGGTCGCGGGGCAGCTCAACGTCATCGGCGTGATCCCGGGCGACACGGGCTACAACGACTTCTGGCGCGTCACGAAGGTCACGGTGCCGCAGGACTACGTGGCCAACAGCGTGACGAGCGTCGACCAGATCACGGCCGCCGGCTACCCGATGGAGACCACGTCGATGCTGGTCAACTGCCCCGTCGTTCCCGACGGGTCGACCGCGTCTCTCCGCTACACGTCCGCCGAGCCGACAGGATTGCAGCGCGGCTGGTACAAGCACCAGGTCGTCAAGTACTTCACCTTCGCCGAGCGCATGCTGGTGACCACCGCGGGTGGGACCGTCCCGCTGTCGGACATCTACGTGACGTTCAACGTGAAT
Organism: Polyangiaceae bacterium; assembly: GCA_035499695.1. Lineage (GTDB taxonomy): Bacteria > Myxococcota_A > Polyangia > Polyangiales > Polyangiaceae > Palsa-1150. Next base: position 6,555 of record DATJYG010000855.1, read on the forward strand.
CCGGACCCGAAGGACGCGATGAGCGGTCCACCTTCGGGGTTCGAGACCGAGATGGGCACCATGCAGACGCACAACGTGCCCGAAACCGTGCCCGAAGACGCCGCGTACTCGCCCCTGTGGAAAGTCGACGTCTACGACGACTCGGCCTTCGCGAGCGTGATGAACCTCACGACTGCGATGAAGGCGCCACTGCTCGCGTCGGGGGCGGCGATCGTCAACTGCCCCATCGTCGCCAAGCAGTAGACCGGCGGGCGTGAGGCCGAGCGACGACCCCCGCGACGAGCCCCTGATGGCCCGCTACCTCGCGGGAGACCATCGGGCGTTCGAGCAGCTCTTCACGCGGCTCGCGCCGCGGGTGTACGGCTTCTTCATGCGCTCCTTCGGCGAGACGACGGTCGCCGAGGAGCTCGTGCAGGCGACCTTCCTCAACTTGCATCGCTCGCGCGCCACCTATCGCGTCGGCCTCCCCCTGAGGCCCTGGGTGTTCGCGATCGCGGCGAGCGTGCGGCGCGACGAGCTGCGCCGGCGATATCGGCTGAAGGAGGACTGCGACGAGGAAGCGCTGGTCCGGGCAGAAGCGACGACGGCGATGAGGGCGGCAGGCAGCGAAGGCGAAGCACAGCGAGAGCGCACGGCGCGCGTCCGCGAAGCCATCGACCGGCTGCCCGAGTCGCAGCGTGTCGTCGTGCAGCTCCACAGGTTCGAGGGGCTGACGTTTCCGGAGATCGCCGAGATCCTCGGGACCACGGCGCTGGCGGTTCGCGCCCGCGCGTTTCGGGCCTACGAGACGCTGCGCGCGGAGCTGGCGGACCTGGTGCAGCCATCCACGACGAGGAGTGGCCATGAAGTCGCCTGACCACTTCGATCACCTGGCGGCAGGAATCGCGTCGCTCGAGCGGCGCGATCCGGAGCGCGTTGCCGCCGAGACCCACGCCCGCGGCTGCAGGCGATGTGCCGAG
>DATJYG010000856.1:0-7033 GCA_035499695.1 Polyangiaceae bacterium
TAGACGTCGAGCATGTGCGGCAGGTTGCGGTCGGTGACGACCGTCGACGTGTGGAGCTCGACGCCGAACCTCTTGAGCTTCGTCACCGAGTCGAGACCCGCGACCGTCTGCTCGAAGCTGCCCGGCGTGCGCGTGAGCCCCTCGTGCAGCTTCTTCGTGTGGCCGTGGATCGACACGTAGAAGCGGTTCATCCCGGCCTTCGCCAGCGCGACGGCGTAGGGGAAGTGCGACAGGCGGCGGCCGTTGGTCATCACGCTGATGCGCCCGTAGGCCAGTGACTTCGCCCAGCGCACGAAGTCCGGCAGCTCGGGGCGCGTCGTCGGCTCGCCGCTCGTGAAGCACACCTCTTCGGCGCCGCGGTGCTCCTCGAGGATCCACCGGACGCGCTCGGGCGTCATGGCGCCGTTGTTGACCTCGCGCGCCTCGCGGTCCTCCTCCATGCAGAAGATGCAGTTGTTGTTGCACACCGCGCCGATGGAGACGTGGACCCGCTCCTTCTGCGCCTGGACGCGCTCGACTATCGAGGGATCGGCGGTCGTGGCGGCCATCGAGCTCATTCTACGCTCGCGCCGGGAATAAAGCCCTCCGCTCGGCCGTCGGCCGCGTGCTAGGGAGACGACCCCATGTACGACGTCCGTGCACTGAACGAGCTCGTGGCCAAGGAGAGCGCCTTCGTCGACCGGCTGACGAACGAGGTCGGCAAGGTCATCGTCGGCCAGCAATACATGATCGAGCGCATCCTCGTCGGCCTGCTCACGGGCGGACACGTGCTGCTCGAGGGCGTGCCGGGTCTCGCCAAGACGCTGACGGTGCGCACGCTCTGCGACGCGATCAACGCCAGGTTCGCGCGCATCCAGTTCACGCCGGACCTGCTGCCGGCGGACCTCGTCGGTACGGTCGTCTACAACCAGGCCAAGAGCGAGTTCACGAGCAAGCTCGGGCCCATCTTCGCGAACCTGGTGCTCGCCGACGAGATCAACCGCGCCCCTGCGAAGGTGCAGAGCGCGCTGCTCGAGGCGATGCAGGAGCGTCAGGTCACCATCGGCGACAAGACGTACCCGCTGCCCGAGCCGTTCGTCGTCATGGCGACGCAGAACCCCATCGAGCAGGAGGGGACCTACCCGCTGCCCGAGGCGCAGATCGACCGCTTCATGCTCATGGTCAACGTCGGGTACCCGACGCGCGAGGAAGAGCGGAAGATCATGGACCGCATGACGCAGCCCGAGCCGGCGAAGGCGACGACCGTCGTCACGCCCGCGGAGCTGCTCGACGCGCGCAACGTCGTCAAGCAGGTGTACGTCGACGAGAAGGTCAAGGAGTACATCGTCGACGTGGTGTTCGCGACGCGCGAGCCGCAGAAGCACGGCATGAAGGATCTCGCACCGCTCGTCGAGTTCGGCGCGAGCCCGCGTGCGAGCATCGCGCTGAATCTCGCGGCGCGCGCGCATGCGTTCCTGCGCCACCGCGGGTACGTGACGCCCGAGGACGTGAAGGCCGTGGGACCCGACGTGCTCCGGCATCGCCTGGTGCTCACTTACGAGGCGGACGCCGAGGAAGTGACGAGCGAGCAGATCGTCAAGCGCGTCTTCGAGGTCGTCGAAGTCCCCTGAGCCGTCGGTCGCGACGTCTCTTCTCCACGGCCCGCGCCCGTAGCATCATGGGGTGCCCCGCTCCCCGAGAGCATGGGGACGACTCGATGACGCGTACCACCATCCATGCCGTCGTGGCCGTGGCCTTGGTGTGCGTGTCTGCGTGCAATGACCCGCTGACGCCGACGACGCACCCGCTCGTGGGCAACGCGTATGACTCTGCTGACGGCTGCCTCCAGCCCCAGCAGAGCTTCGATATCGTGGATGGCCCCGCCCCGAGCGGCACGTGCGACGTCGTGTGCATCACCGACGCGAAAACAGGCGTCGCCTACGTGACCAACGCGTGCGGGCCCTATCCGACGGCGGACGCCGTGGAAGGCGCCGACGCTGGCGGGGACACCTGCGGCCTGGCGCTCGCGGCGTGGGCGGCTGGGAACGAGTGTGGCGCGACGAGCGACGCCGGTGCCGACGCGCCCGCGGATGCGCCTTTGGATGCGCCTGCGGACACGCCCGCCGATGCGCCCTCCGACGCAATGGGGGACGGTGGATGACCACCCCGCTTCGCAAGCTGCTGATGGTCTTGGCCGCCGTCGCCCTGCTGTTCGCGTTCTGCCGGACCGCGCTGGCCGACAACGTCGCCGACGAGGCGGAGGTCGAGTTCGAGATCGGCGCCGACCGCTACAAGGCCGGGGACTTCCGCGGGGCGCTCGAGCACTTCCTCGCGTCGAATCGCCTCGTCGCCAACAAGAACGTCATCTTCAACATCGCGCGGACCTACGAGCAGCTCCACCAGCCGACCGACGCGTACCGCTATTACACCCAGGCACTCGAGGGCGAGAAGGACCCGGCCGTGCAGGCCCGCATCCAGGAGGCCCTGGGGCGCCTCGCGCCTTCCGTGGCGGTGCTCAGCATCACGAGTGACCCGCCGGGCGCCGCCATCTACGTCGACCGCCGAGACCTCGGTGCGCGCGGCAGCACGCCGACCAAGCTCGGGCTGAGCTCGGGCAAGTACACCGTCATCGTCGAGCTCCCGGGCTACGAGCCGGTCGAGAAGTCCGTGTCGGTGCAGACGGGCGTCGACACGCCCCTCGCGGTCCCGCTGCGCCAGATCGTCGGTAGCGTTCGCGTCGAGGGAGAGCCCGGCGGGGCGGTCATCCGCGTCGACCGGGAGGACGCGCCGCCGGCGGCCACTCTGCCGGCGACGGTGTCGATGCCCCCGGGCCCGCATACGCTGATCGTCTCGTCCGACGGGTTCGTGCAGTCGACGCTTTCGGTGACCGTCGCTGCGGACACGACGAGCGTCGTGCATGCGAGGCTGGTGCCGATTGCCGGCAACCTCGTCGTGAGCTCGGACGTGCGCGACGCCCTCGTCGAGATCGACGACCGTGCGATGGGCTTCACGCCGGCCGTCCTGAACATCCCGGTGGGGGTGCACCGTGTGCGCGTGTCGCTGAGCGGCTTCCGACCCGTCGAGCGCACTGTGCTCGTCACCGCGACAGGGCAGGCGAAGCTCGAGGTCCAGCTCGCGCAGATCGAGGAGGTCAACGCGGCATCGCGCGTCACCGAGAACCTGGAGGATGCTCCGAGCTCCGTCAGCATCATCACGGGCGCCGAGCTCCGCGCGATGGGTTATCCGACGATCGCGGAGGCGCTGCGCGGCGTGCGCGGCGTCTACGTCGGCAACGACACGAGCTACGACAACGTGGGCGTCCGCGGGTTTTCCCGGCCGGGGGACTACGGCACGCGTGTGCTCGTCCTGCTCGACGGTCAGCCGCTCAACGACGACTACGTGGGGCAGTCGTACTTCGGGTACGACGGGCGTGTCGATCTCGCGGACATCGAGCGCATCGAGGTGATCCGCGGCCCCGGCTCGGTCGTCTACGGAACCGGCGCCTTCTTCGGGGTCATCAACCTGGTCACGCGCAGCCGCAACGCACCGACGCACACCGAGGCGGGGCTGTCGACCTCGGGCAACGGCATCGGGACGGCTCGAGCGATGCAGCAGGTGCGTTTCTCGCCCGACTCGGGCGTGTGGACGAGCGTCGCGGCGGCCTACGGCGCCGGGCGCGACTACTACTTCAAGGAGTTTGCGTCCGACGCTGCCACCGGCGGCAACTCGCGCGGGTCCGATGGGCTGGAGGCCGGGACGGTCAACGGCCGCCTGTGGTGGAAGAGCTTCACGCTGCAGTGGTTTCTCACCTCCCGCAAGAAGCAGCTCCCAGCCGGCGAGTTCGGCACCCTCCTCGGCGACCCGCGGACCTACTTCCAGGACACGCGCGGCGTGCTCGAGGCGCGCTTCGAGCCGAAGGTCGGCAAGAACTTCGAGCTCCTGTCGCGCGCGCACCTGAACCTCTACCAGTTCGACGACTTCCTCGCGACGCCGGTCGACAATGGCGGCAACGCCACCGAGAGCTATCGCGGGCAGTGGTTCGGGGTGGAGCAGCGCGTCGCGTACGTGATCGAGAAGCAGCTTCGCCTGACCCTCGGCGGCGAGTACCAGGACCACTTCAAGGCGGCGCAGACGGGCGTCGCGGCCGGCGGTGTGACCGCGGGCATCCCTATCGCGCCCCTCAGTTACTTGAACCGCGATGATCCTTTCGGCGTGGCCGCCGCGTACGTCAGCGGAGACTACTACCCGCTGCGCATCGTGAAGCTCACTGCGGGCGCGCGCTTCGACTACTACACGAACTCCAACTACGGCTCCTCGCTCAACCCGCGTGCTGCGGTCATCGTCAAGCCGTACGCCGACGGCAACGTGAAGCTGATGTTCGGCAAGGCCTTCCGCGCGCCGAGCGTCTACGAGCACTTCTACACGTCGCCGACGCAGATCCCCGGCGGCATCAACCTGAAGCCCGAGACGGTGTACTCCGGAGAGCTCGAGTACACGCACCACTTCTCGCCGACGGTGAGTGTCATCGGCGCGGGCTTCTACAACTACATCACGGACCTCATCAACCTCGCAGGCGACGGGACCGCGACCAGCCCGAATCAGTACCAGAACGTGACGAACCCCGTGGAATCGGCCGGCGCGGAGATCGAGTTGCGGCGCGAGTGGCGCGACGGATGGATGGCGTCGGCGCAGTACTCGTATCAGCGCTCGCGCTACCTCGACAACGACGGCTCGCTACGCGACGTGCCCAACTCGCCGCAGCACCTGGCGTCGGTGAAGGCGGCGGCTCCACTGCTCGGACGCGTGCTCATGCTGATGTCGCGGCTGAGCGTCGAGGGGGGCGTCTACGACCGCAACGACAAGGCGACCGACCCGCCGCAGATCCAGACCAACCCGTTCTTCGTGTGGGACGTCGTGCTGTCAGGCGAGATCGAGAAGTACAACGTCCGCTACAACCTCGGCGTCTACAACGCGACCAACTCGCAGTACTCCCTGCCGGTGAGCCCGGAGTTCACGCAGGACCTGATCCTGCAGAGTGGACGTACGCTGCTCGCACAGGGGTCGGTCTCTTTCTAGACGCTTCCGAGCTCACGCCCGAAGACGTAGGCCATGATGGCGACGCCGAGCATGCCGCCGACGATCGCCGTCGCCGCGTGTCCGACGCCGACGATCGACGTGGCGTAGACGAAGCTGCCCCCCGTGACGAGGGCGAGGCCGACGACGAAGTAGCGCAGAAGCGGCCCCTCGCGGCCCGGGAGCTCGCGGATCACGTCGGCGAAGCGGCGCGCGAGCAGCACGAAGACGAACATCGACACGAAGGACGCCGTCTCGACCGACTTGCTCGAGAGGAAGAAGTCGTAGACGCCGTGGGTCACCACCACGAGCGGCACCACCTGCGTCCACGACTCGCGCGTTTCGCGCGTGCCACGCATCGTGTCGTCGATCGCCACCGCGACGAGACCCGTCGTGCTCAGGTGCAGGAAGTTGGCCGTGAGGAAGCGGTCGAGCCCCACCGAGAGGCCCAGGTGGAAGTAACCGAGGTTCTCCTCGGCGGCGAAGCCGAGACCGACGAGCGCCCCGCAGGCGAGCGCCTCACGGCGCGTGCCCCACCGCCGCACGATCGGCACGAGCGGCAGGAGCAGCAGCGCCTTGGCCAGCTCCTCGCGAATGCCGACGCCGAAGACGAAGTAGATGACGTCGAACGCCTGGCCCCTCTCGGTGAAGTGGAGCACCGATTCCTCCACGATCGCGACTGCGAGCGTGAGGTACGTGCTGGCGATCCCCAGGGCGAAGGCGGCGACGTACAGCGGGATGCGCAGGCCCGGACGCTGTCCGATGCGGCCGATGGTGGCGCAGATGACGAACCAGACGAGCCCCGACAGCGCTGCGAGCAAGAGCACGCTCAGCGTCGTGTGCTCGTATTGCATCGGGAAGAACCAGCGCGCCGCGCCGACCCAGTCGTGGCGATCCCTCGCGTCTTCGAACCGGATGCCCGCGGGGACCTGGCGAGCGAACGCGGGTACGTCGAGGGCGGAGCGCAGACGGGCGCGATCGCCCTCCCGGATCCAGAACATGCAAGCGTCAGAGGCGTCCTCGGCGCGCCCGTCGAAGAAGGTCGCCTCGCGCGCGAAGCGCTCGGCGGCGCCGGAGCCTTCGCCCTCCTCACTCAGGGCGCGCCCCAGCAGATGGTTCGCCCAGGCCGGAGGCGACCGCCGGTCCGCGGCTTCGGTGACGCGGTCGCGCTCAATGGGGTCTTCGTCGCTTTCGGCGAAGTGCCGCCACCAGCCGGCCAGGAGGGCGCCGTCGGCTCCGAGCGCGGGCGCCGAGACCACCGCGTCGATGCGGCTCTCGTCCACCGGCGCGGCGAGGCGAGGGCCGTGTCCCGTGGCCATCATCGGGGCGAGCATCGACCCGTGCTCGAGCTTCACGTGATTGTCCACGAGCTCGACGACGAGCTGCAGGTCGCCCGGCTGCTGCGTGGCGAGGTCCAGGTACGCCTGCTCGGCGGCGTCCACGCGCCCGGTGCGGGCGAGCTCGCGTGCCCGCTCGATGGGCGAGCGCCCGTGCGCCAGGAGCGCGTCGGTCACCCAGCCGGCCGCGAAGGCGACGCAGAGGATGAGGATGACGATGGTCGCCAGCGGGCGCGTTCGCATGCGTGCGCCCATGACCGGCTCAGGGAGTCGCGGGCGGAGGCAGGGCGGTGGAAGCCGGCGCGACGGGGGGCGGACCGTAGACCTCCGGTGCTGCGCGCACCCGGCCCGTGTCCACGTCGTCGTTGTACGCATTGACCGCGTCGAACAGGTGCGTCTGCGCGCGCGCGGCGATGCCGGCCCCGACGAGCTCCACGACGATGCCCGAGATGAGCACGATGGTCGCGGACGTCATCCCCGAGTTCGAGACCGGCGTCTGCGACGCCGCGTCGCCCATCCACACGGCGCCACCGATGGCGCCGAGCGCGCCGACCATCGTCATGATGAACCCCGTCGTCATCCCGGTCTTGTACTCGTGCGCATACTCCTCGGCTTGCCGCGAGCCGCGCACGGCTTCATCGATG